>NZ_PGVA01000038.1 GCF_002860125.1 Bacillus canaveralius
TTACTTGTCTTCTATACTTCGGTGCAAATACGATGTGATACTTACAATTCCAAGTTGTGTGTGGTAAACTATTAGTATCTTTTGACATAAAAACTCCTCCGTATGCTGTTATTTTGGTTGGCGAACCAAAAATATTTTAGCACCTCGGGAGAGTTTTTTTAATACAACGCTGAAAGCTTTTTGGAACCCTAGGCCTAGCCTAGGGTTTTCTTTTCTATAATAATAAAGACCAGGGTCACTTCAGCGTGCCCTGGCCTTTTTATCATTAATTTCTTTGCAATATATCCTTTTGCACGTGGTCGCGCAGCGTTCGCTTCAGGAATTTTCCTACCGATGTTTTAGGAATTTCCTTCATAAAAATAATTTCATCGGGCAGCCACCATTTCGCAAATTGCGGCTCAAGGAATTGTAACAGCTCTTCCGCCGATGTTTTCCCTGTATAGTCATCCTTTAAAACAACACATGCTACCGGGCGTTCTTGCCATTGTTCATGCGGAACCGCGACAACAGCTGCCTCAAAAACAGCTTCATGGGTCATCAGCGCATTTTCAAGATCAACGGAAGAAATCCATTCGCCGCCGCTCTTGATTAAATCCTTCGTCCGGTCGACAATTTTCATGAATCCTTCTTCATCAACAGTTACGACGTCCCCGGTGTAAAACCAGCCATCCTTGAATGCTTCAGCTGTGCGCTCATCCTTATAATATTCGGAGGCAATCCAAGGTCCGCGTAACGCCAATTCCCCCATTTCCGCACCATCCCATTTTATTTCCCCGTCCTTGCCAATCACCTTCATCTCTAATCCTGGAACTAAAATGCCCTGCATTGCTTTGATGTTGATTTTTTCATCGTCCGATAGTTGTTCCTGATAACTCTTAAGGTTAGAAATGACGACAAGCGGGCTTGTCTCTGTAAGGCCGTATGCATGCATAAATGGGATGTTATGTTTCTTCTCGAACGCATGAATGATCCCTCTCGGTGCTGCAGCTCCACCACATAAAACGGCTCTTAGGCTACTCATGTCATAGGTTTTTTCATCGAGCTCTTTTAAAAGACCGAGCCATATCGTCGGTACTCCTGCCGTAATCGTCACCTTTTCCTGCTCAATTAATTCAGCGATCAGCTTCGGGGTAAAATATGGCCCTGGCATGACGAGAGTTGTTCCAAACCACACTGCAGCAAATGGGAGTCCCCATGCATTGACATGAAACATCGGAACGACGGGCAGGGCAATATCCTTCTCACTCACTCCTGCACCATCCACCAAACCAAGAGCCATGCTATGGAGGACAATTCCCCGGTGTGAATAAACTACTCCCTTCGGATTGCCGGTTGTTGCTGATGTATAGCACATTCCAGCCGGAGCGTTCTCATCCAAATCATCCGGGTATTCGTAACTGTCATCTGCACTGGCAAGCAGTTTTTCATAATGGTAAACCGGTTCAAGTGTCGTTTCCGGCAATTCTTCTTCATCGGTCATGATGATATAGGCTTGAACGGTGGTAAATTCACTGTGAATTTTTTCGATCAATGGCAAAATGTCGGAATCTATCAATAGCACTTTATCTTCGGCATGATTCACTATATAAGCAATATGCTGCGGTGACAGTCGTATGTTAATTGTATGCAGCACAGCCCCGCTGCACGGAATCGCAAAATAGGCCTCGAGGTGGCGGTGATGGTTCCACGCCAGTGTACCCACCTTATCACCTCTTTCAACACCGAGCGTTTCGAGACCATCTGCCAGCCTCCGTGTTCTTTCGGCAATTTCTTTGTAAGTAAACCGTTTGATGCCGCTTGCTGTTCTTGAAACAACCTGCTTTTTCGGAAAATACTTTTCTGCCCTGTTAATCATTTGTGTCAGTGTTAATGCTGTCTGCATCATTGATAATCCCTCCCGTTTAAAGTAATCGCTTTCATTTTGATTTCATAATAGTCTATAAAGTTTGTTTTTAATTCATTCTCCACATTCACAAAAATCCCTGTTTTATTTTGAATTTTCAAAAATATTCTTGAATGAGTATATCACATTTACGCCCCGGATTTCTATCAGAGGGATATATGGAAAGAGTTATAAAAAAACCGAAATTGCGTTCTGGACCGCTTATGTTCCAGCTACTGTTAAAAGTCAAAACTCCTGCCTTTGCTTAGGCAGGAGTTTCTTCCCGGGAAAATAATTCTTTTAAGATGTTCAGTTTTTTAACAGTATAATCCGCAAAGCTGTCATTATAAGTCTTCGGATCCTTCGGGTTCGCAAAATGTGTGATTTTTCCTGTATGCGGATCAATAAACTTGCTTGCCGCTCCGCAGCCAAGGCCGATGATCGTTTGCTGTTCTTCCATAATCATGATGTTATAGATGCTCTCCTGGTCCGGGAATGCATACCCGACATTTTCAAGATTTCCGAGTATGTTTTTTTGCCGATACAGGTAATAAGGAACATAGCCATGTTTCTTCGTCCAATCCTCGGCCATGTTCATCATTCTTTCCACTTCAGCACGGTCCGCCACCTTGTACTTTTGCTTGTTTTTCGTCATTTCTGACGCCCGCTTAAATGACAGAGTATGAACTGTCAACGACTCCGGCATCAGTTTCTTTGTCTCGCTTAAACTGTGTGCAAACTGATCCGTGCCTTCGCCTGGAAGCCCGATGATCAAATCCATGTTGATATTATTCATAGCCTTTTGTCGTGCGAGGTGGAACTTTTCAATCGTTTCTTCAACCGTATGATGGCGGCCGATCGCCTTGAGCGTTTCCTGCGTATACGATTGCGGATTAATGCTGATCCGGTCGATGTTCCATTTTTTTAATACTTCAAGTTTTTCAGGGCTGATCGTATCCGGGCGGCCCGCCTCAACCGTAATTTCACGGATGTCGCGGACGTTTGGAAATGAGCTGTACATTTCCTCATAAAGCATATCCATCTCTTCTGCTGAAATGCTTGTTGGCTTACCGCCCCCGTAGTAAACCGTTGTTATTCGAATATTATTTTTCTTCAGCCATGCCCCTATTGTACGGATTTCAAAATGCAACCCGCCGAGAAAAGAATTGACTGTGCCTTGCCTTCCGTTGATGGCATAAGCCGGGAATGTACAATAGGCACATTTTGTTGGGCAGAAGGGGATGCCGATGTAGATACTCACTTCTTCCTGAAGACGGTAAAGATCAGGCACAGCTGCAAGCTGACGATCAACAATTTGCTGCATCAACTGGATCTTTTCGTCTGAAATCAAATAATCCTCCTGAAGCTGTTTATGGGCTTCTTCACGAGGGACGCCTTCCTGCAATTTCCGGTGCAGCAGCTTTGTCGGCCGTACACCCGTCAAAATGCCCCATTTTTGGATGATGCCAGTATGCTCCTGCAGAACCGTTAAATAAACATGTGAGATGGCCGTTTTAATTTTTGTGAACCGCTCCTTTTCCGTGTCCTCTTCGGCTAATTCCTTTTCAAAAGATGCACGGTAATGATTGCCGGATTGATCTTTGAGGATCGCATTCACCGCAATCTTTTTGGCTGTTTCATGAAGTTGAAGCTCGATCGCCAAATCAGCATTTCCGCCTTCTTCCAGCAACACTTCTGTTTCTTCATAAAAGAGGTTCGCGATTAATTGAAGCGGCCTGGTAAAACGTTCATCTTCTATTCCTTTTATATAAATTTGCAAAGCAATCACCTTTCAAATATAAGCTTCCTTCAGTGTACTGAATCGTCTTATTGCAGTCAACATGAGGTGACCGTGAAATCCCTGAAAAAAGAAAAGAGCACCCCAAATCCGGAGCGCACTATACTTTAGCTATTTTTTCAGGATATTCATCTTTTTTAAAAAATCTATCGGATGCTGTTTACGGAAATGTTCCTTCACCATGTAAGAAACTCCATGCTCATTATTGGAGCGGGTCACCCAGTCTGCAGCCTTTTTCACTTCATATGGCGCATTGCCCATTGCTACCCCGAGGCCTGCCGCTTTGATCATCTCTATATCATCAAGTGCATCACCGATGACGACCATTTCTTGCCGGGCGATTCCCAAATGCTCGCCTAAATAGATCAGGCCGCTCAATTTTGAGACGCCGCCCGCAACAATGTCGAGTCGCAGATCAGATACTTTTACAAAATCAACCTCGGAAAACATCGACTTCATCGCTTTTGTCGAGTCTTCCAAATCCTCTTCATGTTCAAAATACACTTCTATTTTGGGCGGTGCCACTTGCTGATCAATAAGCGCTTCACTTAAAATTTCAACAAATTGCTGGGAATAAAACACGGGATCACCTGTTGTGAATACTGTTTTAGCCAACATGTTATGATTGAGCTTATATTTATTGGCAATGGAAAATCGTTCATGAACAAGCCTGATCTGGCATGGAAAAGCTTCGAGCAGCTGGACAATTTCAAAGGCAATATCTTCCTTTATCCGTTTAACGAATAGGGCATCTTTTTCAAAAGGGCCGGAAATGTATCCACCCCTGTGGCTGACAAGCACTGAATTTATTTTCAAAGCCCTGGCGGCTTTTTTTGCAGATGGAAAGCTCCTTGAGGTAACAAGCGTGACATAAATGCCTTTGTGTTGAACATAGTCTATCGCTTCTTTCGTGGATTTATGGAGTTTTCCGTTTGATTGTAAAGTGGTTCCATCAATATTTAAAGCAAGCAAACGGTAAATCATCATTGTGCCCCCTATTCTTTGGTGTCACTCCTTATAACAGGTTTATGAAACCTTTGCGGGGAATAGAACATGCTTCAAAGAAATCGTCGTTAAGACAGCATTACTCGGTTTGGAGCAAGCCAGTATTAAGATGCTATCACAACCATGTTTCTGCCACCCTTTTTCGCTTTGTACAGTGCATTATCTGCCCGCTGCAACAAATCCCTGGCTAAATCGCTTTCCCTTAGTTCAGCCACTCCAAAACTGCAAGTATCACCTGCATCATGCCCGTAGGTGTCATTGACTTTTTGGCACCAACAAAAAAAGACCCTGTTCCCAGGAGCCTTTCATAACAGCATTGCAGATCTGCGCAATCAGCTGGAGCTGTTTTATTGATTTTCTATATTTCCGTACAGTTCTTCCAAAGGCTTCATGATGATTTGGTTCAATTCGGAAATTAACATGCTCATCCGCTGTTCCGCTTCCATCAGTTTTGAAATTTTCTCATGCTGCTGGACCAGAGCCACTGCTTTCTGGGCTTGGTCGACTTCATCCTGTGCAATTTCCTGACCCGCCATCTGTTTTTGCTGTAACTGCATTTGGATGTTGCGAAAATTTTCAAACATTGTTCGTGCTGAATCATCAGCATTTACTTCCTCATAGATTTTTTTGAGTAACATATATTCATCGCTGCCTCGAACAGCTTTTTCAAGATCATAGGCAGAATCGTACACATTGATCGCCAAAAATAACACTCCTTTTTCTGGAATTCCACTACACTATACCAAACTATGCAGCAAAAAGCGAGCGCGTTCACCCGGACCGTTTCACAAAAGAAACACCGATTCAGTTCAGATACTTTTTGCAAAATACTTCCCTTTTACCATCCTTCGAAACGATGCTTTTCAATTGCACTCCCGGCCCGATTGCTTCTTTAAAATGTTTCACAAACCAGCCTGCCGGTTCATACGATACCATATCAGCTTTCGCCCATTTTTCATTTGAAAGTGACTATGACATGCAAATGAGGAATGCTTTATGAGTATTTCCCCGATAGTAATCTCAATTGCGCCGATCAAAATATTTCAAGAAAAAAACCATTTTATAAAGATCGGGAAAAAACTCCTTGATAAGTGGGGGATAGAAGAAGGAGCTACCATAAAAATGCGGATCGGCAAGCGGGTTGTCGATGCGGCTGTTATTGCAACCAGGCTTGAGGCACAGCTTTTTCTAATTCCCTCTTTTACTTTGAAGGAAATGCTGCTTCCGGTTCAAAGCCTTCAACTTATAGTCCACTATCTGCCGGAACACGAAACGATTTCGTTCGGGCCAGTACTTGCCCTGTTAACGAGCATAGGTGAGACCGTCGCTGGCGAGCCCGATTTTGGCCCATTGCATGCATTTTGTGAGGAGATGCATCATGGCCTTTCCAGCCAGGGAGGTTTGTTTTACGTTTTTAACTTTAAGAATTTTCATGTTGATGCAATAGAGGGGTATTATTTCGAGAATGACGGCTGGAAACAAATGATCCTCCCGGCTCCCGATGCGATCTATAACCGCAATCCAAGCCGCACACTTGAATTATCGCGCTACTATGAGAGGTTTCAAGCGGGTGTCGCTGCCATCGGCATTGCCCTGTTTAATCACCGCTTTCTTTCAAAATGGGAAATCCACGAAATGCTGGAGGCCGAGGAGCACCTTCTCCCTTACATCCCAGTAACCAAATTATTCAATCGAGATAATCTCACCGAAATGATCTCTGAATTTGATTCACTTTACTTAAAGCCTATTAACGGCAGCCAGGGCAGAAACATCATTCAACTGACCAGAATGGACGACAACGATTTTATGATTAGCTCATCAAACTCCTGGTTTGCCACGTCAGAACATAAAAGCCTGGATGAAACGATTAAACAGATTGAATCCCGTTTGCATAACAATATTTATCTCATTCAACAAGGAATTCCCCTCATATCAATCCATAACCGAAAGCTCGATTTCCGGCTTTTATGTCATAAAAACCTGTCCGGGAGGTGGAAAGTAACTTCGACGACCGCACGAATATCTGCGGAGCACCAGTTTGTTTCGAATATCGCCCGCGGTGGAGAAACGATGCGCCCGTTAAAGGCACTCTCGTTATATTTTGATCGGGTATCAGCTTTACAAATAGCGGCTTTAATGAAGGAAGTAGCTCTGGAAACCGCCACCATTGTCGGTGAACGGACAGATGGACTCACGATTGAACTTGGCATCGACATCGGAGTTGACTGTACAGGAGGAGTCTGGTTGATTGAAGTCAATTCAAAACCATCGAAAAATTTTGAAGAACACGATACGAAAATTCGTCCCTCGGCTAAAGCAATAATTGAATTTGCAACATCATGGGCACTAAAGCCATTTCAACTGGAGGAGGAGTGATATATGATCAAGTTCGGTATTATGGCCCTGCATCTGAACAGTGAAAATAAATATGTAAATGAAATTGCTTCAAGAGCCGCCAGCTTCGGGATCGAATGCTTCCGGTTCATCCCTTCGCAAATCAACCCAGTTACGATGCTTGTCACCGGGCATAGGTATGACACAGAAAGGTCGCGCTGGAATGCAGCGGAATTTCCGATTCCTGATATTCTCTATGATCGCTGCTTTTACGGCGATGACCGCCACTCTAAGCAGTGTATTCCGATTGTTAGCTGGTTAAAAAACAACCCGGACATTACTTTCCTCGGTTATGGCCTTCCTAATAAGCTTGAAATTTATGAAGTGTTGGCGTCATCACCACTGGCACCCTACTTGCCTGCTTCAAAACCTGTATCATTGCCTGAAGAAGTTTTAAATGAATTAAAAAGGCACAGGAAAATCATTTTGAAGCCTGTAAACGGCTCGGGGGGAAACGGAATCTATTATTTAGAAGTCCAAAAAGAAGGAATTCTTGCGAAAACGGAAAAACAAGGTAACCAAGTTAACTATCTTTTTTCAATCAAAAGCAAGCTGTCACGGTGGCTCGAGTCGTTACTAACTAAAAAAAAATTCTTAGTGCAGCCTTATTTGCAACTAACAGACGATCAAGACCGGCCTTTTGATGTCCGGGTCCTTCTCCAAAAGGACGCAAACGGTCATTGGCTTGAAAGAGGACGGGGGATTCGGACCGGCAAAAAAGATGGGATTCTTTCAAATTTAAGCGCCGGGGGAGTCGCTGCCCCTTTTCGAGCCTGGGTTGATAAAGTCGATCCGTCACTCAAAAATTTTATTTGCGAGGAACTTGATGAGCTATTAGTAAAAATTCCTGCTGTTCTTGAAGATTCATTTATGCCGCTTTTTGAACTTGGTGTTGATATTGGCATTACGAAAGACGGCGCTGTTTGGATTCTTGACCTTAATTCAAAACCGGGCCGCAAGGTGATTTTGCAGTCCCTGCCTCATCTTCAGGAAGAATTATTTTCCGCACCGCTTCTTTACGCAAAAAAAATCGGCAGCGCCGTACAGAAAGAGAGGAAACGGTACAATGAGAAAACGCTATCCAATTGAATTCTCCGCAAAAATTGATGACGTGGTTTATTATCCCGCCGAATTTCCGTTAAATGGGACCACTTTAAAAATTGCTTTTGGAAGCAAGTCGGTTGCAGCAATTATCCTCCCCCATCCCGAAGCGGAAAATGTGATCGTCATTAGCAAGAACATCCAGGCTCAGTTAAAAATGCCTGAACTGACAAGCCAGCTGCATTTATTTGTCGAAAACGAGACATTGTTTATAGGCCCTCTTGTCGGTATTTTCACAGCCGGTTTTACACCGTTTCCGCTAAGGCCGGTCGGGGATAGGTCATTGTTTTTCGCCAAGCTGCTCTCCGTGCAAAAATCTGTGGGCGTGCTGCCATTTGTCTTTGGAGAGAAACATATCGACTGGGAAAATGGGCTGATAAAGGGGTATTTTTATCAGCAAAAGGGCTGGGAGATCATCGAGGTTCCCTTTCCAAATGTCATTTATGACCGGCTCCCAAACCGGCGTACGGAAAAGCTGTTTGAGTTAAAAAAAGTGAAAGAACGCCTGCAAAACGATTATTTAATTCCTTGTTACAATCCCGGCTTTTTTAATAAGCTTGAAATTCACGAGCGGCTGCTCCAGGAAGATGCTCTGTCTCAATATTTGCCGGAAACCCACCCATTCACATCGTTCTCAAATATTGAACGAATGCTGGCAGATTACGGTCATGTGTATATAAAACCGATCAACGGCAGCCTTGGGTTCGGCGTCCACCAAATTATCTATGATAAACGGGGTGGGGATTATTATTGCCGGTATCGCGATGAACACGGAAAAAACAAACTAAAAAAGTTTGCTTCATTGGAAATATTAATGCGCCACATATTTTCCAATCAAAGTCTTTCAAAAATGCTCATCCAGCAAGGTATCGACCTAATCAGGAACGAAAAGCGCCAGATTGATTTCAGGATTCATACAAACAAGGATGAAAGCGGGACATGGCAAGTCACCGCCATGGCCGCAAAAATTGCTGGTCCGGGAAGCGTTACAACCCACATAAACAATGGCGGAGCGATCAGGACGATCGAGGAAGTTTTTCCTGATGAAAATGACCAACAAGCTTTTTTAGAAAAGCTGACAGATGCGGCTCTTGAATTAAGCAAAGGGATTGAAAAAAACATCGATGGGTTTATCGGTGAGATTGGCTTTGATATGGGGATCGACAGGAATGGCCGTATATGGCTGTTCGAAGCAAATTCAAAGCCGGGACGATCGATTTTCAAGCATCCCCGCTTAAAAGAGTTTGAACTTTTGACCCGAAAATTCTCATTAGCCTTTGCCGTATTTTTAGCAGAGCAGGCGATCACAAAACCAGAGGAAGTATTCAAGTGATTCTTCATTATAGTCAAATTGAAAAGCTCTGGTGTATTTTAACCGGTGCTGGGCCAAGGCGCACGTTCGCGTCCAATCAACAGCATTTGCCGGTGCGTCCTCTAGCTGGCCAGGGTCCCGTGCTCTCTATCCCGATTGATTCGCCGTCCAAAAATGCCGGACCGTTAATCGGGATTATGACGGCCCGAAAGAAAAATGGTGGCAGCATAGCCGGAAACGGCCAGCTGTTTGCCGCTATCCAAAAAAAAATAATCGGAATGGGCGGCATTTCTGTCGTATTTACTCCGGACCGGCTTACAGAGTCAACTATCCAAGGCTATTTATATGTACCGGGCAAGCAGAAATGGATTGAAGTTTCTGCGCCGATTCCGGATCTCATCTACAACCGGATTCCCTTCAGGCAAGCTGAAAAAACAGCAGAGACGATTGAAGCCTTCATAAAATTTGCCGACCAAAACATTCCGATCTTTAATCCGTGCTTTCTTGATAAATATGTCCTCTATGAAATTCTTAACCAAAATGAAGAGATGCGTCCCTGCTTGCCAGCGACGATCGCCGTGCACAATGATGGTGAGCTGCAAGATTTTCTTGACAAGCATCACTCCATCTATTTAAAACCGCGGGTCTCAGCACAGGGGAAAGGGATTTTTCGGGTAATGAAGGATTCCGAAGGTACAATTGCGCTCGAAAGCAAACGCAAAAAAATCAGCTTCGGCAGCTATGCGAAATTTTGGGCCCATCTCAGTCCCACTGTTGAAACGAGCAAGTATATCGCCCAGGAAGCCGTCACACCTGCACGGCTAACTGGCCACCGCTTTGACTTTAGAATCCTCGCACATTGGGGGGAAAATGGCTACCGTCCGACGGGAGTAGGCATCAGGCAATCGGGACAACAGGAGTTGACCACCCATCTTCCGAACGGCGGCAAGCTTTTGCCGTACAGCCTGGTTCGCAGCAGTGAACACGATCAATTTATTGAAAAGATCGTGCGCATATGCGGCGAATCCCTTTCTTCGGAGCTGGGCTTTTTCGGTGAATTTTCGATTGATGCCGGAATCACAGCAAACGGCGAATACGTCCTTTATGAAATCAACTCCAAGCCGATGTCGTTTGATGAGCCGGAGATCGAGGAACAGCGGGTTAGGAACCTCTGCAACTTGTTCTTCCTTCGCTCCGGATTTCCCATACCGACGCAATGATCCACAACAGGCCTGCTACATGAGAGCCTGTTGTTTTATTTTGTTCGGTACTGACGGTAAAATGAAGCCAAGGAGGGATTTGCAGAATGTTAACACATTTTCAGTATAAACCGCTATATGCTAATAACCAGCTCCCGGGCTGGACGTTTTCATTTTACTTACAAAAGAAAAAATACGAAGGAATTTATCACCAAAGCGGGAAAATTGAGTGGACATCGATAGAGCCGAATCAAGAGATCATTGCAGATGTCCAGAGCCAGATTCATGAATTGATGTTATATCATGTATATGAGAAATAGTCTTCTGTTTGAAAAGCCAGCACTTTTTCCATAATTGAAAATATAAACACTGGACAGCAGGTCAGGAACGCGGACATTGAGGCGCGAAATTGTACGGTCGACGAAAAATGGTTGCTCTGAAACGCATTTCATAGTTTATGATCCAAGCAGGACATTGAGGGGCGTAATACTCGGCGGTTTCCCGCCAGTGGCGTGACAATCAATGTCTTCTTGCTGCGTCTGTTTTTCTTTTCGCTACTAAGTTTGCAACCTTTCTGCTTGTACCACTAACTGCTATAATGAGAGGTATCAAACCTTAAAGAGGAAACGTTATGTTTAAACAACTTTTATCACTTTACCCCGGTGCAGTGCTCGCGTCCAACCCTCCTGATCAATTAACTGCCGGTTACAATTGGTTCTTGTCCCCTGATCAGGATGAGTGGATCGGCATTCCCCAAAAAAACTTAAGCGAAAAAGAATTGGACTTGCTTAATGCCTTGTTCGGGAGCTTTGGGCAGCCAGCAGCAATTTACCGGGGCTACCAGGAACAAAGCTGGCATGATTTTTTATTTGCAGCAGGAAAGCCTCCCGCTTCCGATCATGCTCCAAGAAGGATGATCCAGTTTCAGTTCAAAGGGGAAAGCCTGAACAAAAATGAAATGGAGCCTGCCTTAAAAGGTTTTTTTGCGGATGATTGTATCGTTATCTGGCTAGGTGATCGATCAGGACTTGTGATTGAGGATAATAAAGGCTACATAATGGGCGAGGATGATTTCCATTCATTGGCCAATACACTGGAAAGTGATTTTTATATCAAAACCTATTTCTATTTGGGCAAGTTTTTACCTATTAACGAAGAAATGAGTCGCCGTGTTCAGTACGAAGCTGAATTCTTTCAAACAGGAATAAAACTCCTCACGAAGGAACGGATCTACACGTTTGAAAAAGTTTTTCCTGCGCTGCTGTCTGCTTCGATGCCGGAAAATTTGCGCCGTCATTTAACGCAACAAATTTTACCGATCTTTCAAGAGGAGCCTGAAATGCTTCATACAATAAAAGTTTTTCTGGAAAACAATTTGAATGCTTCTTTAACAGCTAAAAAGCTATATATCCACCGCAACACCCTGCAATACCGGATTGACAAATTTACCGATAAAACCGGGATCAGCTTGAAGGACTTTAACGGAGCCATAACTGTATATATTGCCTGTTATTTATACGAATTAAGCTAACTTTTGATTTTTCTACAAGTTGCCCAAAAACGCCCCTCACTTTTTGTGCAGAATGTCCATACTTTATTCTTCTATTATTCGATAGACTAAGTTCAAGCAGAATTAATAGGAGGACGAACAAAATGGCTGAATTGAAATTAGATCATATTTACAAGGTTTATGATAATAAGGTAACCGCGGTTGATGATTTTAACCTTCATATTAAGGATAAAGAATTCATCGTTTTTGTCGGTCCATCCGGATGCGGTAAGTCGACTACATTAAGGATGATCGCCGGGCTTGAGGAAATTTCGCAGGGTGATTTTTATATCGACGGCAAACGTGTCAATGATGTCGCACCAAAAGACCGCGACATTGCAATGGTTTTCCAGAACTATGCCCTTTATCCGCATATGACTGTTTATGATAATATGGCGTTTGGCTTAAAGCTTCGAAAGTTTGCTAAAGATGAGATTGACCGCCGTGTTAAAGACGCTGCGAAAATCTTGGGCCTTGAGCCATATTTAGACCGCAAGCCAAAAGCTCTATCCGGTGGACAGCGCCAGCGTGTCGCCTTGGGCCGCGCCATTGTTCGTGACGCGAAAGTGTTCTTGATGGATGAGCCGCTCTCCAACCTTGATGCAAAGCTTCGTGTGCAAATGCGTGCTGAAATCGCCAAGCTTCATCAGCGTCTGCAAACGACTACAATTTATGTAACCCATGACCAAACCGAAGCGATGACGATGGCAACACGTCTCGTTGTCATGAAAGACGGGATTATTCAGCAGGTCGGTGCTCCTAAAGAAGTATACGAAAAGCCCGAAAATGTTTTTGTTGGCGGATTTATCGGTTCTCCCGCGATGAATTTCTTTAACGGCATGCTTGAAGAAGGAAAATTCGTGATTGGCAATGTAGCTGTTGCCGTGCCGGAAGGAAAAATGAAGGTCCTTCGTGATCAAGGTTACGTCGGAAAAGAACTGATTCTTGGAGTCAGACCTGAAGACATTCATGATGAGCCTGTTTTCATCGATGCTTCAGCCGGTTCCAAAATTTCCGCAGTCATTGATGTTGCTGAATTAACAGGAGCGGAAACGATGCTCTACTCCAGCGTTGATGCACAGGAATTTGTTGCCCGCGTCGATTCCCGCACTGACATCATTCCGGGACAAACTCTTGAGCTTGCGTTCGACATGAACAAAGTCCATTTCTTCGATGCTGAAACTGAACTGAGAATTCGCCCGGCTGCAGAGGCGGTTGCTGCGGTATAACCAAACCAAACAAAACAAAATCTGGCCTAAAAAGGACATATAAGTGACCTTTTTAGGCCAGATTTTTTTGTATAATAACTAATGCATGTTAACAATCATTTATAAATGAGGGCCCAAAGTGTGCTGTCTGAAAGAAACCAACTTTCTTCGTTAAAATGCGGGGACGAAAAAGGTAGAGTTAGAATTATTCTTTCACCAGCAAAACTTTTTCTAATCCACATTCGCTGCATGTAAAAAGATGCGGGCATTGCTGGTTTGAATATGTAGTTGGATAGCCGTCTTCCAGTTTCATTTGGTCAATTGGCATATACGGGCTGTAATCATCGTAGTAGTCCATGATTCTTCCTTGCTCCGCCAATAGCTGCCCGCAAGATGGGCATGCGACTTCCAATCTCCTAAAACCGTTGCAAATCGGGCAGGCAGACATCATGGTTACTCCTTTCCAAGTAGTATCTTTAGTGTTTGTTTTTCTTATGATTTATAGTTTGGCCAACTTCAGGAAATTATTGCGCTTTATTCCTCTGATAATCCATCAAATAAAACGCATACTAATAGTGCATTAGCATTTCCTTCAAGATGTTGGGTTAAACCAAGCAGGTAGCAGGCCACGCCTGCGGCCGGTGCGAATCCGGCTAACCCAGCCAAAAGAATTCAAATGAGGAGATGATTACTGATGTCTAACAGAAGTGGATCCTCCAACAAACTGCTTGTTCCGCAAGCTGGTCCGGCTCTTGACCAGTTGAAAAATGAAATTGCCCAGGAGTTCGGAGTGCAGCTGGGCGCGGATCAAACTGCCCGCGCCAACGGTTCTGTCGGCGGTGAGATGACAAAACGCATGGTTGCTCTTGCTCAAGCTCAGCTTAGCGGGCTGCGGCGTTAATTTGAATTTCTTATTCTGAAGTTGCCCCCTTCTCATCTGAAGGGGGCATCCTTGTTACACCATCTTTTCCGGCTTAACCCAGAGGTTATATTGCTCTTCGTTCACATAGCCTGAGCGGAGCGCCGCTTCCTTAAGGGTAATATTCTCACTAAACGCCATCTTTGCAATTTCAGCTGCTTTTTCATAACCGATCTGAGGGTTCAGTGCTGTGACGAGCATGAGCGAATTTTCGACATGGGCTGATATCGTTTCCAGGTTCGCTTCAATTCCAACTGCGCAATTTTTATTAAAGGAATCGATGGAGTCTGCCAGAAGCCGAATGCTTTGCAGGCAATTGTAAATGATAACCGGTTTAAAAACATTCAGCTCGAAATTCCCCTGGCTTGCAGCAAAGCCGATCGCCGCATCGTTTCCGAATACCTGGCATGCGACCATCGTCACTGCTTCACTTTGGGTTGGATTGACTTTTCCCGGCATGATCGAGCTCCCCGGCTCATTGGCGGGAATCGATATTTCCCCGATTCCGCTCCTTGGACCGCTCGCAAGCCAGCGGACATCATTGGCAATTTTCATTAAATCAGCTGCCAGCGCTTTTAAAGCTCCATGGACATAAACGATTTCGTCATGGCTCGTCAGCGCATGAAACTTGTTCGCTGCTGAACGAAAATCGTGTCCCGTTTGTTTCGCAATTTCCTTTGCCGCTTCCTCGCCAAATCTGGGGTCAGCATTAATTCCTGTTCCAACGGCAGTGCCGCCGATCGCCAGATCCAACAAATAACCAGCTGCTTCACCAATCATCTTTTCATCTTTTTCAAGCATGCTACGCCAGCCGCTGATTTCCTGTCCTAAAGTGAGTGGAGTTGCATCCTGCAGATGGGTTCTGCCGATTTTAATGATGTCTGAAAAGGCATTCTCTTTTTCCTTAAATGTTTCCGCTAAACAACGGACAGCCGGCAAGAGCCGTTCTTTTACTGCGAGATATGCAGCAATATGCATCGCTGTCGGAAACGTATCATTGGAACTTTGCGACATGTTCACATCATCGTTTGGATGTACCTTGGCATTGTTGTCCTCCAATAATTCGTTCGCCCGTTTAGCGATCACTTCATTCACATTCATATTTGACTGCGTACCGCTCCCGGTTTGCCAGACAACTAACGGAAAATGATCGTCGTATTTGCCGCTGATAATTTCTTTACTTGCCTGCACGATCGCTTGGTTCTTCTCATTGGAAAGCTTGCCAAGCCGCTCGTTAACGATCGCTGCCGCTTTCTTGATATGGGCAAAGGCATAGATGAGTTCGATCGGCATCTTTTCAATGCCAATTTTAAAATTATCCTTGCTTCGCTGCGTCTGAGCTCCCCAATATTTAGCGGCCGGAACCTTCACTTCACCTAATGTATCCCGCTCAATCCGGTAATCTGTCATTTGCCTGCCTCCCTTCCCTTACCCTTACATTATTTATTCTTTTCCCCAATTCTCCAGCTTTTAAAATTATGGAAGTCTTTTTTTATATATGGTCCTGTGATAAAAAATCATTCTCAGCAATTTCCGACGGATTAATTGTGGCTCTTAATATATTCAATCGTTGCTTTTATGCCCTCGCTGTATGGTGTTCTCGGTAGCGATCCAATATACTGTTCATATTTCTCTCCGTCCAATACGACCGGTTCTTCATTTAAATAAAACATTTCAACCACTTCCCGCATAGTGGAATTAAAAAGACCCAGAAATCTAATCATATTTTTTGATACAGTTGCGACAGATCGTTGATAACCAGTGATTTCGCGAATCATTTTTACGATTTCCTTGCCGGTAATAACGCCATACCCGGGAATATTCCAGTTTTGTCCGAATGCCTCCTTACTTAAAGCGAGATTAACAATTGCTTTGGCACCATCTGGAGTATAGATGAATTCCCTTTGAATGCTTTGATCACCTATAAACATGGATTTCTTATTTTTCACTGCACTTTGAAAAGTAAAGTGTAACAAAGTATTTTTTGCGTTCGGGCCGTAAAAATCGGGGCAATGGGCGATCAATGCCCGGGCACCTGATTGTTTAACCATTTTCTCTACTTCAAGGCGGATTTTCCCCTTTTTTGTGTGAGGATTTTTTGCTGTTTGCTCAGTAACCTTTATGCCCGGGCTTCTGCCATAAGCATAAATATTATCGACGATCACAAGCTTTGCCGAATGGTCTTTGGCTGTCTTAACAATATTGGACATAAAACCCATCAACTTCTTTTCCCAATCAGGGTAAGGGATGTTCGCAGACTGAAAAATGGTGTCTACTCCCTTTGCAGCATTGCGCAAATCTTCTTTATTGAAAATATCTCCTGCAAACACCGACACATTCGGATCATTATCAAATAGTTGCTCTAATTTTTTCTTTGTCCTCGCAAATGCGGTAACTTTAATTCCTCTGTTCGATAATTCTTTTGCAATTGAATAGCCCATTCCTCCTGAAGCTCCTAAAACCAATGCATTCTTCATAGAAATTTCCCCTTTTCAAATAATTAATTGAACATTGGTCAATACTGTTTAAAAAAATGTAGCACCAGTCAATAATGCTGAAAAATTTAAACGAGCGATTTTAATAAAAAATTCACATGGGCAGCAGCCATGTCTTTTACTTCTTCATATCCCACAATATGCCGGCAATAATGAGTTACAAAACCATGCAAAGATAAAAATATAGAAAAAATTTCCTGAAGGGAAAACTCGCCGCCAGACAATAAGTGAACAGATTGCGCAAACTTTTCATAGCTGTGATTCGGGCCATTATTGATAAAATTACGGACTTCATCATCTTTGATCAGGAACATAATTTCATAATGGCTTTGATACGTAAGTCCAAATTCTATGTATCCAAGGAAGATTTGCTTCAGTTTTTCCTTCGGCTCCAACTGCTGATTCATTACTTCATCCAGTTTTTCATCCAACATCAGAAAATGTTTTTCCACAAGCGCATAAAAAAGCTCCGCTTTATTCTTAAAATGATAGTAAAGAGCCCCGTGGCTGTATTTCAGTTCCGTTGCAATCTGCCTCATTGAGACATGCTGGTATCCCTTGGCGGTAAACAAATCTCTTGCTGCATCCATGATCATTTCACGTGTTAATTCCTGCTGTACAGACTTTCTTGGTGACATGGTGACCTCTCCTTATTAACCACTGTTCAATTAAATATTAATACGACAATTGGATTCTGTCAATTGAGATTTCCATCCTTGGCCAGTAAAGTTTCTAATAGCCTGACAGCGGAGCGAAACAGTCACAACACTTGCTTAGATGTCATCAAAATGAGGTATATACATTCACCGTAAAACTTTTTTTAGTACTGCCCCGCATAAGGTCAGTCAAAACCATAAAAAACTGCCCGGGAGTTCCGGACAGTTTAAGAGGCCTTAATAATTGAATAGCCGATAAAATAGCCAAGCACCATGATACTTGCAATCGTAAGCGTCACTGAAAATAACTCCATATAAAAAATCCTCCTTTTATTGAAGTTGTTGATTATTTTTAACATATCATGAAATCTTGACAACTAATTGTGACATTTATCACCGATTGGTGACAGCTACGTGACAGTTTTATGAACGAAGACGGAAATGAAACAGAGAGGCAACCAAATAGGCGCCTCTCCTTACTTATCCTGCGAGCGTGTTGCTTCCCTGCTGCAGCTGATACATTTGATAATATTTCCCCTTCAATTCCATCAGCTCTTCATGGCTGCCTTTTTCAACGATCGAGCCGCGGTCTAAAACAAGAATTTGGTCGGCATTTCGAATCGTTGAAAGCCGGTGGGCGATGATAAACGTTGTTCGGCCTTTTTTCAATACTTCCATTGCCTCCTGGATGATTGCTTCCGTTTCTGTATCAATGCTCGAAGTGGCTTCATCCAAAATCAAAATGGCCGGGTCATAGGCAAGTGCACGCGCAAATGAAATTAACTGCCTCTGCCCACTTGAAAGTGTACTGCCTTTTTCAATAACCGGCTCATCATAGCCATTCTCGAGGTTTCTAAAAATCCGGTTTGCGCCAACATCAGACAGCGCTTTTTCAACCTTTTCCCGGCTGATTGACGGATCATCGAGACTGACATTGGAGGCAATCGTCCCGGTGAACAAGAACGGGTCCTGCAACACAATGCCCATATGGCTGCGCAAAGTTTGCCGCGGCATTTCTGTAATATCCTTTCCATCAATCACAATCCGGCCTTTCTGGCTGTCGTAAAATCGGAACAGCAGGTTCATTATTGAACTCTTTCCAGACCCGGTGTGGCCGACAAGTGCAACTGTTTCCCCATGCTTAGCCTCGAAATCAATGTTTTTCAGGACATACTCGCCTTCCTTGTATCCAAACGACACATTTTCAAAGACAACATTCCCTTTGTAGCGGGGAACTTCAGTCTCACTTACGTCGATACCTTCCTCGTCCATCAGCTTGAATACCCGTTCACCGGCAACGAGTGCCTGCTCCAGATTTGCCAGCTGGTTAACGATTCCCTGGACCGGATGGAAAAGCCGGTTAATATAATCGACAAACGCATAAAGCATCCCAAGCGAAATGACCGCAGAAGGCGTTATCGATTCAGCGCCAAAGTACCAGATAAAAGCAACAAATACGATATTTCGCAGCACCCCAACCAGGTTATGGGAAGTAAACGAATTGAGGCTCAACAGTTTATTTTGATATGAAAAATGATCGTTATTAAGAGCTTCAAATTCCTTCTGCGTTTCCTTCTCCCTGCTGAAGGCCTGGATGATGTTCATTCCCTGGATCGACTCGTTGATCATCGCATTTATATCGCTCACTCGCGCACGAATTACATGATTATATTTAGAGGCGAATTTTCGGTAAACCTTCATCCATACATATAAAATCGGCAGGAGCAGCAAACAGATCGCCGCCAGCTTCACATGTAAAATAAATAAAGCCACATAAATACCGGCTATATAAATAGCACTAGTGAAAAAGGTTGATAACACCGTCACGTATAATTCCCTGATTGCTTCAGTATCATTGGTGATCCGGGCGACGACCTTTCCGGCAGGAAGGTTATCAAAATAACGAATCGGCAGACGCTGAATTTGCCCGAACACATCCTCGCGCATCTTTTGGATAATCCGGTTTGCCGACTTTTGCAGATAATAGCGCTGTCCATACTGGAAAAAAGCAGCGATGACGATCAGCACAAAATAAACGCCAAGCAGTTGAATGATCTTCGGAATTTCAGGCCGATAAAACTTAATCAGCTCGTCACCTTTTAAAAGTTCCGCATTAAAACTTTCTTCTTGTTTACCCTTCTTAATCGTTAACGTCCCGTCGCTGAAGCTTCTTTCTCCATCTAGTTCAACCGCGTCTTCGACAAACACAAATTCCCTTCCTGCCTGAAGAATTCGGACTTCTGCCAATTTCACCTCGTCTTCAGCAAGATAATGATCACGTTTATAATAGTTCCCTTTATAGGAAACCGTATCTTCACCTGCTTCTGTTTGGTACCAGACAGATTCGATTCCCATAATATGCTGGTCAATCACCCGTTTGGCAATGAACGGACCGGCCAGATCAGCCATTACCGCAATTGTCAGCATCGCAAGTGCGGCGATGATAATACTTTTATAGCTTAACGCATACCGAAACAATCGTTTCCCTGTTCTCATGAGAGCACCTCCTCTTCTGCAGCTGCCTCTGCCTGCTGCCTGATGTATTGCTCTCTATACCAGCCGTTGCTGTTCATTAATTGCTCATGCGTTCCTGTTTCAATCACTTTACCGCCATCAAAAACGATAATATTGTCAGCGTGCTGGACAGCAGACATGCGGTGCGTAGTAATGATCGTTGTTTTTTCGCTTCGCTCGCTGCGAATGTTATCAATAATCTTCTTTTCCGTTTTTGCATCGACCGCTGACAGCGAATCGTCAAGTATGAGGATTTCCGGATCTTTGATCAAGGCCCGGGCAATCGAAATCCTCTGTTTCTGTCCGCCTGACAGGGCAACCCCTTTTTCCCCGACAAGAGTATCGAGCCCATCTGGAAGCATCTCAAGATCTTTTCGGAAAGCAGCAAGGTCAATCGCCTTTTGCAAATCAGCTTCGCCGGCATCCGTCAAACCAAACAGAATATTTTCCTTAACCGTTCTTGAAAAAAGAACATGGTCCTGAGGCACATAGCCAATCCAGCCCCGCGTTCTTTCGAGAGCCTGTTCATTGATCGGCACTTCCGATACAGCCAATTCTCCCGGGCCGGCCGGATACTCCCTTAACAGCTGCTTGATAAAGGTCGTTTTCCCGCTGCCAGTTTTGCCGACGACTCCGAGCGTTCCCCCTTTTTCCAGCTTCACATTAATGTTTTGCAGGTTATCACCGTTTGATGATGGATACCGAAAAGAAAGTTGGTCAAAAGAGATTGTTTCTGGTTGATCGACGCTGACCGGTTGCAACGGATCTTTGACATCCTCTTCATATGCGAGTGTTTCCTGCACCCTGTCAAGGGAAGCATTGCCCCTCTGCATCACATTGATTAATTCTCCAATCGCAAACATCGGCCAAATCAGCATCCCAAGATACACATTGAAAGCGACAAGATCTCCGAGGGTAATCGTCTGTTGAAAAACCATATGTGCACCATAACCAAGCCCGATTAAATAGCTTAACCCGACGATGACTTTAATGGTTGGATCAAAGAGAGAGTCAATTTTTGCTACTTTAATATTTTTGTTGTATACATCTTCAGTTAATCGATGGAACTTCTCTCCATCCGCTTTTTCCTGCACGTATGCCCGAATGACCCGGACTCCTGACACTGATTCAAGCACCCGATCATTTAATTCACCAAAGGCATCCTGGGCGCTCATAAACCGTGAATGAATTCGCTTCCCGTAAATATTCATTAACAACGCCATGATCGGAAGCGGCAGGATGGCAGCCAGTGTCAGCTTCCAACTGATTAAAAATCCCATTGTAAAAAGAATCGTCAGCATAAAAATAGTTGAATCAACAAGCGTCAATATGCCGAAGCCTGCCGTCACTGAGATTGCCTTTAAATCGTTTGTTGCCCGGGCCATTAAATCTCCGGTCCGGTTCTTTTCAAAAAATGTCGGCGTCATTTTTAATAAATGGCCCATAAATTGCGACCGAAGCTTCCGTTCCACTAAAAAAGCCCCGCCAAATAATTGGTACATCCATACATAGGTGATCCCGTAGGAAATGACGGTAATCACAGCTAAATAGCCGAGATATTGAAAAACCTTTTCGATTGTCATTGAGCCGATGTGAATGTCATCGATAGCCATCCCGACTAATTTAGGCGGCATGACGTCAAGAATTCCGACAATAACAAGGAGCACGATCGCAACCGTGTACCTTTTCCAATTTTCTTTAAAAAACCAGCTTAACTTCTTAAATACTGAAAACATCTGTGTGTTCTCTCCTCTCGTCAGCAAAGTTGTTTACGACTAACCGCCTTCAAGCTCCCCAGTGGAAATGCCAATTCTCTCTGTTTGAATACGTAACATTCTTTGTTCCTCCTTTGATTTGTTTTTATAGAAAACGGGATTCTCCCGGTTTTCAAGGTTTTTTGGACAAAAAAAGGACATACCGCAGCATGCGATATGTCCAGTTTACAGGCAGACAAAACGGCACACGTTACGCAATAACGCAACCTGTACCGAATTTCCACTTAAGTAAATTCAGGCAAAAAATGTAAAAGGGCAGGTTACGATCTGTTTGTATGAAGTTGTTTCGCTAGTTAGTTGAATTAAGATCATCGGTAACCCTCCTTTTGCTGTAAATTTTTTCTTCCTTTGTAAGATTATCACTGGATTCAATCAAAGTCAATCGCTATTTAACTCAGTTTTTCGCGATCTATCAAATCATTTTGTCGATAAAAATAGTCGTTTCCTTGGCAAGATCGATTTCTTTTACTTCACTGTCATCAATATGAAACGATGATTTAAAAACTTTAACGATCGGGCGCTGCGGCAATCCGCGGTTTTGCGAAACCACGACACCAGTTTCACCTGTAGTCAGCTTTACGTGGCTTCCGTTTGGATAAAAAGCGACAGACCGTAAAAAATTCCAAACGGTTTCATGGTCATAATGCAAATTCGTTAAGGCCATTATTTTCTCACATGCCTCATAAGGATAAAGCGGTTTTTCCGCTGTTACTCCATAAATCATATTGTCATAGTCATTCGTCACAGCTACAATCTTTGAAAATAGATGAATATCCCCTTCAGTCAGGCTGCGCGGATCTCCTGATCCATCAAGATGTTCGTGGTGCTGAAGCGCTAC
Organism: Bacillus canaveralius; assembly: GCF_002860125.1. Taxonomy (GTDB): domain Bacteria; phylum Bacillota; class Bacilli; order Bacillales; family Cytobacillaceae; genus Bacillus_BJ; species Bacillus_BJ canaveralius. The sequence continues at coordinate 22,646 of NZ_PGVA01000038.1, forward strand.
AACAGCTGAGAGTCTGCTCACTTCCGGGTTTTTTCGCAGCAGGTTAAAGCCTTTCCACGTATGGTCATTTTCCTTACTGTTGGATTCAGGCTGGTCCGGGGTGATCTTTCCAATATCGTGCAAGAGGGCGCCTACTGAAAGATCCCGTAGCTTTGATCGGTCGAGACCCATCTTTAATCCTACTAAAACAGATAACACACAAACATTAAACGAATGCAAAAAAAGCGCATTATCATTAGTGCGAATATCATTTAAATGAGCGAGTACTTCTTTTCTTATGGTGATCTCATCAATAATCGAACTTGCTACCTTGCTGACTGCTTTTAACTTAAAATCCTTCTCGCCGGTCTGGACGTATTGATATAGAGTCGAAAGTAAGGAGGCTGCTTCCCGTTTTGTTTCCTGCCCTATGACATCTTCTTCATCTATTATTATTTCCGGATTACTGCTGTCCTTAATATACAGGGCCGTAATCCCCATTTGCCTTAGTCTTGATAATAGACCAAACGTTAACAGGACATTTTCTTCAAGTAGAGCCCTGCCGTCACTTGCGAAAATAGGTTTTGCTAAGTATTCACCCTGGACGACTTGATCGATGGGCATGTATTTCATCTGTAAATCCCTCGATTCCACATGTATGTTAATATAAGTGAACTAAAATATGACCTATTATGCAAGATTAATTTTCATATTCTTTTGAAAAGGTTAGCTTGAAAATCGTGTCTTAACTAAGCCTATCAGACGTTGAGCAAGAAAATGGAGTCTCTAGTCTCCGCACCCGCTATCTCCGCCGGAAGCGCCGTCGCTGCAATCACCAGTAAAAAAGCCTCCAACACTCGTATTTGAGTGAATTCCTGAATGATAATTCCCCCGTGCTTTCCCCCGGAATGAAGATCCGCCAGTTAAACCAATAATGATAATGATCAGCACAATACCAATAAGAATTAAAGCCATTCCCATCACTCCTCGCGTCTATTTAATCTATATACGAAATTTAACGAAAAAGAGATTCATTTGTCAGAATATTTTTCACAAACAAGACAAAGAACCTCCTTTCCTCATAAAATAGACTATTTATGATAAATCCTCTTCAAATGTTCCCTTCACAGTCGGCTCACCTTTTTCAACCATGACCTGTCCCAGCGCGATGACCGTATCAATCCGGTAATCTGTCTTAGTTAAGAGCACCAAATCAGCATCCTTGCCTTCTTGAATAGTTCCTTTTTCTTTCAATTTCAAAATAGTGGCCGGGTTCTCGGTGATCACGCGAATGGCCTGGTCCAATGAAATCCCTTCATCGAGAACAGTATCCCGCACTTCCTTATATAAGGTTGACACCTTGCCGATTTTCAGGCGGGTAAACTCACCGTTTGCATTAAATTCAGGCAGGCTTGCCTGCCCGTCTGATGTGAAGGTAATTTGTGAAATATCGACACCGGCATCAAGCATTCTTTTTAGGCCTTTGCTGCATTTCACTTCCCCTTCTTCAAGAAATTTCGGAATTGAGCTTGTTGTAAAATCAACATAACCACCTTTTTTGGCATAGTTGATGCCTTCTGCAAACAGATGGGGGTTACGGTTTATATGAGTTGGGTAAAACTGCCTGATCGGAATGTCCGTTTTTTCAACGACTTCTTCAATGATGTTCAAATGATCCAGGCTGTCACCGACATGGACATTGACAATACCGGCTTTTCCCGATAAAAGCCCGCCAATTCGGGCAGCTGAAGCGATTTTCGCCATTTCGTCCACTGTCGGCTGAGAAGACCTGTGATCGGCAATTGCTATTTCACCGGCACCAATTATTTTATCAACAAGAATAATATCATCTTCGATTTTTCCTGTTAATGTTTTGACAGGCACCTGGTATGAACCCGTTTGTACATAGCAAGTAATTCCTTCTTCTTCAAGGCCGCGCGCTTTCGCAATTAAGCTCGCCATCGTTCTAGTCGTCCCATCAGTTCCAATGACCCCGATCAATGTAGTTACACCCGAAAGAGTCGCGTCGGTCAGTTGAATTTCCGGTGTTCTTGTTTTGTAGCTTCCCTCTCCGCCCCCGCCAATGATGTGAACATGTGAGTCGATAAAACCGGGAACAACGATTTTTCCTTCTGCGTCTATGACCTTGATGTCGACAAAATTGTCTGGCACTTCGATCGTATCTTCAATAAAACCAATCTTTTTATCTGCAAGCAAAATATCTTTCTTCCCTAAATAATCCGGGGCATACACTTCCCCATTTTTAATCAGTGTTAACACGGAAAATCTCCTTTCATGTTCAGATGAGAATGACAATCCTCTGTCATATTTAAAGTTAAGTAGATGGTAACAACAGTTGTCATAGAGCCTCTTCTAATCTAAACAAAATGCCCCTTTTCTATTCATAGCCGGCAGCCTGTCGGTTCTTAAGGGCTGCAACATTTCCAGCAAATGGGCCAGCCTTCAAGTTGGCGTCGATGTTTAACCTTTGTAGTGGCGGGTAAATATTCATTAAGCCAAGATAGAATAAGGAGATAAGATAATGAAAGAAATCATGTCTTCAAACGTACTTGTTCAAAATAAAGTGACGATCAGAAAAATGCTTGACATTCACCAGGCATCCAGACAATTTAAAGGTACTACCTATTTATATAGTAAGCATAAAGCAGTCGATGCCGCAAATTTATCCAAACTCGTATCCTTCTTTTTAACCGTAAAACCGCAAACAACGCTAAAAATCATTGTTGAAGGAACAGAGGTTGACAAACAAATAGCAGCATTACAGAAATTATTCAATCAGGATATTTCAGTACTACGCATGACAGAGAAGCGCTTAGCCGCTAATTCTGATTCATTTCAAATATAAGGGGGCAGCGGCATTACTATGATTCGGACAATATTAATGATTATTGGGGCTATCGTCGTTATCGGCGCCTTAGTCAGCTGGTTATTTTAAAAAAATCCCGGGTATGTTTAAATCATGCCCGGGTTATTTATATCATTTTTTTAACTGCTAATTGTCAAAACTCCATATCCTCCTGCTGGATCAATCATCATCGTGTTCGCCGCGATTTTTCCGCTTCTTCTCCCATTTCTCTGCTTCTTTTTTAAGTCTATCCTTCCATTTTCCTTTTTCTTTTTTAATGGATTCCCCGAATTCTTCCAGCTCCTTTTCAAACTTTTGCCGCCTGCTTTTTTCTTCATAGTCCGAAATATGCGGGACATTGAAGAATGCAGGTTCTGTACCTTGTAAAGCACTGCTGATGATATTCTTGAAAACGAGCGCTGCACCTTCGCTGCTCGTCGTCGTTAAATAATGACTTTCGTCGGTATGATCATACCCTACCCACACCGCACCTGCTAGCTGCGGTGTGTAGCCGACAAACCACTGGTCCTTTACCCCATTAATTCCTTCAATCGGAACTTCGGTCGACCCGGTTTTTCCGGCCAGGTCACGGCCCTCGATTTGTGCTTCTTTTCCTGTTCCGTCTTCGACTACTCCCAACAGCATCGTCGTCATTTTATCGGAAACTGCTTTTGTCGTAACTTTTGTGGTCTTTTCCTTCCATTCGCCAATCGTTTTGCCATCCGCATCAATAATTTTTGTGATCGCATGGGCTTCTGCCTTGTTACCACCATTGGCAAATGCGGAATAAGCCTCAGCCATCATTAAAGGTGAAACACCCTCCTGAAGTCCGCCAAGTGCTAACCCAAGATTCCTGTCCTCCTTCTTAAGAGGAATTCCGAAACGTTCTGCCGCATCCATACCTGATTCAATCCCCAGTTCGTTTAGTAACCAGACAGCCGGGAGATTTAAGGACTCCTTTACCGCTTCATACATCGGTACTTCGCCCAGATAGATGTCCGTATAATTGTGCGGCTCGTAATCACCAAACTTCATTTTTTCATCCTTCAACATATCTTCAGGGCTCCAGCCATTCTCAAGTGCCGGAACATAAACGGACAGTGGTTTCATCGTTGAACCAGGCTGGGCTTTTAATTCGGTTGCCCGGTTGTAGGCACGAAAAACATGGTCTCCTCTGCCTCCGACAAGTGCACGGATTCCGCCTGTTGCCGGATCAAGCAGTACCGCGCCACTTTGGGCGATTTCATCTCCGCTTCCTTCAGGAAATAAACTGTCATTTTGATACGCCGTTTCCACCGCTGATTGCATGCCGGGATCAAGCTCGGTATAAATCTCGTAGCCCCCGGTTAATAACTCATCCTGGGTTAAGCCGTATTCCTCAATTGCCTCCGCAAAAACATGGTCAACATAGTGCGGGAATTGGCCATGGAAAGGGTCTTCACCTTTATCATTAAGTAAAATCTCTTCACTGAGTGCTGTTGAATATTGTTCATTCGTGATAAACTTGTTTTCCTTCATTTGCGCAAGCACCGTGTTCCGCCTATCAACCGCCTGTTCAAAATCCTTATAAGGATTCCAGGCAGACGGCGCTTTAATAATACCGGCCAACATTGCCGACTCACTTATGGTTAACGCCTCTGGTTCTTTACCGAAATATTTGGCAGCAGCACTGTTAATTCCCCATGCTCCCTCACCAAAATAGATTTGGTTAAAATACATTTCCAGAATTTCATCCTTGGAATATTCTTGTTCAATTTTTCGCGCTAAAAACAATTCTTCTGCTTTTCTCTTGTATGTCTTCTCCGGTGAGAGCAGTGCGTTTTTCGTCAACTGCTGGGTGATCGTACTGCCGCCTTCAACAATTCCGCCTGCTGTTATATTGCGAAAAAATGCTCGCGCAATGCCGATAAGATCAATTCCGTTATGACTGTAAAAGCGTTGATCCTCAATCGCAATCACCGCATTTTTCAAGTCATCCGGAATTTTCGATATCGGGACGCCTTCATTTCTATTAGCGGAAATTTTACTTGCTATTTCGCCCCTTTGGTCATAAATCACCGTTGACTGTGCAAGTCCGGCTTCTAAAGTGCTAATATCAGCCCTGCTGGAAAACACATAGAAAAAAATTAATATTCCCAATAGGGAGACTGCCATCGCAAGAATCGCCATTTGAGTCATATGCTTTCGCTTCCAAAACTTCGACAACCGTGAAAATGTTGAGCTTAGTCTTTCCATTACGTTCACTACCTTCGTTCTTCTCTCCAATTCTTTTACTTTAAACAATTTTATTAATTTGTTTTACCCGCAAAAACAGGAAACAATTCCACAATTAACCGTGACATAATGAAAAATGCATATAAAAAGAGCTAAAATGCGGATAACTTCGCGATTCAGCTCCTTTTTTATGCAGTTTTACGCCGCTTCAGCATAATTTTGGATTTTAATTCAGGCATTTTGTCAAATAATAACAGCAACATAAAGCAGATGATTAAATACATAAATGTAAAAATATTAGGTATGCAGAGGATCCACAACCACTGGCGAACTGTAAGATCTGCGAATATTTGCAGTATAACGTTTACCTGAAGCATTTCCCTTCCGATAAAAGCCCCTTCGACAAGGATGTATAAAGCTGTATTAGAACATATGTAAACAGAAAATAATACAAAATAATTTAGCTTTTTTGATTTAAAAAACACCACTTTTGTAAGGATTGTCCACACTATTACGACAAACGGAAAAATAATAAATATCGCTCTTTCCGGAGTCATGCTCCCCTCCCCCAATCCAAAGTATGTTCAGCTGGGATCGTCTTCCTTAAGTTCAACAAAGCGTTCCCTTGCAGCTTCTTCGTCAAAGCTGCTATATATGCGATAATGATCTTCATCAAGAATGCGAAAATGCTGGCTAATAATATTTTGCTGGAGAATAAACCCGTTTGCTTTCGCCACTTCCCGCCACCACATTTTCCCGCCAAGTGTCTTTTCTTTCCGGAAGTCGATGCCTTCGCGGGCAATAGTCTCAAGAACTTCGAGCGGTTCATTTCCAAATAAAAACTTTACCGTCTCTGTTTCCCGAAAAAGAGCACAAACGGTCACAACGGTTGACCACCCTGCAAAAGCTCTTCCCTTTTCAATCTGGACGAGGGTTTTCTTGGAAACGCCAATCACTTCGGCCATTTTATCTTGCGTATACCCCGCTTCAGTTCGAATTAATCTCATCTTGTCAGAAACCTTCATCACAATTTCTTCTCTAGTCATTGCCGGTCAGTCCTTCTATAGCTTTTAGTGTAATTTTACACCAATCTTCTTAATTTTAAAATCTTTTTTTGAAAATTTATTTCTATTATTTGAGTAAATTTCACAATGTAACAAGCTAAACCGAAAAACGAATGAAGGTGTCTAAATTAACAGGAGTATGCCGTAAGAAACGAATGATACTGTCTTAATTATAAATAACCGTTCGTTTTTCAGTTAAAGAATGCTTTTATGAAATTCACTCATTTAAAAAAATAGACCAAAACGCTAAGCGAATTGGTCGATCATCATGTTAACCTGCCAACCTCATAGGTTGATCATTTTTTTCGGGGCCGCTGAGATAATTAACATGACGATTACTGCACTTAAAATAAAGCTTGGCAGCATATATGTTCCATTATAAACGAGCGAATAGAGTGCTACCGGCTGGCCCTTCGGCGCAAATTCTCCGAAAAAAACGATGCCGGCTGTAACATGGCACAGGTAGCGCAAAACGCTGCCGATAAATGTACCCGCTATTAAGTAAGTAATCCATTTCCTTCTATCATTCTGCCGCAGGCCGTTCTGAAGCTGAGCAGCAAACAAGCCGGCAAATCCAAGCGTTCCAAAAGCAATCAAGTAATCAACGATCCCTTGAACCGGAGTGTAAATTTGCGCATAGCCAAGGATAAATTGGAGCAGTCCCAACAAAAATCCGGTTAGCAGTCCTCCCTTAAGCCCCCAGCGAAAGGCCATTAAAAATACTGGTACAGCCGCAATCGACACTGATCCTCCCTGCGGCCAGATTCGCGCAAACACAAATGCAGAAACAAGATCCAGCAAATAAGCAAGTGCTGTGAATATGGCAACCTCTACTAAAAATAACGTTTTGTTCTGTGTCATTCTTCTTTCCCCCTCTAAAAGTGTTCAAGGAGTCCGAGACTTGCCTCTATAAGCTGCTATAACGCAAAAAAAGCAATCAAGGGCAGGAATCCGATGGCCCAATATTGCTTTCTATCCATCAAACCACATCCCTGCGCTAGCATTAACTAACAGGTTCATAGGGTCAGAACTCGAAGCTCACTCTCAGCTGCAACATGCAGCCCCCCTTGTGGAACTATTCAACTATATAAAGTAATTCATCTCCGAATATACTATGTTTCAGCGTGATTGGCAAGAAAGATATTATCTTTATCCTAGATTGTGAAATTTACTCGATTAACAAAAAAAGACAAAGGATTTTGGCAGCTGTCAGCGAATACATTGATAAACTGTGAGACAGGAATCAAATTAATTGGAGGATAGAAATGCTAGCCGTTACGAAAAGGAAATTAGTCGACTTCCTTGTGAAGGAAAAACATGCGCTGTTGGACGAGTGGGACAAGGTATTTTTAATTTCGGAAGATGATCCATTTAAAGTTAAAATTAAGAAAAATGGAGAAGCAATGTACGAAATCATTCTAAATATCTTTTCTGAAAATGAGGAAGATGTCGAAAATCATGTCCGCAAGCTTGCCTATATAATCGGAGCGGAACGCGTCAGAGCTAATATAAACATTGGAGACTTTGTTTACAATGTGAATATCGGGAGATCGATCATTTTAAAAAATTTAAACAAGTTAAACTTGGAGTGGCCAGATTTGCAAAAATCAATAGACAGCATCAACTACTGTTTTGATAAATTTTTATATTATGCTGTTACGTATTATTCTGATGCGAAAAACAAAATCATTGAGGAAAAATCAAATTTTATTGATAACACTCACAAGGACAGGCTCACTTTGCTGGGACAAATGACTTCAAGTTTTATCCATGAATTTCGCAATCCCCTTACATCCATTCAAGGGTTTATCCAGCTTTTAAGAGCAGACTATCCAGAAATGAAATATCTGGATATAATTGGAAATGAGTTGGAACAGCTCAATTTCAAAATTTCCCAATTTCTGCTTCTGTCCAAAAAAGAATTAATCGGCAAAGAGAAAAATATTTTTTCCTTGAATGAATTAGTTGATGAAGTGTTGATTTTTCTTTACCCAAGCATCTTGGACGCTAAAGTTAAGGTCTTAAAACAAATGGAAGACAATATCAATATAATGGGCTATAACGATGAGATACGTCAGGTGCTTATCAATATTATTTTTAATGCGATTGATGTCCTAAGCCAATATCGGAGTGATCCGGTCCTTGAGATAAAATGCAGCTTACTGAACAAAAAATTCATTAAGCTCGATGTAGCGAATAACGGTCCGATGATTCCAGAAAATCTCCTTAATACGATTTTTGAACCTTTTGTAACCACAAAGAAACTTGGAACAGGACTGGGATTATTTGTTTGCCGTGAAATTATTGAAAAACATAAAGGATCATTAACATGCCAATCTGAAGCAGAAAAAACGGTATTCAGTATGGCTCTCCCCCGTACCTGAGTGCTCTTCTGATCCTGAACAAGCACAAAAATCCACTCCTGGTACTTAACTATGAAGTGGATTCTTTTTTTTAACTCGATTTCCCATTAACGTTTATGTAAAGAGCATTCACAACAGAAACGAGAATATTCTTCACCCAAAAAGCGTATACAAATGAAAAAACTCCTTATAGTATTAAAACTAATATTTGCTCAGGGGAGGGGAATTTTATGTTCTCTTTGAAGGTTAATCAAGAAATTGAATTGCAATTGCTTCAGCTAAGGGATGCTGAAGAGCTCTACCAGCTTGTTGATTCAAATCGCCGGCATCTCAGGCAGTGGCTTCCCTGGGTCGACAGTATGAATTCTCCCCTTCAATATCATTCGATCATTCCAATGTGGTTAAAGCAGTTTGCCGATAACAATGGGTTTAACTTGGGAATCCGCTACAATAAAATTCTCGTTGGATCATTAGGCTTTCACCACATTGACTGGCACAACGAGCAAACAAGCATCGGCTATTACCTGGCAGAGCAGGCCCAGGGCCGCGGAATTATGACAAAATCCGTTCAAGCCTTGCTTAATTACGCCTTCTATGACCTTGGATTAAATCGCATTGAAATCCGCTGCGGGACAAGAAATATAGCAAGCCGCTCAATTCCTGTCAGGCTTGGCTTTACAGAAGAAGGATTGATCCGCGATGGAGAAAAACTGAATGGTTTTTTCCATGATTTAATTGTTTATGGCTTGCTTGCAAGGGAATGGCGCAACCTATCATGATCTTCATTTTAAGCATGAATGTTAAAGGTGAATGGTAGTCCAAGATATTCAAGGTACAATAGTTATAATAGGATAAATATATTCCCGAACCATATTCATAACTGTGCTTTGATGGCCATAAAGTATCAATATAACAAATTAGTGAAACTGGAACGTTTGACTGTATGGTTGAAAATCTTTATAATTATTTATAATTATTGGTAAATGTTATCGACAATCAGGCGAGTGCTAATTGTGCTGTATTAAAGTCAGTTTTTCCCGGCGGGATGGAGAGCGGTCTACGGCCCTTCCTCGTTTGTCCGGTACTGCAGCCTTGGTACGGTCGATACAAACGATTGAGGTGATTTGATGGGGCATTGTACCGAATTGGTGAATTAGCAAGCATTTCAAATGTTTCTAAAAGAACGATAGATTACTACACCGGTCTTGGCCTGCTACAGGCCCAGCGGTCCGATTGCAATTACAGAATTTATTCAGAAGAAGCTTTCAACGATTTAAAATTTATTGAGGAATGCAAAAAAATGCATCTTCCTCTTGAAGAGATTAAAAGAAAACTAGAAATCAAAAAATCAAAAGATATTCGTGAATCAGAAGTTGAGAAGCATATAGATGGTGTGACCAGCCAGATGAAACAGCTTCATAATGAATTATCAACTATCCTGCCTCTTATTGAAAAACTGGAAGGCCAGCAGAAAAAAGAGCTGTCTAACAAGCTTTCTATTGAAAGCACGGCTTTGATGCAATCCCTTTTGATTTTAACGAGTTGATCTTTAGGTTATTGGGAGGTGACTCCTTACTCGTGTGTTTGGCGAGCTAAGGGAAACTATTTGGACATATTAAACTTGGTTTTAATAGCCATTTTAATTGCTTTAACGGCTTTTTTTGTCGCATCGGAATTTGCGATCATTAGAATTAGAGGTTCCCGGCTTGACCAGTTGGTTGAGGAAGGCAACAAAAATGCGATTGCCGCCAAACGAGTGACAACGAATCTTGATGAATATTTATCGGCCTGCCAGCTTGGAATTACGATTACCGCTTTAGGCTTGGGCTGGCTCGGTGAACCGACGATTGTACGGATGCTTCATCCGCTCTTTGAACGGTTTGATATTCCAAGCTCATTGTCACACGTTCTTTCGTTCGGAATAGCTTTTGCATCCATTACCTTTCTTCATGTTGTGGTAGGTGAACTGGCTCCAAAAACATTGGCCATCCAAAAAGCAGAATTTGTAACTTTAGCCATGGCAAAGCCGCTTATCGGCTTTTACAAAGTCATGTACCCGTTCATTTGGATCCTAAATGGTTCTGCCCGGATGATTACAAAAATGTTTGGCCTGAAGCCTGCATCAGAGCATGAGCTGGCCCATTCAGAAGAAGAACTTCGCATGATCCTGTCCGAAAGCTATGAAAGTGGTGAAATTAACCAGTCAGAGTTTAAGTATGTAAATAAGATTTTTGAGTTCGATAACCGGATAGCCAAAGAAATCATGGTACCCAGAACCGAAATGGTGTCACTTTCAAAAGCAGATACGCTGGAAACGTTTATTCAGGTTGTCCAGGAAGAACAATTCACCCGTTATCCCATTATCGACGGGGATAAGGACCACATTATTGGACTCGTAAATATTAAAGAAGTGATGACCGAATTGATTGGAAATGAACAACTCATAACGAAAACCCTTGAAGAACATGTTCGCCCAATCATCAGGGTAATTGACACAATCCCCATCCATAACCTGCTCCTTAAGATGCAAAAAGAGCGAATTCACATGGCAGTGTTAATGGACGAATACGGGGGAACCTCCGGGCTTGTAACAGTTGAAGATATCCTCGAAGAAATTGTTGGTGAAATTCGCGATGAATTCGATACCGACGAAATCGCAATGATTCGAAAAGTAAAAGAAGATCATTATATTATTGACGCAAAAGTACTTGTCAGTGAGGTAAACGATATGCTTGGACTTGAAATCGACGATGAAGATATCGATACGATTGGCGGCTGGGTATTAACTGAAAATTATGAAGCAAAAGAGGGAGATATTGTTTCCGTCCATTCCTATCATTTCAGAATACTTGAAATGGAAGAGCACCAACTTAAGTATCTTGAAGTGACAAAGGTACAAAAGGCTGAACAGACGGTCGAAACGATCTCACTGCCACAATCAGAGGAAGTACTCTCAAAGGTTTATGGAAACTAATTTAACCCCCGTTTTGCGGGGGTTTTTCTATATGGTCATTCATTTGGAAATACAATCGTAAACTTGGTTCCTTTCTGCTTTTCGCTCACGACGTTAATATTCCCGTCGTGAAGCTGGACAAGCTTCTTGACGATCGACAAGCCGAGCCCAAATTCACCGAACATGCTGCTTGTCCGCGATAAATCGGCTTTATAAAAACGGTCCCAAATTGACTCAATTTCCTTTGTATCAATGCCGATTCCGGTATCTTCTATTTCGATAACCGTTTCTTTACCCGTTTTCCTTGCCTTTAAGGTAATGTTTCCGCCAGTTGTAAATTGGATGCTATTTTTAACAATATTAATCAGGATTTGGGTAATGCGGTCATAATCGGCGTAAACAGTGTCATGTTCATTAGCATCAATGATAATCTTATTTCCCTTTTCCCTTGCAAGCACGAAAAGCTGTTCTTCAATTAACTCAAACATATCATGCAGATGAATCGATACTTTGTTGAGCTTAATTTGGTTGGAGCGGATTTTTTCATAATCAAGGTTTTCATTCACAAGCCTGATAAGCCGTTTTGCTTCCCTATCGATTAAATCGAGGCCCCTGTCTTTCTCATTCTCGGGAATCAAGTCGTTTTTAAAGCCTTCCACCAGGCCGCTGATTGTCGTTAACGGGGTTTTCAACTCATGCGAGACATCGGCAATAAATTTTCGCCGTCTGTTTTCAAGCCTGTCTATCTCATCATTGGATTCCTTTAAACGCGAAGCCATTCGATTAAAGTCTGTCGCTAAATCATCAATCTCATCCAAGTTTATGTTTGGGATATTCACATTATAATCCCCGGACGAAATCATCGAAGTCGCTTTCCTCAACTGCGTTATTCTCTTAATTAAATTTTTTGATAAAATCCAGCTTAACAAAATCGTTGCCGCTAACGAAATAAAAATTGTGTAAAACAAATACTGGTTTAATTGGCTGATCGTATTAACTGCACCGCTGATTGGGGCAAGCAGCATGATGCCGCCCGCTAATTCCCCGCCGAGAATGTGCGGAAGCGCAACGAGAGTAACCTCTTGCTCAAACCGCTTCAAATCATGCCTTACCGAAACTTTGTTTCCTTTTTCAATTTGCGCCCATTCCTCATCTGTCAGCTGAATCAATGGCTGCCGCTGAATTTCCGGAAACAATACCCTGCCTTCGCTGTCAAAAAGGAAAAAGCGGATATTTCTCGCATTAAGCATTTGGCTGTAATAAAGCAAATATCTCTCATCACCATCCAGCCCTGAAGATACGTCACTCAATACTTGTTCACCGTATGCATTTAATTCCTCTACTTTATTTTCAAAAATATAGTTTTCGACGAATTGTGAAAACAGCAGGCTCAATATTAAAAAGGCAAGAATAAGAATGCCGATATGGCTGATCAGAAGCTGGTAAAAGTACTTAATTTTCATCAGATGTCACCGATTCATCAAACTTGTAGCCAATCCCCCACACAGTATGGATGAATGGCTGTGATGGTTTGCCGATTTTCTTTCTGAGTCTTTTAATGTGAACATCGACAGTCCGTTCGTCTCCGTAAAATTCGTAACCCCAGACCCGGTCTAAAAGCTGCTCGCGTGAAAAAACCTGGCGGGGATTTTTCACAAAATAATAAAGCAGATCAAATTCCTTCGGAGTTAAGCTTGTCAACGGCTCCCCATTGTAATATGCTTCCCTTGACTCTTTGCTAATCTTGAAAAACTGAGAGGTGATAAAGTGATGATCAGGGCTTTTCGCATTTTCAGTTTGGAAACGGCGCGTGACAGCTTTAATCCTTGCCATCAAAGTAAGCGGGCTAAAGGGCTTTGTCACATAATCATCTGCTCCCATTTCAAGCCCGAGCACCTGGTCCGATTCACTGTCCTTCGCGGTAAGCATTATGATTGGAACTGAGCTAAGCTCCCTTATTTTTCTGCATAGCGTCACACCATCCATGCCCGGCAGCATCCAATCGACGATAATTAAATCCCAGTTCTCTTTATTAAACACATCGAATCCTTCATGCCCATTATTAATGAATGTCCCTTTATAACCTTCTTTCATAAAAAACATTTCAAGCATGGAACAAACACTTTCATTATCTTCAACGACAAGAATATTCATGCTCCATCCCCCCTGGTTCCTTACTATATCTATATTAGGCTTTTAAGTTTACGATCTGTTCATTAAGCAAAACGAATAATAATAATAGAAAACCTATACTATTCAATTATATACCACGTATATGAGCGGTCAAATTTGCGACATAATGAAAAATCAAACAATAAAACAGCTGTACAAAAATCGTACAGCCGTTAACTCCGTACTACTATAGATTTGTATTAATTTACTGCTTCGTTACACGGTAAGGGCTTCATCTTCTTCTTTACTCACTGATGATGAATGGGATCGATGATAAATCGCATTGATTTCGCCGCCGAGCACGAGGGCGAGGCCTGTCAGGAATAGCCACAGCATCAGAATGATCACGCCGCCAAGGCTCCCATAGGTAGCTGAGTAGTTAGCGAAATGGTTCAAGTAAAATGAAAAACCGAGCGAGATCAGCTGCCAAACAACCGTAGCAAAAATGGCACCAGGCAAGACATGCTTAAACGGATAATGTTTATTCGGTGCAACCTTGTATAAAACGGCAAGGATTACGATCATAACCGAAATGGCGATAACCCATCTTAACACCCTAAATAATATTTCGATTTGCTCAGGGATATTCAAATATGAATTTAAAAAATCGATAATTACATCGCCAAATACAGGCAGCATTAACGCAATAATTAAGGTAAGGATCAGGCCGAATGTTAACCCGATTGAGACAAGCCTTGCCTTAATAAACGATCTCGTCTCTTCCACGTCAAAGGCAGTATTCATGGCGCGAATAAACGCCCGCATCCCATTGGAGGCCGACCAAATAGTCCCGACAATCCCGAACGTTAATAAACCCCCATTTGGTTTGCTAATGATTTCGACGATATTTTCTTGGAAAACATTCGCTGTTTCTCCGGGCATTACAGTCTGCATAAAGCCGATCGCCTCCTCTGGATCGATAGACAAATAAGGAAGGAGTGACAGCAGCAATATGATCATCGGAAAAATTGACAGCATGTAATAATAGGCCTGTTCTGCCGCCAAACCCGTAACCCTGTCATCCTTTATTTCTTTTCCGAGTTTCTTAACAAAGGGCATAAGTTTATCCTTCATGTCCACCTCTCCTGACTGCTATTTGCATCGTTTCTCTCTCTTTTCCCGCTCGTCAAGGAATTTAACCGTCCTCTGTTCTTAAAAAGTGTAGAGTAGAAAACAGGAATTAGATATTGTCTTCTTGTCCTCGGGTTTCAGGGTGTTCCACC
>NZ_PGVA01000039.1 GCF_002860125.1 Bacillus canaveralius
GATGACTTCTGGCAAGGTGTTTAATTTGATACCCCCTGCAACCGCCGTCTTTGCCCTTTTCACCACACGCTTGATCGTCTGTAGCTGTTCAAAGGAGTTTTCCCCGGCAGCCTGAAGATCATAGCCGGTGTGTACGCAAATGTAATCCACGCCAAGCGCGTCGATTTCCTTGGCACGCTGTTCAATATCCTTTACGTTGATCATGTCGACCAGGATCTTTGTCCCTTGCTTTCTGGCTTCTTCGACAGCCCCCTTGATTGTCGAGTCATCTGTGGCACCAAGCACCGTGATGATATCCGCTCCTGCTTCAGATGCCTTCATAACTTCATATCCGCCGGCGTCCATGATCTTCAGATCTGCCAATACGGTCAGGTTAGGGAATGCCTCTTTAATTTCCTTGACCGCCCGAAGGCCTTCATTGATGACAACCGGTGTGCCGATCTCCACCACATCGATGTATGCCTCTACTTCCTTCACTACTTCTTTCGCCTCTGGAATGTTTACAAGGTCTAACGCCAGTTGAAGTTGCATTGATTCTTCACTCCTTATTTAGATTTTTCACTACATCGTCATTATAAGTTGTAATTTTCAGAAAAAGAAGTATGCACTTTTAACGCATATAATGTTTTAAATTATACTAAATAAGGAAAGGGGAACCTTGGAATGCAAATTCTTCTTAATCAATACATGTAAGTACCACCAGTTTTACACTTTAAGAAACATATGGAAGATTCATGCGCATGTATTGATTTATAAGTAATGAAAGCCCTTACATTTGCTTATACGTTAAAGTGAAGTTGTTTTTTCTTTTTGTTTTATCAGCACCGTCTCCATATAGTCTTTCCCCCAGTCGTACATAGCTTCTAAAATTGGAAGTAAGCTTTCTCCTCTTTTTGTGAGAGAATACTCTACCTTCGGCGGAACAACTGGATAAACTTCACGATGGATGATAAGGTCTTCTTCGAGTTCTCGTAGTTGACTTACAAGCATCCGGTGTGTGATCCCGGGTATCATAGACTTTAATTCGCCAAAGCGCTTAGTCCCTTCTCTGCCTAGATGCCACATGATAACCATCTTCCACTTACCCCCGATAATAGAGAGTGTTAATTCTTTTTCACAGTTAAAATTTTTGTTGCACAGATGTCCCATGTTTTATCTCCCCTTATTTAATCTGAATTATCTGAATTGTAGTGCATTTTTATATACTATATAATAAAAAAGTGCGTACTTACAAATAAAATTTTCAATTATTATACTTAGGGCAAGTAAGTTCATAAAAAACAAATGAATTTTTAGGGTTGGAGATGAGGAAAAAAAATGCGGAATATCAGTTATTTTATCAGATGATCAGGAGGGGATCTCATGACTGGCGTAACCGTTCAACGGAATATCCATCTGGACGAGATTAATGTCAATGTGTTAAATCCAGTGGAATTGGATTCATTGACTTTTGTCTTGTTCGGAGCAACAGGGGATTTAGCAAAAAGAAAAATTTTTCCATCTCTATTCAACTTGTTCTTGGATGGCAAAATGCCTAAGTCATTTGCGATTATTGGTTTAGGCAGGAGAGAATGGACAAATGACGTGTTTCGTGAACATGTGGAAAACTCGATAACACAATTTTCAAGACGTCAGATAACGGACTCTGGTAAGTTGGACGAATTCCTTGGATCATTTTGGTATAGTTCCTTGGACGTAACAAATAACGAGGGATATCGAACATTACTCAGAATGATCCAAAATCGAGAAGAACAACTTAATATCCCAGAAAATCGGCTCTTTTACTTATCCGTTGCACCTGAGTTCTTTGATGTAATTGTATCCAACATTAAAGCGAGTGGATTACAGGCGATAAAAGGGTGGAAGCGTCTCATCATTGAAAAACCATTTGGACACGACCTGAAATCAGCACAAGAACTAAACGCGAAATTGAGCAAAGCTTTTCAACCGGATGAAATTTTTCTTATTGACCATTACCTGGGCAAGCCGATGGTTCAAAACTTGGAAGCATTGGAATTTGCGAATCCCATGTTTAAGGCCCTGTGGAGTAACAAATATATTGCGAATGTACAAATCACAGCAAGTGAAACCGTTGGTGTGGAAGAGAGAGCAGGTTATTATGATCATGCAGGTGCCATTCGTGATATGGTTCAAAATCATATGCTGCAACTGGTTATGATGACTGCTATGCATCAACCTGCACAGTTAAGTGCAGATGACATCCGAAATGAAAAGACAAAAATCATGGACTCCCTGCGGCCGTTACAAAAGGAGGATATTGTTCGGAATGTCGTACGTGGTCAGTATAGCGAGGGGTATATTAACGACCAGCCAGTGCCAGCATACACAAATGAGCCTGGTATTCAGGATTCTTCTATGAATGATACATTTATTGCGGCCCGGTTGTGGATTGACGATTTACTGTGGAGTGGGGTCCCATTCTATATTCGGACTGGCAAAAGAATGCGAGAAAAATCCACCAGGATTGTGATCGAATTCAAAAATCCATTAGAAGATGTGTACAGGAAGAAAAATGAGCAAACAGCGCCGAATCTCTTATCGATCGACATCAGCCCAAACCAAGGTGTCTCATTACAGTTCAACAGTAAAAATGCATTGAAAAATGGCAAAATTGAGCCAGTTACCGTGAAATTCTTCGAAAACCAGAAAGATATGCCTGAAGCGTACGAGCTCTTATTATCCGATGCACTGCGCGGGGACTCCACTTTCTTTGTGCAATGGAAAGAGGTTGAACTATCTTGGAAATGGGTGCAGCCCATTTTAAACGCATTTGATCAAAAAATAGTGCCCCTCCATTCATATCCATCGGGGTCAATGGGTCCCGAGGCCTCTCATGGATTATTAAGGGAGGATGGATTCAGTTGGTGGTAGGACGCCTAGTTTAGTATAAAAGATAGAAGCCGGCCTCGCATTTGTAAGGAATACTGGGAGGGCATTGTTTTCCGGCAATTAAACGTGACTGTAATGTGGGAGGGTATCAATAATGAAAGTAGGGTTAATCGGGTTAGGGAAGATGGGATTAAACTTAGGTTCAAACCTCATTGACCACAATCATGAGTTGGTGGTATACGATATAAATTCCAGTGCTGTTAGAGAAATGGAACGATGTGGGGCAAAGGGTACATCGAGTTTATTAGAGTTAGTTAAATCATTAGAACAACCACGGATTATTTGGATCATGGTGCCGCACCAGGTCGTAGATTCAGTGATTTTTGATATAGCGCCGTTTTTAAACAGTGGGGACATCGTCATTGAAGCTGGAAATTCTTACTACAAAGAATCAATTAGTCGATATCATAAGTTAAAAAAATTCGGGGTAAGTTTTTTGGATGTCGGTACCTCTGGCGGGATAGAAGGTGCACGCAATGGAGCTTGCTACATGGTTGGCGGAGATCCTGAGGCATGGGAGGCAGTGGAACCGCTTTTTCAAGATACGGCTGTCGACAACGGGTATTTGTATGCAGGAAGACGCGGGAGCGGGCACTTTTTAAAAATGGTACACAACGGCATTGAATATGGGATGATGGCTGCCATTGGTGAGGGTTTCGAACTATTAGAAAAAAGTGAGTTCGATTACGATTATGAAGAAGTAGCAAGAGTATGGAATAATGGTTCAGTTATCCGCTCTTGGCTAATGGATTTGACCCAAAATGCTTTTTCAAAGGATGCCAAATTGGAAGATATCAAAGGAGTTATGCATTCTTCAGGCGAAGGGAAATGGACCATCGATACTGCTCTGGATCTGCAAACTGCTACGCCTGTCATTGCCCTGTCCCTGTTGATGCGTTATCGCTCATTAGAGGAGGATACATTTACAGGTAAAGTCGTTGCTGCACTGCGCAACGAATTTGGTGGGCACGTCGTTGAAAAGATAAAAAATTGATAATGTAATTTCTATAAAAAACTACTGATGATCATCCTGATAGCCTGCTGACCAACGGGTCGTTTGATGATTGATGTAGGTGTACAAGTAGGGTCAACTCGGGGAGGCCGGACTGTGGCTGCTTTCAGTGGTTAACGATAGGGAAAATATTCAGGAGCATATAAACTGGATCGGGAGGGGAGCGGGGAAATGAAGGCAAGAATTGCAATCAATGGATTTGGAAGAATCGGTAGACTCGTTTTCCGAAAAGCAATCTTGGATGAGACTCTTGAAATAGTAGCGATAAACGCAAGCTATCCAGCTGAGACCTTAGCTCACTTAATCAAGTATGATACCATCCATGGAAAATTCGAAGGCGATGTGTTCCCTGCTGATCAGGCCTTAATCGTGAATAATCATAGGATTCAGTTAATAAGCAACCGTGATCCAGCTTCTCTCCCGTGGGAGCAATTGGATATTGACATCGTCATCGAAGCCACCGGTAAATTTAATAGCAGGGAAAAGGCATCTCTCCATTTGGAAGCTGGGGCTAAGAAAGTCATATTAACAGCCCCAGGGAAAAATGAAGATGTGACCATAGTGATGGGTGTAAACGAATATTCTTTAGATGTGGAAAAGCATTTTATCATCTCTAATGCATCTTGTACGACTAATTGCCTTGCACCTGTAGTAAAAGTGCTTGATGAACAGTTTGGCGTTGAAAATGGATTAATGACAACGGTACATTCTTACACAAATGACCAGAAAAATATAGATAATCCCCATAAAGATTTGCGCCGTGCCCGCGCCTGCGGTCAAAGTATTATTCCAACAACCACCGGCGCCGCGAAATCTCTTTCTCTCGTGTTGCCGCATTTAAAAGGAAAAATGGATGGCGTCGCTCTCCGTGTCCCTACTCCTAATGTTTCGCTGGTGGATTTGGTTGTTGACCTGGGAAAGGGCGTAACGGCCAGTGATGTTAATGAGGCGTTTCTGTTTGCTTCACAAGGATACTTGCAAGGGATAATGGATTACACCACCGAGCCACTGGTGTCTATTGACTTTAATACCAATCCCAGCTCAGCTATAATCGATGGTTTATCTACCATGGTTATCGGAAAACGGAAAGTTAAGGTGCTTGCATGGTATGACAATGAATGGGGCTACTCCAACAGGGTGGTAGAACTAGTAAAATTTGTTGCTGAGACAATGGGAATTGTTTCACCGATGAGGGTCGGGTAAGGCGTGCTTCATATGTTTTGAAGATATTATTTATTGCCTGAGTACTAATAAGGAAAGGGTATATTTGAGAAATTTCATTTTAATGCCCTGAAAAATGATATCACATAGAATACTAACAAACCACATGAAGTAACCCTTAAATCAAGATTGCTTCATGTGGTTTGTTAAGTTTTAACTGATGATGCATTGCTCAATTGTTTCTTGGTATTAATCATGTAACTATATGACCGCTCATTTTTCGCAAAAGTGAGAGTATTAATCTACCTTGATCGATTCCTTTCTTGTGTTTAATACCTTATTCATATAGTTTTTGCCCCAATCATACATCGACTCAAGAATAGGCATCAGACTTTCTCCAGTTTCGGTTAATGAATATTCTACCTTAGGTGGTACAACGGGATATACTTCTCGATGAACGATCTGGTCGTCTTCCAGTTCGCGCAGCTGATTCACAAGCATTCTCTGAGTGATGTCCGGCATGAGGGATCTCAATTCGTTAAATCGTTTCGTCCCCTCTTTGCCAAGGTGCCATAAAATAAGCATTTTCCATTTCCCACCAATAACAGCGAGTGTTAACTCTTTTTCACAGTTGAACGTTTTATTATCCATATGTCCCATGTTTAATCCCCCTTGATTATAGATTATTAGTATACTTTTTAATACTATATGCTCATAAAGTGCGTACTTACTAATATATATTATACGGGATATAATCATACCTGTACAGGTGATAAAAAATATACATGTGATTATGGCTTGTATATTTAATTAAAGAACCAGGAGGTGATCTAATGTCTAAATTGGAAACTAAAGTTTTCAGTGAAGAGCGGGTTCAGTCATTAGCAATGGATTTTCTTGCTGTAGCACAGAATGCAGCTATAGCATCCTACCCTTGGATAGGAACAGGAAATAAAAATGATGCTGACGGTGCCGGAACTGAGGCGATGCGCAATCGAATGAACCTCATTGATATGAACGGCCTGATCGTTATCGGGGAAGGGGAAATGGACGAGGCACCCATGCTTTATATTAACGAGGAGCTGGGAACAGGAAAAGGACCTCACGTTGATATTGCGGTCGATCCCGTAGAAGGAACGACTTTCTTGTCAAAAGGACAGGAAAATTCATTAACCGTCGTGGCTGTGTCGGCCAAGGGGAGCTTGCTCCATGCTCCGGATATGTACATGAAAAAGCTGGCTGTCGGGCCAAAAGCAAAAGGTCATATCAACATTGAGATGTCTCTAACAGAAAACATGATTTCGGTAGCTAAAGCTCTGGGGAAAGATTTATCTGAATTAACCGTCATGATCCAGGACAGGCCTCGGCATGATGATTTGATTAGACAAGTATTTGATGTGGGAGCTAGGGTAAAGTTATTCCCTGATGGCGATGTGACTGGTGCGATAGCTACAGCAATCGACGAGATAGATGTTGATATCTTAGTAGGCACTGGTGGCGCACCGGAGGGGGTAATAGCTGCAACGGCCTTGAAGTGCCTGGGTGGCGATTTCCAAGCGCAGCTAGCCCCGCAAAATGAAGAGGAGTTCGATCGCTGTATCAAGATGGGAATAGTCGACCCCTTAAAGTACTTCACGCTGGATGAGATTGTACAATCTGACGATTGCTTTTTTGTTGCAACCGGAATTACTGACGGGCTTCTCCTGAAAGGTGTTAGAAAGAAGGAAAATGGTTTAATGCAAACTCACTCCTTTTTGACAGGGAGAGGGTTTAGCGAAAGATTCCAGTTTATCGAGGCGTATCATTCATCATTGAAGTAAACTGTCCGGTAATCCATTCGCTTATCGAACAGGTGAATGTTGAGAAGGTCTTTTATAAAAAGGACTTTAAAAAGATAAATAATCTAAAGGGGAGAAAATATTATGCCACTAGTTTCAATGAAGGAAATGTTAATCCACGCAAAAGAGAACGGTTATGCTGTCGGACAGTTCAACATCAATAATCTTGAGTTTACTCAGGCGATACTTAAAGCTGCGGAAGAAGAAAAGTCTCCAGTCATTCTCGGAGTCTCTGAAGGTGCTGCCCGTTATATGGGTGGTTTTAAATTCACTGTCCAGATGGTCAAAGGGTTAATGGAGGAATATAACATGACGGTGCCGGTGGCCATTCATCTGGATCATGGTTCAAGTCTCGAAAAATGTGTTCAAGCCATCCATGCCGGGTTTACATCGGTGATGATTGATGGTTCCCATCACCCCCTGGAAGTAAATATTGAATTGACAAAACGTGTGGTTGAGGTAGCCCATGCTGTCGGAGTCTCTGTAGAAGCCGAACTGGGGCGAATTGGTGGTCAAGAAGACGACCTTATCGTAGATGCAGAATCTGCATATGCCATACCTTCTGAATGTGATCAATTAGTGCGTGAAACAGGAGTAGACTGCTTCGCACCTGCGTTAGGTTCTGTTCATGGGCCATATAAGGGTGAGCCAAATCTTGGTTTCGACCGGATGAAGGAAGTCATGGAGCTTACCGGTGTCCCGCTCGTTCTTCACGGTGGTACAGGTATTCCGACAAAGGATATTCAAAAAGCCATTTCACTTGGATCGGCAAAAATCAATGTGAATACAGAAAGCCAGATTGCTGCTACAAAAGCTGTTCGTGAGCTTTTGAACAGAGATTCTAAAGTATATGATCCACGTAAATTCCTTAGTGCGGCACGTGAAGCAATCAAAGAAACGGTCCAAGGGAAAATGCGTGAGTTTGGATCTTCAGGCAAGGCTCAACAAAAAGGGGTTCTTGTAACTACCAGCTAATAGCTCAAGATGATAAGAAGAGGGGGAATAACAATTATGATTGAACAAAAAATTAATGTTGATCTGCTATCCATTCATACTATTAGAACCCTGTCAATCGATGCAATTGAAAATGTTGGATCAGGTCACCCGGGAATGCCGATGGGCTCTGCCCCTATGGCATACACACTCTGGACCAAGTTCATGAACTATAATCCGAATAATCCGGAATGGTTTAACCGTGACCGTTTTACATTGTCTGCAGGTCACGGGTCCATGCTTCTATACAGCTTACTGCATTTGACAGGTTATGAAGTCTCATTAGAAGATTTGAAAAATTTCCGTCAATGGGGGAGTAAAACACCTGGTCACCCTGAGTACGGCCATACACCTGGAGTTGACGCCACGACTGGTCCGTTAGGGCAAGGAATTAGCATGGCGGTTGGGATGGCCATGGCGGAAAGACACTTGGCCACTACGTATAACAGGGATAAATATAATGTAATTGACCATTACACATACAGCATTTGTGGCGACGGTGACCTGATGGAAGGCGTATCAGCAGAGGCAGCGTCACTTGCAGGGCATCTCAAGCTTGGCCGTTTGATTGTATTATACGATTCAAATGATATTTCACTTGATGGTGATCTTCATATGTCATTTAGCGAAAGTGTGGCCGATCGCTTTAAAGCTTATGGCTGGCAAGTGCTTCGTGTTGAGGATGGGAATGATGCTAATTCTATCGAAGATGCGATTGCCAAAGGGAAGGCAAACGAAGAACAACCGACTTTAATTGAAGTGAAAACAGTTATTGGCTATGGTTCCCCTAATAAAGGTGGAAAGTCCGCGTCACATGGGGCACCTCTTGGGAAAGATGAAATAAAGCTTGTAAAAGAACATTATAGTTGGTCATATGAAGAGGATTTTCATGTCCCTGAAGAAGTCAAAGCACATTTTGCGGAACTAAAAGAATCAGCGCAGAAGAAGGAAGACTCCTGGAATAAGCTGTTTGCGGAATATGAGAGGGCCTATCCTGTACTCGCAAGGGAATTGAGGCAAGCGATAAATGGCGAGCTCCCCAAAGGATGGGATGCAGATGTGCCAAGATATCAAGTAGGAAAAGATAAGCTTGCCACCCGTTCATCCAGTGGTGAGGTGTTAAATTCGCTTGCGAGGAACGTCCCGCAACTGTTTGGCGGATCTGCTGACCTTGCCTCATCCAACAAAACTTTGCTGAAAGGTGAAGAGAACTTCAGTGCAGCAGATTACAGTGGACGCAACATTTGGTTTGGGGTTCGCGAGTTTGCAATGGGGGCTGCCGTAAATGGAATGGCCCTTCACGGGGGAGTCAAAGTATTCGGCGCCACATTCTTCGTTTTCTCCGACTACTTACGTCCGGCCATTCGTCTTTCAGCATTAATGAAAGTACCTGTAACCTATGTATTTACACACGACAGTGTGGCCGTGGGTGAGGATGGACCAACACATGAGCCAGTTGAACACTTGGCATCGTTACGTGCCTTGCCAGGTCTCTCCACAATCCGTCCGGCTGAGGGAAATGAAACAGCAGCAGCTTGGAAACTGGCATTGGAAAGCAGAGACGAACCAACAGCTCTTATCCTTTCACGTCAAGATTTACCGACACTTATTGACGCAGACACAGCGTATGAGGGCGTTAAAAAAGGTGCTTATGTAATTTCAAAAGCAAAAAACGTGGATGGCCTGCTTCTAGCATCCGGATCTGAGGTTTCCCTAGCGGTTGACGCACAGAAGGTCCTTGAGGCGGAAGGCATTTATGTTTCGGTTGTCAGCATGCCGAGCTGGGATCGATTCGACAAACAATCTGCTGCGTATAAGGAAAGTGTACTTCCAAAAAACGTTACAGCACGGCTTGGCATTGAGATGGGAGCGTCCTTGGGGTGGCATAAATACGTTGGCGATTACGGTCATGTTTTGGCCATTGATCAATTCGGGGCTTCGGCACCGGGGGAAAAAATAATCGAAGAATACGGTTTTACAGTTGAAAATGTAGTTGCCCAGTTTAAGAAGGTTCTATAAACATAAAACTATAAAAATAAATATCTGAATATTGAAAATAGAGTGATGCTATGGTGGGATAACGACTGTATAAGTATGGATTCACGAACCTTCAACATTCGAACCCTGAGTGAACGTGGGTAATCGCATGGAGAAGCAACTGGAAGGGGCGCTCTCTTAGGATATGGGCAGAATCGCCAGTGGGTGAGCCTGCCCTTTTTGTACAATAGAAGTGACTCGAACTTCTTATCAATTTAAAGTGTGAGTTACATCATGATCATTTGCCTGGATTGCTTTAAAGATGGAATATGCCTTGGGGGTCTTCTAGGCCGATATGTACGTTTTCTTAAACACCGGGGCGTTTAATCGTCAAAATATGGAGGAAAAGCAATGAAAAAGATTGCAGTATTAACAAGCGGCGGTGATGCCCCTGGAATGAATACCGCTATTCGTGCGGTCGTTCGAAGAGGAATCTTTAAGGGGTTGGATGTTTATGGTGTGAGAAATGGTTACAAAGGATTAATGGATGGCGACTTTATTTCAATGAGCCTGGGCAGTGTAGGGGACATCATTCATCGTGGAGGTACCATCTTAAAAACTTGCCGGTGTGAGGAGTTCAAGTCACCCATGGGACAGCAAAAGGCAATAGACCAGCTGAAAAAAGCCGGCATTGAGGGTTTAATCGTCATTGGAGGGGATGGCTCTTTTAAAGGTGCTGAAAAATTAACCCAACAAGGATTTTCAGTGGTAGGTATCCCAGGATCCATAGACAACGATATACCTGGAACGGAATATACGATTGGATTCGATACAGCTGTTAATACAGCAGTCGAAGCAATTGACAAAATTCGCGATACGGCATTTTCCCATGAACGCACCTATGTAATAGAGGTAATGGGTCGCAATGTGGGGGACATTGCCTTATGGGCAGGGATGTGTGCAGGGGCTGAATCCATTATTATCCCTGAAGCCGAGTACGACCTGGAGGATGTAATTGAGAGGATTAAGCGGGGATATCAGCGTGGAAAGACACATAGCATCATTGTGATTGCCGAAGGGGTGGGCAAAGGGTTTCAAATGGGCAAACTGATTCAGGAGAAAACGGGATTTGAGACGAAGGTGACCATACTTGGCCATATTCAACGAGGAGGGTCCCCTAGCGCATATGACCGAATGATGAGCAGCCAAATGGGCGGGAAAGCAGTCGACTTACTTACGGAAGGTGAAAAGGGAGTCTTAGTAGGATTGAAAAATGGTCGGCTGGTTCACACATCTTTTGATGAAGCTGCAAAACACGAGCATACAATTGACCTTTCTATCTACCATTTAGCACGAAGTCTGTCCAGATGAAGGATGCACCGAGTAAGGAGTACAAAATTTTGTCTGGTCAGAAGTCTGCCGATACCTATCTGGCGCATCTATTGAGATCATTTATATATATAATGGGAGGAGTGAATGAAATTTGAAAGTAGCAATTGCAAGTGATCATGGCGGTGTAAATATACGTCAAGAAATAATCTCTTTAATGAAAGATTTGAAGATTGAGTATGTTGATTTGGGGTGTGATTGTGAAACCTCTGTTGATTACCCTGACTATGCGATTCCGGTAGCGGAAAAGGTATCAAGAGGTGAAGTGGACCGTGGCATCCTCATTTGTGGTACAGGAATTGGAATGAGCATTGCAGCAAACAAGGTGCAGGGCATTCGTTGTGCGCTTGTGCACGATATTTTTAGTGCGAAGGTAACGAGAGAACATAATAATTCTAACATTTTAGCGATGGGGGAACGCGTAATCGGCCCCGGCCTGGCTCGCGGAATTGCTGAAGTATGGTTAACAACCTCCTTTGAAGGTGGGAGACATGAAAATCGAGTAAATAAAATCTCCACCTATGAATCAAATGCTATTCAAAAGTAGAACCAAGAATATGTTTGTTTTGCGTTTAGTGCATGCAATTCCCTAATGTTGGAATGGTACTATTTAACTAGAACTGGAGGATGGGTAATTTATGGAGAGGAAGTATTGTACTCATTGCAAAACCCTTTATACTGAGGAAACAATTTGCTCAGTATGTGGTAACAATGAATTCCAGGTAATAAAAATTGATGTTCAACAGCAGTCAAAGCCAATGGGTGGCAAGCTTTTAGAGAATTGTTAAACAAGGTGCCACAGGAAGTTGTGTTCATTAATTTTAATTTTGAACCGTTTATTTGCGGGGAGTGCCTGAGGTGCGCAAACTTCTAAAGGTATCGCATGCTAAGTAAAAAAAAAAAAAATAATAATATATTATTTGCACGTCGTTTCATGAACCCTTTGAAGCTGCCAATTCTGGTTGCTTAATCATCATCATGAAAATTTATAATCAGAAGAGAAAGGCTGGCTGAGTATGCAAGCGAGAAAGCAGGAGATAAAACTAATCGCCCTTGATCTGGACGGTACTTTACTGAACGAAGAGGGAAAGGTGTCAGAGATAAACAGGCAAGCTATTAAAGAAGCTGAACAAAGGGGTGTTAAGGTCCTGGTCAGTACAGGCCGTGCTTATTTGACATGCAATGAAATTACGAAATCATTAGAGCTATCATCCTATTTGATAACCGTGAATGGCAGCGAGATTTATGATGTTACAGGAGCACTGGTTGAACGAGTTACCTTGGGCACAGACCTGATAAAGTGGATGTATGGTCTAAGCCAGGAATACAAAACTGGATTTTGGGCTACCTGTACTGAAAATGTCTGGCGTGGGAAGATGCCTGAAGACATAACTGCACGAGAATGGATGAAGTTCGGATTCAACATAGAGGACGATAATGTCCGGGAACACATTATGGGCCTGCTTAAACAGACTGGCAAACTGGAAATCAGCAATTCCAGTCCAAC
The DNA here is from genome assembly GCF_002860125.1 of Bacillus canaveralius. GTDB lineage: Bacteria > Bacillota > Bacilli > Bacillales > Cytobacillaceae > Bacillus_BJ > Bacillus_BJ canaveralius. The sequence continues at coordinate 12,788 of NZ_PGVA01000039.1, forward strand.
CAATATCGAAGCGAATGCTATTGGTATAAACAAGGCGAAAGCCATAGGAAAGGTCTGTGGTTTTCTTGGTCTGGAGATGCAAAATGTCATGGCAATAGGTGACAGCTTGAATGATATCGCGATGATCAGGGAGGCAGGTCTGGGAGTTGCAATGGGCAATGCCCAGGAAATCGTAAAGGCAACTGCTGATTGGGTTACCGAAAGTAATAAGAATGATGGGGTGGCCAAGGCTATCTATGAATGGGTCCTCACAAAACAAACGTTCCTGCTGTGATTAGCTATTAAAGTTTTTGCGGTGCTTGTGGCTCGCAGGTTTCTACAAGGAGTTATTTATAAGGTGCTTATAGTTGGTTTATCTGGTTCATTTATTTTTTTCGCAGGTATGCATCTCAGCTTAAAAAACATTTATAGTGACTTGTGATAAAAAGAAAGCGTTTTCATTTTAGAATTCTAATATTCATTATCTGGAAGGAGTTTTAAAAGTGGGAACAATCATTTGTATAACTTGCAACAGCATTATTGACCACTATGAGGATGAAAAGGTAAGTGTTCTTTATTCAAAATGTGAAAGATGTCTGGAAGATGATACTGAAGACCAAGCGTGAACAGGCGAAAAGGACTTTTTTTGAAAAACATATATCGTAGGGTCTACCCATATGGATAGGTCCTTTTATTTATTTTTAGAAAAAAAAGCCATTCATTCACCAGCCTTTGATATACTAGTTGGGGGTTTTTGGCAAGGTTGATAAAGAGATAGGCAATCTCAATACTTGCGTTTGCATCTTAAATTCTTACTGAAAACAACTTCTGCATCCATAAACTCTAGTAATAACATAGTCAGGGCTATTACCTCTATGCAATACCTAATCCAATTCCATTTCTTCCATCGAAGCTAACCTTAAGCTGTAATCAGAGAAAGTTAGGATTTGTAGTGACATTATTCGGAACAATGACATATTTTTTATGCCTTTAGGAGCTTTTTGACGTAGATAATTTTCGCTTAACAGCTAAATTCTTTGTCCAAGTGGTTCTTATAGTTCTGGAACCAAACAATTTGTCGGTGATGAAACGGAAAATCCACAGCCTAGATGAATGGCTGTGGTCATAGTACAATATGTCTGTTTCTTTAGAATTCGCCATTTCAAACAACCTGGCAGGGTGTTAAGTGGCAGGTTGTTCAATGAAAGGGCTTAGCAGCCAATTCCTGTATCATATTGAATTAACAGACCTGAGGAAGTTTGGATCACCGACTACACTAACAGAATAAAAAACATATTATTTATCCTGGAAACGAATTTGTTCCTCACAACTTTCGTACAAACTTATGAGATTTTCTCTTTTGGGATTGAGACTTTATGTTCCTTTACTTCATCCTTTAAAGCTTTGAATAAAGACCAACACATGAGAACCATTATAATCGAGAAGGGAAATGCGGCTACGATTGAGGCGGTCTGCAGTACCTCTAAGCCACCTGCTAAAAGTAACACAGAGGCAACCATTGACTGGATGATTCCCCAAGTAATTTTCATCTTATTTGATGGATCTAAACTACCTTTTTCACTAAGCATGCCTAGCACAAAAGTTGATGTATCTGCTACCGTTATATAATAAATCAACACAACTGCAAAGCCTACGATGCTTAACACAGAACTTAACGGTAGATAATCCAAAAAACTAAAAATCGCTAAATCCACATTAGAAGTAATTTTTTCTGCTAATTCCTTGTGACCTAAGTTATGGATAATATGGAGAGCCGAGCCTCCAAAAATAGCTAGCCAAACAAACGTACCAAGTGTCGGGACGAATAATACCCCAATGATAAACTCCCGTATTGTGCGTCCCTTAGAAATTCTTGCAATAAACATACCTACAAATGGCGCCCAAGCAATCCACCATGCCCAGTAGAATAAAGTCCAGCCTGCAATCCACTCGCTTTTACCAAAAGGCCGCAGATTTAGACTCATTTGGAAGAAATCACTTACATAGCTGCCCATCGTATTAAAAAATATATTAAAAATATTGAAAGCAGGGCCCACGGCTAAGACTAACAACATGATCAAAAAAGATAGGATCATCGCAGTATTGGATAAATATTGAATACCTCTTTTTAAGCCAGTGGATATAGAGAATAGGAACAGAATGGTTGCAACCACGATAACAGTGATTTGAACAGTAAGCGTATTTGGAATTCCAAATAAGGCTTCAAGGCCACCTGAAATTTGCATAGCACCTAAACCAAGAGATGTAGCTATGCCGAAAACAGTGGCAAAAACAGCAAGAATATCAATCGTTTTTCCAATCGGGCCATGAATTTTGTCCTTTAAAAGAGGATAAAAAGCGGAACTCACTGATGCAGGTAACCTTTTGTTAAATTGGAAAAAGGCAAGAGCTAATCCAATGACTGTGTAGATAGCCCAGGGTTGGATACCCCAATGAAAAAATGAATATTTCATAGCTATATTAGTTGCCGCTTCTGTGTAGCCTTCTCCAGTAGGCGGAGCCGTATAATGAAAAACAGGTTCTGCAACACTCCAATAGATAATACCTACACCTGTTCCGGCACCAAATAACATAGCCAACCAGGATATTGTTCTAAATTCTGGTTTGTCTGTTTCCTTTCCCAACCTGATATGTCCATATTTAGAGCATAATAGGTAAACAGAGAATAGTACAAAAAACAAAGCTGCGCCAAGATAAAGCCACCCAAAGTAGTCAATGGTGCCATTAAAGATTTTACTGGTAATAGTGGAGAGGCTTTTTGTAAAAAAGATTCCCCAAATAATGAAAGCGCCCGTTAGCAAGACAGAAATATAAAATACAATATTTTCGTTTAATCCCTTTTTACTCAAATTAACTCCTCCTTTAGATTAACTCTGAATTGATGAAAAGGTTATTTTAATCTATTTCATAGGTCTCCTCCTTTCCTTTCGGCAGGGCTTACAATTTCGTTATCTAACCAAGATAATATCATAATCATAGTTACAATAATATCATTATATTTCAAATTATCAAAAAATTATAAATATTATTTACTTTCAGAAAAATACATAATATAATGACCTTAGTTATCATGTAATCATGATTAACTTAACAGCTTCATTAAGAGGGAGTGGAGTTATGGAGCAAAAGAAAATTGTCATTATTGGTGCTGGTATTGTTGGATGTAGCACCGCCTATTATTTAAACAAAATGGGACATGGCGACATTACGGTCATTGAGCAAGGACCATTATTTGAAACAGGAGGATCCACCTCTCATGCACCAGGTCTTGTATTTCAGATTAGTTTTTCCAAGGTACTGACTACTTTAGCCTCCCAAACGGTAGAAGCTTTTAAGGAGTTAAGTTCGGACGGACACCCTTCTTTCTATTCGGTAGGAAGTCTTGAACTGGCAGAAACGGCGGAACGTTTTGAAGATTTAAAAAGAAAAGCAGGAATAGGAAAATCGTGGGGAATGGAGGCTTTTGTGCTATCACCAGAAGCGTGTGCCCGAAAATTCCCATCAATCAACACAGATAACCTCTATGGCGGTCTGTATGTACCATCAGATGGAATTGCCAAACCACTTCGTGCTGTTGATATAATGGCTAACTTTGCTAAATCTTGTGGCACTAAGTTTTATGGTCATACAGAAGTAACGGGGATTCAGGTTGTGGATGGACAGGTGAAAACAGTGGAAACAAGTATTGGAAGATTTGAAACGGACTTGATCATTTGCTGTGCCGGATTCTGGGGACCTAGAATTGGAGAAATGGTGGGTGTCACCATTCCACTTCAACCAATGGCTCACCAATATGTCCTTACGAATGACTTGCCAGAACTAGCAAGTGAAACAGAAGAAGTAACATCACCGCTTATCCGTCATCAGGATAGTTCGATGTATTATCGACAGGTGTTCAATGGTATAGGGATTGGTTCATATCAACATAGGCCATTGCCTGTTGAAGTCAGTGAAATTATTAAAAAGGGCGAAGCGAAAGAAATGCCATCTGTAAAACCGTTTACACATGAGGATTTTGAAAAGCCATGGCAAGATGCTCTTGAACTCATTCCTTCATTAACAAAAGCAGGCATCAAAAAAGGAATAAACGGTATCTTCTCGTTTACACCAGATGGCATGCCGCTGCTTGGCGAATCGCAGAAGGTACGAGGATTTTGGGTAGCAGAAGCTATATGGGTAACCCATTCTGCTGGGGTTGGTAAGGCAATGGCTGAATGGATCGTAAATGGGGCACCAACCTTGGACTTAGAGTTATGTGATATTAATCGTTTTGATACATACGCTCAAAGCCCTGGTTATTATAAGAAGCGTTCCATTGAAAATTATGAAAAAGTCTATGATATCCATCATCCGTATATGCCGCCGGAAACATCGCGCAACGTCCGTGTGAGTCCATATTATTTGCGGCAAAAATCATTAGGAGCTTATTTTAATGAAAAATCGGGCTGGGAGCAGCCGCAATGGTATGAATCAAATGAGAGACTTGTAGAAACTTATGAAACAAGTATCTTACGTCGAAAAGGGTGGGCAGCGGAATTTTGGTCACCAATTATCGAAGCTGAACAGCTGCATACATGTCGATACGCGGGAATGTATGATGCAACAGCCTCAAAAAAAAGATTGGAAATCAGTGGTGAAGGAGCGCTTGACTTTTTACAAAAGATGACAACAAACAATGTGGATATTCCAATCGGGCATGTGACGAGTACATTGATGCTGCATGAATTAGCTGGCATAAAGGATGAAATAAGAGTAGTACGTACAGCAACTTCCACTTTCTTTGTTCTTTGCACAGGAGCAGTGGAAGCAAGTTGGATTAAAAAACAATTATCGGTTTCCAGTAAGATCGTGATTCAAGATCGAACAGCCGGTATGTGCGGTCTTGGTGTAATAGGTGATAAAGCGATCCAGATTATGCATTCCTTAGATCCCGATAACTTTGCAATAAGTAAATGGGAGATTGGGCGGGCTCAAGAATTGTATATCGGAAATGTTTCTGTCCTCGCTGTGTACGATTACTATGTGGGAACAGCAGGATGGGAATTTTTCACAACTTGTGATCAAGGATTACAGTTATGGGATATGCTTTTGGAAGCGGGACGCCAACATCAGCTGATTGCTTTGGGTGATAGGGCACTGGAAGGTCTTCGAATAGAATCGTTTGTAACACGAAGCGGTAAAGACTTCTGGAGTGAACATGACCCTTTTCAAGTGGGACTCGGCTATATGGTCGATTTTAATAAACCAACTTTCATTGGGAAAGAAGCTTTGATTCAACGAAAGGCGAGGGAATCTAGATTAAAGTTAACAATGTTATTACTGGAGGATCCGTCGATGGTAGTAATGGGTTATGAGCCGGTTTTAAATGAAGATAAGGTAGCTGGATTTATAACAAGTGCTGGATATGTATACAGCCTGGGTAAGGGAATTGTGTATGCACTATTATCACCTGAGGTAGTAAGGGAAGGCAACACGCTAAGCATTGAATACTTTGGGAAACGATACAAAGTAAACATTATGAATCCTTCAGAAGTGATTGTCCGTTCATAAAAAAAGAAAGGGGAAATGGTATATGCCCAAACATTATGATGTCATTGTCATTGGATTAGGAGGAATGGGTAGTACAGCAGCATATCAATTAGCAACCAGGGGTCAACGTGTCCTTGGACTTGAGCAGTTTGGACCTGCACATGACCTGGGGTCGAGTCATGGTGGTTCCCGGATCATTCGGCAAGCTTACTTCGAAGATCCTGCTTATGTCCCATTATTGCTTCGCGCATATGAACTATGGGAGGCGATTGAGAAACAAAGCGGCGAAGAAATCTTAACGGTAACGGGAGGATTGATGATGGGCCCTCCAGACAGCTTAACGGTTACCGGTACTATGCAAAGTGCGACACAATGGAACCTTTCTTACGAAGTGCTGGAAGCGAATGATATCCGTAAACGTTACCCGGTTTTTACCCCTTCAGCGAACTCAATCGCAATATATGAAGAAAAGGCGGGCTTTGTTAGACCGGAATTAAGTGTTTACTCACACCTTTTTCAAGCAGAGAAGCATGGTGCCGACCTTAGGTTCTTTGAATCTGCACAATCTTGGGAAGTGCATCCTTCTGGAGAAGGTGTACGAGTGGTAACAAATACGGGAACATACGAGGCAGGAAAATTAATCATTTCGCCGGGAGCGTGGGCACCGAAATTACTGGCAGAATTAGGGGTTAGTTTCCAAGTGGAGCGTCACATTCAAATGTTCTTTGAACCTACAAGAGGAATAGAACCATTCCGTGTTGGTAAACTGCCCATTTACATTTGGGAAGCAGATGACAATGTGCAATTGTATGGTTTTCCTTCTTTCGGCATAAAAGCCGAAGGAGCAAAAGTGGCCTTCTTCCGAAAAGGCCAACCATGTACGCCGGAAAACATTGACCGTACTGTGTATGAACATGAAGTTGAAATAATGAGAAATTATCTGGAGCAGGGTCTTCCCATGCTAAACGGTCGCTTTTTACAAGGAAAAACGTGTATGTATACAAACACACCGGACGAACATTTTGTAATTACCGAACATCCACAACATCCGCAAGTGGTAATTGCGGCTGGATTTTCCGGTCATGGATTTAAGTTTGCTAGCGTTGTAGGTGAAATTTTAGCAGACTTAGTGATCGATGGGAATACGAATCATCCAATTGAATTATTCAGCCCGCAGCGTTTTGTATATAAGTAAGTTTTTAGATTTATAAGGAACTTTATTATCTTTTAATTACATTTAAACAAAAAGATGAGGAAGGAATGATGGAAGGTGATGGATAATAGTGTCGTTAATGAAAAGGGTAAAATTAGATCTACGTTAAAAGGAGAATTATATACATCCCCGGAGATTTTTGACTTGGAAAAAAAGAATATTTTTGCGAAATCTTGGCTTTTCGTTGGCTATGAATATGAGGCAGCGGAGCCCGGCCAATATATCACAACAAAGGTTGAGGGCGAAAATATTCTGATTATTAGAGGCAAAGATCGTGTGCTGCGTGCTTTCTTAAATGTATGCCGTCATAGGGGTGCAACACTCTGCGGCGACCTTTCTGGAAAGACGGGGATCATCCGTTGTCCATATCACTCTTGGAGTTATGGACTTGATGGTTCCTTGCTTGGAGTCCCAAAAAGTAGTGAATGTCGTGAAGAATTAATTAATAATGAAAACTACGGCTTAGAAAAAGTACACGTTCAAACATGGCATGGAATGATTTGGCTTAACTTATCAGAAAACCCACTGCCAGCTGAACAACAATTAGACACACAAATTATGAATCGCTTTGGTGAGCTTGAGACGTTCGCTAGATATGAAATTCAAAAACTACGAGTCGCGCATCGCAAAGAGTATGATGTGAAAGCAAACTGGAAGATCATTGTAGAAAACTTCCAGGAATGTTACCACTGTTCTGCGATTCACCCTGAATTGACAGCGGCACTTCCTGAATTCAAGTCAGGTGTAGGAACACAAAATTCAGTCGGTGCCGGGGCAAATTTTAATGATGATTTGGAGGCTTTCTCTATAACTGGGAAAGGAAGCCGCCCAATGTTAAAAGGGTTGCTTCCAGAAGATGACCGTTTATATTACGGAATGACCATTATTCCGCATGTATTCATTAATTTAACACCGGATCATGTGATCACTCACCGTATCATACCAATTAGCACCGATAGATCGATTGTTATTTGTGATTGGCTATTTGATCCGGAAGAAATGGCAAAACCAAATTTTGACCCAATGGACGCTGTTGAACTATTCCACCGCGTAAATGAACAAGATTTTGAGGCTTGCCAATGGTGTCAAGAAAACATGGGATCAAAAGCATACAAAAACGGGGGAATCTTAGTACCAATTGAACATCATGTTTCTCATTTTTACAATTATGTATCAGAGTCAATCGGTATGAAGGCCAAATAAATATCATTTGGAGCTTTGAATCCTACAGATGAGTTGACAGATATGAGATCAAACTTATTTTAAAAGTAACAATATTCGAACATTAAATTTATATAAGAAGGCCAATCCGATAAACTCGGGAAGGGTGTTCAGAACCCAATGTTGTAATAGCTGTAAGTGAAGAAAATAGTAGGCGCGCATTCTGGACGGCCGAAAATAGAATGTATGTTGTAATTATATGGAAGCATTTTCAAAGGAGATTGGTGCGTGTAAACCATTAGTTAAATTATCATATTATGCGGATGATAGTTGTAGGAGAGTGTAAAAAGTATGTACCACCGAAGGAGCAAGTTCCAAAAAGACCCTTGGAACGAATCTCTCAGGTAGATGAACTACAACGGGACGCACCTCTGGAGAGAGCGTTGAAAAACGCCACCAAAGGGGAAAACTCCATTGGATAAAGGAGTTAATCTCTCAGGTAAAAGGACAGGGAGGGTTAGAGAATACTACCCCTCCCTGTCCTTTTTTACTTTTGGAAAAAGGTCACGTGAAACGGCGCTTGGAGGCCTGGCGATGACTGAAACTGGTAAAAGAGTGAAGGAGAGTTTATTAAGTAAGCAGTCATAATCACGGAGGATATTGATTTTGGTGGTTGGGCATTACCGATACAAATCGAGTCGGTTTAAATCAGTATGAAGCAGGTTAGTTATGTAGAAGTGGAGATTTCCAAACCAGAAGAATTTGAATCACTTCTGAATAAATTCAAACAAATTAAAAACCAATATTAAAAGGTGTGCTTCGTAAGTGATACAATTCGATGTTTCTCCGTAAGACAGAAAAAAAGCTCAAAAGAGCACAACGCAAGCTTTCCGACATCAAACTATATTCTCTTCCTTATAGAATAACCAGTAGAATTTTATCTTTTTGAGCATCTTTTCTCAATCCGAATTTATGCCTGTTCAAATCATGTGTGTATCGGTTATAGCCGTAGTATTGCGAATATGATTGACAGTTACTTCTGTTGCCTCATCAACTGTATAGGTCGTTCTGTTATTTATCAACATGGTCAGCATGCCGTTCCAGATTAAATAATGAATTTCTGCGGTTTTTTCAGCATACGTCTCTTGTATATATCCTTCACTTATACATTGATTAAAGGCAATAAGTGTTCTCTTTGATAAGCTAGACTCTAAAAGCATGGGCTTTAAATCATCTGGAAACGTTACCAAATCGGTTGGGAAGTATTCATAGTATTTTGTCAGATTAATTGGGTGAGTACCTAAATTAGCCGAAAACACTGCATAGTAGATTTGTGGAGATTCAAATGAATATTTACAAAAGCATTCCCAAATTAAAAAATATCTTTCCAAAGGTGTTCTCGCTTTCTCAAGATAATGAGGTAAAGCATCCGTATATTTTTTTACAAACCTCATGGAAGCAAAGAAAATTAAATGGGATAAGTCTTCAAAGTAATTATAAATTGTTGCACTGTTATAACCGGCTAAATCTGCGATTTTTCTTATAGTAACTTTATCAATTCCTTCTTTTTTGATAATTTCAGTTGTTGCGTCAATAAAGTAAGACATCATGCGGACAGTTTGGGTTTCCCTATTTTTTTCTGTTTGTTTTTTCAATACTTATCACCTCGAATTTAAAATAATTGATTTTAGTGTAACATAAAATATTTTTGTAATACCAGTTATGAAGTCTCTATTGAACTACCACCACTTACTCAGTTTTAAGTGGGAGATTCTTCAGGATTAACAAGCCATCTCCGTCAATCCAACCGTTTTAAGTACATTTAACTAATGATGGCCATCTTTCTCAATGTATTACTGGAGGCATTATTATCTCTGTCATGACATGCTTGTACACAGAACGAGTACACTCAGGAATTATAATTCCTGAGTGTTTTTTTATGAAGAGAGGCATTCATCCCCTACATTCACCATATTTAGAGGTTCCTAAATTGATTACGATAGTCGCAGAAAAGTTCCTGGTCACTTGTAAGATATCTAGTTTTTTAACCCCATTCAAAAAGTTTTACGAAATTATTATTCCTATGGTTGAAAAATTATTTACTATACAAAGATTTAAAATAAAGGAAAGTGATGATTAAATGATGCTTGCGTTTCCTGTAACAGGGTTGGAATGGGATGAATATTTTTGTTAGAATATCGCCGGGAAACGTTATTTTAATGTAATAATTACAGGCCAATTACCATAATAGTATAATTTCAGACACTATATGGTATAAAAGTGCATACTTTTTTTTCTGAAAATTGCAACTTATAATGACGATGTAGTCAAAAAATTATAAGGAGTGAAGAACAATGCAACTTCAACTGGCGTTAGACCTTGTAAATATTCCAGAGGCGAAAGAAGTAGTGAAGGAAGTAGAGGCATACATCGATGTGGTGGAGATCGGCACACCGGTTGTCATCAATGAAGGCCTTCGGGCGGTCAAGGAAATTAAAGAGGCATTCCCTAACCTGACCGTATTGGCAGATCTGAAGATCATGGACGCGGGCGGATATGAAGTTATGAAGGCATCTGAAGCAGGAGCGGATATCATCACGGTGCTTGGTGCCACAGATGACTCGACAATCAAGGGGGCGGTCGAAGAAGCCAGGAAGCAAGGGACAAAGATCCTGGTCGACATGATCAACGTAAAGGATATTGAACAGCGTGCCAAGGAAATCGACGCGCTTGGCGTGGATTACATTTGCGTACACACCGGCTATGATCTTCAGGCTGCCGGGGAAAACTCGTTTGAACAGCTACAGACGATCAAGCGTGTCGTGAAAAGGGCAAAGACGGCGGTTGCAGGGGGTATCAAATTAAACACCTTGCCAGAAGTCATC
>NZ_PGVA01000040.1 GCF_002860125.1 Bacillus canaveralius
CGGATTGTTATGGACATAGCTGTACCGGTTCAAAGTCAACGGCTGGTTCGACCATCCTGCAAATGTGTCCATCGTGGTGAAGCGGCCTTCATTCGGGCTGTACCATCTTGAGCCGAAATCGATCATGCCTGCTTTCGCATCATACGATTTTCCGGTGAACCCGACGGCGTTGTATGGGGCCGCCATATGGCTGAACAGGTTGCCGAACGCATCATAGCTGTACGACGCCCGTTTTTCTCCGCTGCGGTCGGTCACATCCAGGATGTTGCCGAGGGCGTCTTCATGGTAATACAACAGTCCGCCTTTGGACTGGACATTGCCTTCATACCCTTCCTGCTTCCGGCCGTGATACCCGAACATCTTCCGGGCAATGGTGTGGTCTGATCCCTGGTAATACTGGGCGAGCGGCTGTCCGTGTTCCCCGTATTCTTTCAACACATTGAGTCCGTCATACAGGTATTGGGTCGTTTCTTCGTAAAACGGTTTGCCCTTCCACTTTTTCAGGCTGTTTTTCTCTCCATCGTACCACTTGCCCCAATCGTCCCATTCATCCCAATCTTTCCAATCATCCCAGTCTTCCCGGTTGCTCCAGCCCCAGCCGTTTCCTTTCCTGGACAGGTGGTAATAGCCCTGGGTCCTGGAGGATTTTCTTCTGAGCGCGTCATACTCATACTCCACTTGCGAGCCGTCCGGGTAGTACACGCCTTTCAAGCGGTTGTCGGTCGCGTAGTCGTACTTGATCGTGCCTTCCCTTGTTTCCTTTTCAACGAGGTTGCCGTTGGCATCATAGTAATACTTTTTGTCGCCGGTTTCCACAAGTTCATTCAATTCATTATAACGGTATTTCGTAATTTTGCCGTCTTCATTTTGTTCAATCCGGTTGCCTGCCTCATCATATTGATACTTCGCTTTCCGGATTGGCTTCTTCACATAGTCCGGCTTTTCATTGAATGGATGGTCATCATCCCATTCGTAAAAATCGTCCCAGTCTTTCGGGCCTCTGCCGTCTCCATAGTACTTTTCGGATTTTCTATTTTTAGATCCTTTGTCATCACGATCGTCATCGTTGTTGTCTTCTTTGTCATCATCATCGTCGTCATCATCACGGTTGCCGTTGTGACGGTCATCGTCATGCGAACTGGCATTGGCCAGGTTTATTTCATATGGATCTCCCTCGATTTCTCTCGCGGATGCTTTCGATCCGCCAAAGAAGTTGGCGATTTCATCCCAGAGGCTTTTGAAAAAGTCGGCGATCGCTTCCGCAATGGCGTTCAGCTTTTCTTGAATAAAAGCGACGACTCCATTTTCCTCTTCTTTTGATGATGGTGTTTTCGTCTGCTTTTCCTTAGGTTTCTTCGTTTCTTTTTGCGCTGATTCTTTTATCTCGGCACTGGAAGGCGCTGAAGATGCGGTCTCTGTTGAAACCGGTTCTTCAGCAGTTGCTTCATTTTAATTTACCTCCACTGTTGCTTTAATTTGAAACGACAGTATTCCGTCCATTTTTCTTCACCAAGTGATTTGATTTCATCGTCGTAATATTTCCAAGCTGTATACATCTTTTGCACGCGCGCATATGAAACGACCCCGAAGTATTCAACTTGTCACCCTTCCGTTACGAAAATTACAATTTATGTAACGTTCTTTAAACGAATAGTGAGTATTATACGACCGTCTCTAGTAAAAATACAACCCATAATTTATAAACCGACGCAGAGTATGAACACCTTTTTTACGTTAGCCATAGTTTATCACCACGAGCTTTGTCATTCTCGTTAGTTTTTTAGCCATCCATGCATAACTACCCCTGCCATGTAAAATGTCATCTCGCCTATTTATCGTACTTGTCACCCTATCTCACTTTTACAACCAAACTCCATGATGGTGTTACCTTCATGAGTAATGAATTTCATAAAGGCATAGTTCATGTTGTCCTCTCAATAAATTCTTTTTTTCTTTTATGTTCATTTGCTTTATGTATTAGTTAATTTCTCCCTTTAACATAACGGGCTTTGTCATTCTCGTGTGCAATATAAAGCGAGTAGTATGTGCGGTAGTTTTATTTTAAATTCACTGCAACCAATCTACTGTGTCAGTTAACCATCATGAGCTTTTGATTCAAAATCAGTGTTTTTTAAATCTTCGGTTCAAGAAAAAACCTTGAAAGGCACTTAGCCAATCAAGGTTCGTTCATCATATCACCCAATAAAATCAACGCTTAATCTATCTACCCGAATTTGTACGTTTTGATTATGAAGATATCCATAGTCGAAAAGAAATTCACTATCTACCTCGAATATTATGCCTGCGTCTATATTACCAGTATCAATATTCAAGGTACCTCTTATAAAATGCGAAAAACTATCTCCTATCTGTTCAATACCTTTTTCACCTGAATCAATCTTAGAAATTACGAAGTCATCAAGTATAGCCAATTCCATTTCAACTAGGTACTGTCCTCCTTGAATTATCTCAAAAGGACAGTTATTGATAAAAGCAACTATTCTTTGTCCATTAATTTCAAGTACAGCTTCTTCTTCAATTAAAGGACTTATTTCTATTAATTTTGCAGTATATTGCATGAAAAGCAATCACCTTATTCCATAGGGTTAATTGTCTTATCGCGTTTATTGTTATTTAGCAATTTCCATAAATCCTCACCGCGTTTGACATGATACGTTGTAACATCACCATTGGCATTTGTTCCTACAAACTCAAATTTTGCTTCCCCCTTACGAGAGTTACCCATAAACTTCACGTAACCTGTTCGAGTTTCACCTTTATATTGATATACTACCTTTGTGCCACTGCTCATAACATCCCTAGCCCCTTGCATATATTCATCTGCATTACTATAAGCACCATGGAATTCATTGTTTTTAACGGCATGCTTTTCGTAATGAGACTCTAGTAAATCTCTAGAAGCAAAATTCTTATTAGCAAAGTTACCCGTACCCTTAGGTCTCAAACTAATGCCGATGTTATCTCCAGCCATCGGAGCCTGTTTTGCAACCTTGCCCACTTTGGTCACATTTGAAAGGCCTTTTGTTCCTACAAGGACTGATGCTATTTCAAATGTGGCTCTGCCAGCCACTCTGGATCCGGAACTTTCGTCTATATACTTCCTGGCATCTGAAACAATAGTTTTCGCAACATTATACTTATATTTGATAAGTTCTGGATGCGGTATGCCCGTTCCTAGTTTAAGTATATGAGTACCAGTTTTTACAGGATGCTTAACCAGATACTTTAGCCCGGCCCATGTTGATTTTGCCCCATCAGCTATGCCGCCACCAAACTCCGACCAGTTAACAAAACCAGGACTGTATCCATATCTATATCCATAACCATATCCTGAATAGCTATTGCCATTATAACGAGGGATGCTTCCAGCTAAACCGTTATAATTTGTTCTGGCCATGGCAATCAATTCTGCCAGGGTTGGTGCTGGTGGTGGCGGCGGTGTGCTGCCACCATCTCCTTCGTTCATTTGGGAGGTCTATGATCACATATTTGGTGTTCGGGTCAATCGAGACACAGTAAAATTTTTTTAGCCATAAAAAAGCCTTGAAAGGCTAAACACCAAACAAGGCAACACTATCATGACATGCTATTTTTTTAACAATATATTTATTAATTTCTCATTACCTACTTGCTTTGCAAAATCTAAAGGAGACCTTCCAACATTATTCTTAGTGAAAATATCAGGTTTATATGTCATTAATAATTCAACCATTTCGTAATTTTTACCTTTGCAATTGAATACAGCAGTCCACATAGCATTATTACCATATTTGTCTCTTAAGTTTATATCTATACCTCTTTCCAACAACTCTTTAGCAACATTTAAATCTTGATTGATACAAATAAGATGTAATGCAGTTTGACCGTCAGAATTTATCATATTAACATCAATGTTGTTATTAATAAGAAATAAAGCAATATCAAATTTATTACCTGAAATAGCATAATGTAATAAACCAGAGCCGTTTTCACTTTTTTTATTGACATCATCAATATCAAACTTGTTCGTAAATGTTTCTAAATCCCCAAACTTAGCTAATGTAAAAATGTCTGCATTCTTTGTCGGCATATACTTGAGCTCCTCGTTATTCATATTTATGACTTCTGTTCGTAGAAGGACTTTCTGGTCTGTAATTGTTTGGATTTCTATACCAATCTAAAAATTCTTCTTTGGTGATTTCACCTTTAATATATTTTTCATGCCAATTGCTATATTTATTTTCTGGTGTGTGCCCCATGTCCCATTGACCTGCTCTTGACTTACTTTTATCCCAAAACAATTCTTCCCCTGTATTTGGATCATATACTTTTCCATCGATATCCTTAGCATTTTCCCAGACTATATCTACTTGACCTTTTCCGTAATTTGGTCTTCTATTCGGGTTTGAGTACGGTTTAGGTTTTACCGTATCCTCAAGTCTCAAACTAACTCCAACATTCTCTCTAGCCACCGCAGCCGGTTTTGCAACCCTACCCACTTTGGTCACATTTGAAAGGCCTTTTGTTCCTACAAGGACTGATGCTATTTCAAACGTGGCTCTTCCAGCCACCCTGGATCCGGAACTTTCATCTATATACTTCCTGGCATCTGAAACGATAGTTTTCGCAACATTATACTTATATTTGATAAGTTCTGGATGTGGTATGCCCGTTCCTAGTTTAAGTATATGAGTACCAGTTTTTACAGGATGCTTAACCAGATACTTTAGCCCGGCCCATGTTGATTTTGCCCCATCGGCTATGCCGCCACCAAACTCCGACCAGTTAACAAAACCAGGACTGTATCCATAGCTATATCCATAACCATATCCTGAATAGCTGTTGCCATTATAACGAGGGATGCTTCCAGCTAACCCATTATAATTTGTTCTGGCCATGGCAATCAATTCTGCCAGGGTTGGTACAGGTGGTGGCGGTGGTGGTGCTACTGGGCCTCCGCCTCCAGATCCTCCTGAAGATCCACCGGATCCTCCGCTTCCGCCTTTGCCTCCTCCAGATCCACCGGATCCACCAGCACCTGGTTTTGGTTTAGGTGCTGGTGGAGGTGGTGTGCTTCCGCCATTCCCTCCGCCCGTTGGTGGTTTCGGTTTCGGGATGCAATACGTATC
>NZ_PGVA01000041.1 GCF_002860125.1 Bacillus canaveralius
GAATCCGCTTACACGTTTTAGGTGGAAATAAATTCCGCCAACAAATGCTTGACTCAAACTAAGTGCCATTTGAACGATTTAAACCTTCCGTTTTATGATATGATAAATAACAATAAGGCTATAATAACTCTAAAATAACTCGACAGGAGAATCACATATGTCTGATGCTAATGAAATAAACCAAGCAGAACCACAAAAAAAGAAAGTGAGTTTGCAGGAAGCGATCAAGCAGCAGCTTGAAGCGAAGAAAAATCAAGCTGCTGACAACAAATTAAATGGCAATAACTCTCAATCGACGAAAAGAATGAAAAGCCAGCAAACTAAAAAAGTCAGCAACACAAGACGAAAAATGGGTGTATAACTAACGGCGCACAAAACATAAAGAGTGACTTCTATTTATTGAAACAAAAATAATAGAAATCACTCTTTTCGTTTTATGTTGAAACGCAATCTGATTTCATTGCCTTCCACTTCAAGTTTCGTCAATAATCACGCAGATCATCATACATACTAATTAAGATCCCAACTGTTCCAACTGCTCAACAACACTGGAAATTTCATTTAATGTCGTTAATATTTGCGAATCCTCCAATGTAGTTAAATCAAGATTTCCTAGTTCGATATTTTCCAGATACGTATCTATGGCCGCTTTTAATTGTTCACTATAATCAGTTAATTGGGCATGGATATCTTCTGCCATTTGTGGTGGTTCAATGGCGATGAAAATTTCTGCATCTTCTTTCATATTAATCAAGCTGTTCTTAAGCTCCTGAACCGATTCATTGTTAGCTATTGCTTCTTCCGCCAATTTCGGCAATTCTTCTCTAAATTGGTTTGCTTCGTTTATATAAGTTGTTGCATCATTGACATATTCGACCGATTGATTTAAATCCTCCATGAACGAACAGCCGCTTAGCAGGATGGCTATCATTCCGACAATGGTTATATTCTTCTTCATTGTTGACTCCCTTCACTAAATTTTTTTATTAAATATAAATACGGTTGAAAGCTATTTAAGTTTCAGATTATCAAAGTCCTTTTATTTACATCGAAGGCCTGTGGATTCAAAGTATATGGACAAAGGCTGGCACGATGCAGCCTTCAGGAATGTATCAATGGATGTCGCGCTTTTTGAATCTTCCGCCACGCACTTCAGATATATTTGCGACGGCGAGAAAAGCGGATGGATCAAGGTCTTCAACGATCATTTTCAGCTTCGCTTCTTCAAGCCGGGTAATCACGCAGAAAATGACCTTTTTGTTATCACCTGTGTAGGCCCCTTCTCCATCTAAATATGTGACTCCCCTGCCAAGCCGGGCAATAATGGCATTGCCAATCTCTTGATGATTGTCAGAGATAATCCAGGCTGATTTTGACTCATCAAGCCCCTGAATGACAATATCAATCGCTTTAAATGCGATAAAATAAGCAATCATCGAATACATCGCACGATCCCAGCCAAATACAAAACCGGCTGTCCCGAAAATAAATAAATTGAAAAACATGATGATTTCACCAACCGAAAAAGGCAACTGCTTATTAGCTAAAATAGCCATTACTTCGGTGCCATCGAGAGAGCCTCCATAGCGGATAACCATTCCGACTCCGACTCCGAGAGTCATTCCGCCAAAAACAGTCGCAAGCAGTAGATCATCGGTAAAGACAGGGACTTCATGCAGCAGAAATGTAGTCACGGAAAGTACCGCGATTCCAAGCAGTGTCGATAGGGCGAAGGTTTTCCCAATTTGCTTATATCCGATGAAAATAAACGGTATATTCAAAAGAAAAATAAAAAGGCCTAATCGCCAGCCTGTCAGATGAGCAAGGATAATCGAAATCCCGACAATTCCCCCGTCCAAAACACGATTTGGAACTAAAAATTCTTCCAGGCCAACCCCCATTAAGATCGCACCAAGAACAATAAAAAATATCCTCTTCGCGAGCTTCGTTTTTGGTAAACCTTTATGTCGAATGCTTTCAAGTGTATGTGGTTCAAATCCGTTCATTATCCACGCCCCTTTCATCATTAAATACCTTGTGCGATTGTATGTTAACTATCGAAATTATTCGAAGAAAACCATCCATACCCTTAGTTTAACATTATGATTAAGGACAGTCCCATAGCACTTAATACTCGTAAGACTATTTTTCCTTATATTCCTTCCTTTGACAAGCAGTATGCTCTCTACTAATTACTTTTCGAATATATATTAGTAAATTCTGTCCGTTTATATTAGTCCTTTTCCATTGACGAAAGACAGCCTGCTTTTCTATACTGAGGAGAGCTGAATTGCAGAAACGGGGAACATCATGGATTTTGAAATCATCTATTTATCCTTTTACGTTATTCAAGTAGAAGGGAAAGGCGAGCAAACAGATAGACGCTATAAACATTTTCAAACGCTAAACCATGAAGATTATGAACAAAGCGCGTTAAAAATCTTTTTGGACGGTGAACTGGCGAAAATTTCAAAAAGAAAAGTTGACCGCCATCCAAAAACAGACCAAGTCCCGACCAAGATCGGTCATTTTATTGTCGAAGCTGGGCATGAGCTTAGTTCAAATCCGAACTATAATCTTTTCCAAAGGGTAAAATCAGCCACATCCAGTCCTGAATTTCAGGAAGCAAACGAACAATTGGTGCAGGCTTACTTGGATACAAGCGCTGTCCGTGGCGGCGCTTTTCTGGTTGCCTCAGCAAAGCTGAGAAAATATTTTGACGAACCTTTTGTGTTTATCATGAAGTGTGACTTTGAACCAAAAGTTGCGTCCATTTCTGATGAGTCAACCTTAATTAATCATGTCGAAATGGCAATAACGACGAAAAATATGAAATCGATCCAATATCCATATATGCCTGAAGAGGGGATCATTGAAGAGGCTGAATTAAAGATCCACCAGGCATCGCATGCACGCTATTTTGAGGACTTCTTGAAGTATGTTGATTACGCTGAGTCAATGCCGGAGATTGTTAAGACACAAGTGATCGGCATGGTTCGTGAGCAGCTTGAAGATCGGTTTGAGCCTGACAGCGACGAAAGAGAACAGTTTGAATCAGCGATAGAAATATGGGCAGCGAGCCCAAAACGGGAGCTGCAAGAGCAATTTTCCACCGCCCAGATTGTCGAAGCTGCTGCCCAATTAGTCGACCATACACCTGAACTCGAGCTAAAAGTGAAGCTTGACCACATTTCCGTTAATGGAATGCTTGCGGATTTCGGCGATCACATCCATATCGGCAAAATGAACGATAAATATGTAATGCTGATTGAATCCGATTCAATCAACTTTGAAAAAGGTTTTTCACCGATTGAGTTTTTAAAACCAGAGAATCTTGAAGAAATAATGGACAGAATAAAAAAGAAACAAGCATAAAGCCGAATGACCTTGAAAAATGTCCGAAGGAGTGCAATACAATGAATATCACGGAGTATACAGTTGAAAAAATCGGAGATCCATTCGGAATTTTAACCGGAGATCGCTATGATTTTTTTCTAAGAGTAGAGGTTCCTGAAGACGACGAATTGTACATGGAAGCAGGACTATCTCTTAAAGTACTGTTTATCGTGACCGAAGAAAGCGAAAAAATCGCCAACTATCATTTCATCGATGATGCAACTGAAAAAATTCTTGAGTTTGAGCTGGAGGAAGATGAGGAAGAAATGGTAGCAGCGTTCTGCAAGGAACATTATAAAGAAGCACTCTGAAATATAAAAACGGGCAATCCATTTGCCCGTTTTTCTTCTATTCGGTTACAATAGCGAAAAATAATAATCCTCTTACTATTTATACTAAAAATTATGGACGGATCCTTAAGTCAATCAGTTCAAGAATGCTTATACTTGGGGCTGCTGTTAACAACAACTTGGAGCAGTTTAATACCCTGCCTCATCTCACAACTACAGATAGGACATAAAGGTGTTTCACTGCTTTTGAAATTATCCCTTACCCAGGCGTTGCAGCCATCAGATGTACATTCCCATACCTTCGTTTCTTCCGTTACTACTTCTATATCTTTCTTTCTACCAAACGCCATAATGTTTTTCCTCCCCGTTTCTATTTTTAACGGACTGGCACCAAACACATTTATTATATGCACCGCGCCGGCAAATCTTGTTAATACTTTTAGCCTAAATAAAGAAGTGCGCTGGAACAAGACGTCAAAAGAGTCCAACCGATTTTCATCATGTTATTAAAATATTTAAAAAAAGAATTCACTGCCATGAACGCAATACCTCCAGGCCCCAAGCTTGCATCTAATATGTGTTGCTTGCCTTAAAAGCCGCTCGATCCTTTACATAACAGTGAATTCTACTGGCATTATTCATTTATAAAATAGCTTTCTTTACACCGAAAACCTTTTATAATGCAAAAAATTAAGCTTTTTGGACGTTGACAGCTTGAGGTCCGCGTTGGCCTTCTTCGACACCAAAAGTCACGCTTTGACCTTCTTCTAACGTCTTAAATCCATCTCCCTGAATAGCAGAAAAATGAACAAACACATCTTCTCCACCATCCGTCTCGATAAATCCAAAGCCTTTCTCTGAATTAAACCATTTTACTTTACCTGTTGCCATTTTTTAATTCCTCCTAAATTAATCAAGCATATGAGTGGTATTTTATGGACTGCCACTATACCTAATAATATGGACAATTTATGCCAAATTAAACCTATATTACTGGAATTTATTCTTGCGAGCCGGACGATTTCTTGTTCTGCTTCTATCATTGCGGCGGTTCCAATCCCGATCAGAGCGGTTTCGATCTCTGCCGGCGTTCGGCTTTTTAGAACGGAGCGGCTCCACTGCCGTTAATCTGACAGGTGTTG
Source organism: Bacillus canaveralius (assembly GCF_002860125.1). Lineage (GTDB taxonomy): Bacteria > Bacillota > Bacilli > Bacillales > Cytobacillaceae > Bacillus_BJ > Bacillus_BJ canaveralius. Next base: position 4,829 of record NZ_PGVA01000041.1, read on the forward strand.
CATCCGGCTCTTTTGTTAATAGTTTTAATGCGGAAGCAAGCAATGTCACCGAATCTGTATCCTCCAGCAGTGTTTCGGCAATATGCTTATATTCTGAGAAATTACCTTGTTCCATTACATCGCGAAGCCGCTGCATGGTCGCTTCCTGATGGCCTGCCAAAACTTCTCCCATCGTCGGAATCGGTGTTTTGGACATTTTTTTCTTAGTCATATTTTCAATTGACCGCAAATGGTCTGTTTCCCGCGGCGTTACGAAAGTTATGGCAATACCTTTTTTGCCTGCACGTCCTGTTCGGCCGATCCGGTGTACATAGCTTTCGGGATCCTGTGGAATATCAAAGTTATATACATGGGAAACGCCGCTAATATCAAGGCCACGGGCGGCTACGTCTGTGGCAACCATGATATCAATTGACTGTTCTTTAAAACGGCGGATTACTTGATCCCGTTTCGACTGGGGAACGTCCCCGTGAATTCCTTCTGCCGAGTAACCGCGTTTGATTAAACCTTCAACCAGTTCATCGACCCGTTTTTTTGTCCGTCCAAAAATAATCGCCAGTTCAGGAGATTGGATATCAAGAAAGCCGGATAACACATCAAACTTTTGCTTTTCCTGAACTTCAACATAATGCTGTTCAATGTTCGTGACAGTCATTTCTTTTGCTTTGACTCTGACCAGCTCAGGATTGTCCATAAATTTTTCAGCAAGCGACTGAATTCGCTTTGGCATTGTAGCCGAGAAAAGCAGAGTTTGATATTTCGTCGGTATCTGGCCAAGAATCTTTTCAATATCCTCAATAAAGCCCATATTCAGCATTTCATCTGCCTCATCAAGGACAACAGTATGGATGTTTTGCAAACGGATCGTCCTGCGATCTAAGTGATCCATTAACCTCCCGGGGGTGGCAGCAATAATTTGCGGCCTATTCTTTAAAGCTCTGATTTGACGGCTAATATCCTGCCCGCCATATATTGGCAATGTGCGAATTCCCTTTCCATTGCCGATCTTGTTCAATTCCTCTGCCACCTGTACGGCTAACTCACGCGTTGGTGCGAGAACTAAGCCCTGAATGCCATCTTCAATGACTGCTTTTTCGATCAGCGGAATCCCGAAAGCGGTTGTTTTACCTGTTCCAGTTTGGGCCTGGCCAATTAAATCCCTGCCTGTCAATGCAAGCGGGATCGCCTGTGCTTGAATCGGTGTTGGTTCTTCAAAGCCCATATTCGATACAGCACGTTGAAGTTCTTTGCTTAAATTAAATTGCTCAAATGTTGTCAAACCGTGTATGCCTCCTTCACACCATTGGTGTGGATGCTCATTTATTACCTTGACCTTAAGGTAATGCATCAATATTTTATAAAATGTTTTCTTTCTCCATTCATATTTTACCTATCCGCTGGCAATTAAAACGTTACTTTTACAAAAGTTACAAAAAAGAATCAAGCCCTCTGCTATCATCTTTAACTGCTCCATGACCGGCCAAGCAAAATTAGTTCTGCGGGATGGCTTTTAGGCCCCTGATTCTTTACATCTTCAGTTGGAAAGGATTGTCCTAATTGACAAAATGCAGGTATTTATGAAAAGAGGATATAAGTGGAAAAGGCGGTGCCACCTGAGCACCACCTTAAGATTTTCGAGTTATTAAGCTTTGGTAACGTTAGCCGCTTGTGGTCCGCGGTTTCCTTCAACAACTTCGAAAGTCACGCTTTGGCCTTCGTCTAATGATTTGAAGCCATCACCTTGAATAGCAGAGAAATGAACAAATACATCTTCTCCACCTTCTGCTTCAATGAATCCGAATCCTTTTTCTGCATTAAACCATTTTACTTTACCGTTTTTCATAATGAAAAACCTCCTGAAATTGTTTCACCATAACACTTTTTATAAAATTCGGAAAAAACGAAAGCCGCAGCTTTGCAACGAAATAAGGAATCGGCCTACTTTCATTCCAGTTGCGACTACTTGTATCCATCTAATTATATAACGAGCTTTATAGCGTTACTTTAATAGTAAATTAATAGAGCCGCAAAGTCAACTTTAATTGCCCTTTTCTATCCTGTATCCCCAGTAAGAAAAAAAGTGGGATTCGCTTTTCTTCCAGGCTAATAATGCAAAAGGGATTGCAATAAATCAGTATTTTTAATAGAAAATATGCCGGGCGTAAAGCTGGTCGCTTATCGTCAGAATTGCATGAGAATAAGCAGGTTCGTTACCAAAATTTAACCTGTATCTTTCCTTCAATGTATAAGTGTATATTTCATCTTATTGCAAACGATAATAAACTTACAAATTTAATTTAAAGGGGTTATGAAATGACTGTTGATAATCGATTAACTGGACAGAAAAAAGGTAATGCGTTATATAGCATCGCTTTCGGCGGATTAATCTTAACAACAATTTACACAGCAATATTAGCGTCACAATTAATGAGTACAAAGCGTAAAGTTGATTATATCTATTACAAAACAAAGTTTATTGAAAAAAAATAAATTTGCAAACCTCAGTATTATTTTATAAATTCTTCAATGAAAAAACTCTCCAATTAAATGGAGAGTTTTGTATTTTCTTTATAACCAGGCTGTGCCTCGGCTATTGCCGCTTCTAATTCCTTTATGTGGTTTTGTTTTTCCCCATCTGTCCAGGCGAACTTGTCAGCAAAATAATCAACTACCTGCTCTTTCCATTTTTTAACGAGGGCGATATTAAACAACAGGGCGCCCGTTCTACGATAGAAAAAGTCAAGCGGGGTTGCAGCCATTTCATATTGGACTGCATATTCTAATTGTCCGAATAAAACCTTTGGCAGCTGGTATTTGTTTCTTATGTCGTGATTGGCGTTAATTAATTCAACAACAACCGGGCTGTTCGAACCATAAATGGCTGCAATCTGGGAAGATTCTTCTTTTGTCAACCCTAAAGACATCCCCTGTTTTGTTTGCTGAGCAATATAGCGAGTAAAACCTTCTGATCCACCGACGTCCCCTCCGGAGATCGGCATATGCTTTGTTGAACTTTTCGGGAACTGCTTATTTTTCTCATTACTTAGCTTTTGTGCCACTAAATCGACAATCGTTTCTGCCATTTTCCGATATCCTGTCAGCTTACCGCCTGCGATCGTGATAAGTCCTGATTCAGATTCCCAGATCTCATCCTTCCGTGATATTTCTGATGGTGCCCGTCCTTCTTCATGGATGAGCGGTCTGATCCCGGCCCAGCTGGATTCGACATCCGCTTCGGTAATATTCACAGTTGGAAACATGTAATTGATGGCGTCAATGATATAAGCCCTGTCTTCCTGTGTTACGCCTGGATTCGCTTTGTCCGCATCAAAAAAAGTATCCGTTGTTCCAACGTAAGCCTTTCCTTCGCGTGGAATCGCAAACACCATCCGTCCGTCAGGTGTATCAAAATAAACAGCCTGTTTCAGCGGAAAGCGGCTCTGGTCAATGACAATATGAACGCCTTTGGTAAGCTTTAACGTTTTGCCTTTTTTGGAGCCATCCTTTTCACGGATTGTATCGACCCACGGCCCTGTCGCATTGATCACCTTGTCAGCACGGATTTCAAATACTTCTCCCGTCGTTAAGTCGGTTATTGATGTCCCGACAACCTTTTGATTCTCATACAACAAATTGTCGGCGCGCGCATAGTTTACGGCGGTAGCTCCTTTTTCAACTGCAGCTTTTAACACTTCAATCGTGAGGCGGGCATCGTCTGTCCGATATTCTACATAATAACCGCCGCCTTTTAAGCCGTCTTTTTTGACAAGCGGTTCTTTATTTAAGGTTTCATCAGCACCAAGCATTTTTCGGCGCTCTGTTCTTTTCACACCCGCCAGAAAGTCGTATACCATCAAACCGATCGACGTGCTCGTTTTGCCAAACGTTCCACCTTTATGCATAGGCAGCAGCATCCATTCCGGTGTCGTTACATGTGGACCGTTTTCATAGACAATCGCTCTTTCCTTGCCCACCTCTGCTACCAGCTTCACTTCAAATTGTTTTAAATAGCGAAGGCCTCCATGAACAAGCTTCGTTGAACGGCTGGAGGTTCCAGCTGAAAAATCCTGCATCTCTACGAGCGCAGCTTTCATTCCTCTAGCAGCAGCATCAAGTGCAATTCCAGCGCCTGTAACTCCTCCCCCGATGATAAGAACATCAAAGGATTCAGCTTTCAGCTTATTTACTATTGTTGTTCTGTTCAGGTTCGAAAACTTTTCCATTTTAGTACCCTCCTAATGTAGAAAAAAGACCACAAAGCACACTATCGCTAGATCCAATAGTGTATTTGTGGTCTCTCCCTGTCTCCTGCCGAGTATTAACTTAGTTTAATCATAACATATATTTATGTCTTTGAAAAATATTACTTAAATGCCATTGTCGCATGGACAGCTTTCTTCCAGCCTTGATAGAGCTTGTCGCGGTCGTTTTCACCCATTGTAGGTTCAAAAGATCGATCAATGGACCATTGTTGGGCAATTTCTTCCTGACTTTCCCAGTAACCTACCGCAAGCCCGGCCAGATAGGCTGCGCCAAGTGCAGTCGTTTCATTGATAGTAGGTCTTTCAACAGGAACATTTAAAATGTCGCTTTGGAATTCCATCAAAAAGTTATTTTTAACTGCTCCACCATCAACACGCAATGTCTTCAGTTCAATTCCCGAATCTGCTTCCATTGCGCCGAGAACATCTTTTGTCTGGTAGGCAAGCGATTCAAGTGTCGCCCGGACAAAGTGTTCTTTTGACGTTCCCCGTGTTATGCCAAAGATTGCTCCACGTACATCACTATCCCAATACGGTGTTCCAAGACCAACAAAAGCGGGCACAACATAGACGCCGTCAGTAGATTGAACCTTGCTTGCATATCCTTCACTATCTTTTGCATCCTTTAGCATTCTTAATCCGTCACGAAGCCATTGAATGGCAGAGCCGGCAACAAAGATACTTCCTTCAAGGGCATATTCCACTTTCCCGTTCAATCCCCAGGCAAGAGTTGTTAACAACCCGTGCTCTGAACGAACCGCTTTTTCGCCAGTATTCATGAGCATGAAGCAACCGGTTCCATAAGTGTTTTTCGCCATCCCTTCACCAAAGCAAGCCTGGCCGAAAAGTGCTGCTTGCTGGTCACCTGCTGCACCGGCAATCGGCACTTCTTTACCAAAGAAATGATAGTCGATTGTGTGCGCATATATATCAGAAGACGGGCGAACCTCAGGCAGCATCGACTTTGGTACTGTTAAAATTTCAAGAAGCTCATCATCCCATTTAAGATCATAAATATTGAACATCAGTGTTCTTGACGCGTTTGAGTAATCGGTTACGTGTGCTTTGCCTCCTGATAGCTTCCAGATGAGCCATGTGTCAATCGTTCCAAATAAGAGCTTGCCTTCTTCTGCTTTTTGGCGTGCGCCTTCAACATTATCCAAAATCCATTTTACTTTCGTTCCGGAGAAGTATGCATCAATGAGCAAGCCTGTTTTATTGCGGAATAAATCGTTATGGCCCTGTTTCTTTAGATCATCGCAAATGTCGCTTGTTTGCCGGGATTGCCAGACAATCGCGTTATATACCGGCTGGCCTGTTTCCTTATCCCAGACAACAGTCGTTTCACGCTGGTTGGTAATCCCGATCCCGGCAACTTGTTCAGGCTTCACTCCGGATTCGGATAAACAGCCGGCAATAACCGCCAAAATCGAGCCCCAAATTTCATTTGCATTATGCTCGACCCAGCCCGGCTGTGGAAAATATTGCGTAAATTCCTTTTGGGCAGAATGAACAATTTCTCCTTGTTTGTTAAAAAGAATTGCCCGTGAACTTGTTGTTCCTTGGTCTAAAGATAAAATAAATTTTTCCATGAATGCCTCTCCCCCGAATATGTTATGTTTTTATGCGACAGCCTTTGATTGATCCATTTCACCTGACTGTTTTTTTCCGAATAAATACGCTAATAATAATATTACTATTGTAATAGAGATAACACTCCATGTCATCGCATTCACTTTTCCGTTATACATATATTGATAGAATACGGAGCCTAGTGAACCACCCAGAATCGGACCAACCACCGGAATCCAGGAATACCCCCAGTTGGAGCCACCCTTACCCGGGATCGGAAGCAAAAAGTGAGCAATCCGCGGACCAAGGTCACGAGCCGGATTAATCGCGTAACCGGTTGTTCCACCAAGCGACATCCCGATGACAACAATCAGTAAGCCGACCGCGATTGGGTTCAATCCCTCTGTAAATTGGTTTGCACCAATGAAAAGCAATCCTAGAACAAGAATAAAAGTACCAATAATTTCACTTAAAAGGTTTGAAAATGTGTGAGGAATTGCCGGGCCTGTCGAAAATACACCAAGCTTGGCTGCCGGATCAGGAGTCTCTTTCCAGTGCGGCAAGTAATGTAAAAAGACTACAAAAGAACCTAAAATAGCACCGATCATTTGCGCGAGGATATATGCCGGTACATCCGCCCAGGCAAAATCTCCATTCACTGCCAATCCAATCGTTACCGCAGGATTTAAGTGTGCACCACTGATGGATCCAACCGCAAATACTCCCATTGTTACGGCAAGTCCCCAGGCGATGGTTATGACAATCCATCCCGCATTATTGGCGTAAGATTTTTTCAATGTGTTCCCGGCGCCAATTCCGGCTCCAAAGATAATCAAAATCATGGTGCCGATGACTTCTCCCATAAAAGCAGTCATAAATACTCCCCTTTCTTTTTTGAAAGCGTTTGATTTTTATTTAACAACAAGTTTGATAAGAAAAAGGAGATACACGACAGAATAACCCTCTGAAAGAGGCAATCTGCGTGAATCTCCTTTTCTCCATCACGATTCATTAACTTGTTAATTATCAGTATACTGACCTATGAAAGCGTTGTCAACAAATTAAGATTTTTTTCTTTGTGTATGTTGATCGACCTAGAGGATAAACATATCCCATAGGTCCGTTTTCGACGTGGTAATCGCGACAGCACCTGCTTTTAGGGCATTTTTTACTTCCTCGGGTGAACGGATTAAGCCACCGGCAAATATAGGAGTGTTCAGGCGTTCCTTCACTTCCTTAATCATCCACGGCATTGCACCTGGAAGGACTTCGATGTAATCTGGCTTGGTCTTTTCAACAAGCTTGTAGCTCTTTTCAAGGGCATGGCTGTCAATTAAAAAAATCCGTTGCACGGCTATCACCCCTTTTTGCTTTGCTTTATGGATGACGCTCGACTTTGTTGAAATAAGGCCGTACGGTCGATATTCCTGGCATATGTATTCTGTAGCATAGTCATCGTTTTTAATGCCATGAATCATATCGACGTGATAAATCATTTTTTTATTATGCTGTCGTGCCATCGCATTGACATTTTTTAATTGAGCGATATGCATCTCCAGAAACACACCGATCTGATAGGGACTATCCAAAAATATTTCAAACTCTTTCATACTTGATGACGCTGGCAAGATCTTTTGGTTCACTCTGTTACCTCCATTTGCTGTTCGCAGAATTCAACAATCGCCTCTTTTCAACCGATGGGCAATGCGGGGGCAGTAGTAGCATCACCAACCGCATCACTGCCGGAAAATGGATTACGGGAGGCTGTGCTTTAGCCTGTTTCTCGGATTAATAAAATCATACATGAAGCACATGCAAACTTCCAGATCTCTTTTCATATATGAAAAACAGGGATGGCCATTGTTTTCATGGACAAATCCACTCAACTCCTATGCTTCTTTTCTTGTTTTCGTGGCGGTGCGCTTTTTTCTGGCTGGCGCCTTTTTTGGTTTTGTTTTATCAATAGAAGCTTGCAGGGCAGCCATGAGATCGGTAACATTTGATTTTGGCTCTTTTTCCGTCGGGGTAACCGTCTCTTTACCTGTACGTTTCGCTTCAATTAATTCCAGCAGTTCATTCCGATAGTCATCGGTATATTTTTCCGGCTCAAACTCGGCTGTCAGCTGATCAATTAACATGATCGCCGTATCAAGCTCCTTTTTAGTTACTTTATCTTCGGCAGGAACATTGGGTACATCAATCGCTCCGCGAACTTCGTCCGGATAATGTATCGTTTCCATGACCAGTGTATTTTTATATACCCGCACTACTGCCAGTTGTTCCTTTGATCTAATCACGATTTTGGCGATCCCAACCTTGTCCGACTCATCAAGCGCTTTTCGCAGCAGTGAATATGCCTTGCCTCCTCCATCTCCCGGTGACATATAATAGCTTCTGCTGTAGTAAATCGGATCGATTTCTGTGATCTTGACAAAATCGATAATTTCAACCGCTTTATCTTCATTTTCCTTCTTTAATTTTTCTAAATCATCGTCATCTAGAACCACAAACTTCCCTTTTGTGTACTCAAAAGCTTTTACGATGTCTTCATTTTTTACTTCCTTTTCACAGACCGGGCAAACCTTTTCGTATTTAATTGGTGATTTGCATTCCTTATGCAAAGTGCGGAGCTTCACATCTTTATCTTCAGTTGCTGCATGCAGCTTAATCGGTATATTAACCAGTCCGAAGCTAATGCTGCCCTTCCAAATTGTATGCATTACGGATTCTCCATTCGTTTTTGTTTACTCTTAATTTGTGTGAACAGAGGCAAGAAATTCATTAAAACAACTGGAAACAGATTAGTTTTAATGCCAAAAAGGCAAGCTAATATAAACAAAAGCTCGAAAGGATGAAAGCAGAATGAAACCGATGCTGCCTACCCTTACGTTTGATGTTCCTAAAGGCGAAAATTGGGTTTATGAGGTGAAATATGACGGGTTTAGAGCGATATTAACCTGGGACAATGACATAACTTTAATTAGCCGGAACGGCAAAGAGCTTCTTTCCTTATTTCCGGAAATTGAACAGTTTCTTGTTGAAAATCGCTCCGTCTTCGAACCCTACCTGCCTTTTGTACTCGATGGAGAGCTTGTCTTTCTCGAAAACCGCTTTAAAGCTGGCTTTGATTCCATCCAAGTTCGAGGCAGGATGCGGTCTGAACAAAGAATACATCAGAAGGCCAAAGCTTCCCCATGCAGGCTGCTGATATTTGATATTTTACAGCTGAAGGGCAAATCCTTAAAAGAGAAGAAATTCATCGAGCGCAAGGAAATTTTGCTGAATTTTTTTAAAACGGCAGGCCTTCCCCTCGAACCTGACGAAAAACAGCATAAGCTGGTTCAGATGATTCCTGCGCATAAAGATTTTAAGAAAATTTGGGAGAAGGTTATCCTGTATGATGGCGAAGGAATCGTCGCAAAGCAGGTGAATAGTCACTGGACAGCTGGAACAAGGACGCGGGAATGGATAAAAAATAAAAATTGGAAGTACGTGTCTTGTTTCATTTCAGCTTATGAAAAGACAAATGGCTATTTTTATGCTTCAGTATTTAAGGATGGCCGCCCTGTCCCGATCGGAAATTTCTTATTTGGACTTAAGCCTGAAGAGAAAAATGCGTTATTCCAGATCGTTAAAGAAAATAAAATAGAGGAAGACAGCGAATTTATTTATGTTGAACCTGCTATTTGTGTAGAGCTAAAATATTTGGAAATATACGAACTGCAAATGAGAGAACCCCATTTCGAGCGATTTCGTTTTGACTTGATGCCTGAAGAATGTACATTCGAAAAATTTGTCCAGCAGCAGAAAAACGTTCCTGTTGATGTCGAAATTACCCATCCCGATAAGCCGCTTTGGGAAACGCCGCCCATTAAAAAAATCGATTACATTCATTATTTACGAGAAATCTCCCCTTATTTTCTGCCGTTTTTAAGGGATCGGCTCTTGACTACAATACGCTATCCGCATGGAATATTTGGTGAAGCATTTTTTCAGAAAAACCGGCCCGATTATACACCTGAATTCATTGACACCAGCGAAAGCGATGGGATCTACTACATTGTTTGCAACGATCTGAAAAGCTTGCTGTGGCTTGGCAACCAGCTTGCCTTCGAGTTTCATGTTCCTTTCCAAACGATTCATAGCACTGGCCCGAGTGAAATAGTCTTTGACCTCGATCCGCCCTCAAAGGATGCGTTTCCGCTCGCCATTAAGGCGGCCCGCTTGATTAAGGAAGTGCTGGACCATCTCAAGCTGATCAGTTTTATCAAAACATCCGGGAATAAAGGTCTCCAAATATATTTACCATTGCCGGAAAACCGCTTTTCTTACGAGCAGACCCGCATGTTTACATCGTTTGTCGCCGACTATCTCGTTTCAAAGGACCCTGATTCCTTTACGGTCGAACGAATGAAGAAAAAGCGTGGAAAACGCCTATATGTCGACTATGTCCAGCATGCAGAAGGAAAGACGATCATTGCTCCATATTCTCCGAGAGGAAATAAAAATGCAACGATTGCAGCGCCGCTTTTTTGGGAGGAAGTAAACGAAAAATTAACTATAGACACCTTTCAAATAACCACGATGTTAAAAAGATTAAAAACGCAAGGATGCCCTTTCCAAACATTCTTCCAAACAAAGGAAATACAATCATTTGAACCTGTTTTGGAGTTTCTTACCAATGGGGCTAAATAGCAAAAAGCAGCTACCTGTTATAATGGCGGCTGCTTTTCAAATTTAAATATATTTGCTTAAATAGTCTTTTACATGCTCCTGTAATTTTTCATAATGTGTTGATTCCTCTTTGAAGAATTCCTTCGGGCCTGTTTGGAAATGATCAACGGCGTTCCAATTAAAATTGACCTTCGTTTTGTATACATACGTGGCATTTCCAATTAAGTCAATTGAATAATTTCCGTTTTGTTCGTGGATGATACAGTGAACCTTCCCGCCATTATTATAAACCTCGATCGATTTTTCTTTGTCATTTAATCCGTTCAAGTATGTGACAAGACTTGAAGCAGACATCGCCGTACCGCAGGCATTTGTAAAACCGACGCCTCGTTCAAAGGTCCTCACATAAATTGCCCCGTCCTCAAGCGCTGTAACAAAGCTGACGTTCACACCATCAGGAAACAAATCATTTGGGCCATTTACGCGCTCACTCAAGTGTTTTTGCAAGTCTGAATGAATTTGCTCAGCCTCGACGATCGCGACAAGATGCGGGTTTGGAACAGCCAAAGCCGTAAATCGCAATTGATCGGAAAGAGCGGGTATCTTTTCATGATGCAAGCTTTCTTGGGGAAGATTTAACGGTAAATCTTTTAAAGCAAAAGAAACAGGTGAAATTTCAACCTGATAAGTTGGAACATGAGCAAAAAGATCATCCATTTTATTAACAGACAGATTGACCTTCATGGTTTCGATTACAGCACTGCTCTTTTTTTGCAGTTCACAAACATAACGGGCAACACAGCGCAAGCCATTGCCGCACATCGACGCCTCGGAACCATCTGCATTAAACACACGCATCCGTGCATCAGCATGCTTTGAAGGCATGACATACAATATTCCATCCGCTCCCAGTTCGCTTGAACGTTCACATAATGCTTTGGCAAGTTCTGCCCGTTGCTCTTCCGTAAAGACGTAATCATTTGAAAGCTCATCTATTAGTAAAAAGTCATTGCCGGAACCATGGCATTTTATGATATCAATCTGCAAGGACTAAACCTCCATCATCGTTTTACTGGCTTTAAAAATAGCTATTACAAGAGTGCCACATTTCAGTTTAATATTCAATTAAAGTTATTCCTATTGTGCTTTTCCAAACACAGTTATTTTTTTCGGCAGTATACGAATGAACTCGCCTATATTAACTTGTTTTGGTTACTTGCTTCGTCATTCAGGAGATGATCAGACCAGTTTAACGCTTCAGCATAGATCAAGAACAAGTCCTTTTCCTCAATCTTAAACTCACGGCATTTCTGATTAATCTTAATCCAATCCGCTTTTTCAACTGCGACGACAAGGTCGAGTACTTCCTTATAGCAATTTGGCTCTCCTTTTAGAGCTTCGCAAATCTCGTCTTGCAGCGGCAAGTCTTTGAGGATCTTCTCCATCGAAGTTCCCATCACCGTATCCATTAAAGAAAACATACCTGTCATGAAGAAACTTGAACAAAACGCTGTTTGTTTCTTTAGCCTCGCAACCGATTCACACATTTTAGCTCTGGTCAGGCAAATTTTTATTGTTTCCTTTGATAAACTTTTTGCCATTCCTGTTGTCTCTCTTACTGCCATAACATATATCCACTTTTGGGTTTCGATTAACCCGAGCAAAATAATCGCCTGGCGGATTGAGTTAATTTTATATTTCGGGCGAAATGCCGGTGAATTAATTAGCTTTAACAATTTATAAGAAAGGGATAAATCTCTTTCTATTAGTTCTGAAACCTCATCAATACTTGGTGCAGTCATTGAAAAATTTTGGATCATTTCAAAATAGGACGGGAAGTACGTAGGTATATCATAAGTCGAAACAATGTCAGGCTTTGAAAAGAAATAGCCCTGAAAAAAATCGTAGCCTTTTTCTTTTGCTGTTAGAAACTCTGTTTTCGTTTCAACTTTTTCAGCAAGCAGCTGAATATTCTGCGACTTTGCTGCAGATTCGATCCTTTCCCGGATTTCTGACGATGTTTGTAAAAAATCTACCTTTATGATATCAGCGTAGCTCAGCAACTCAGAAGAATATGGGTTTTGCTCATTTAATGCATAGTCATCAAGAGCTATTTTATAACCGAGCGCTTTCAGTTCCTGGCAAATCTCAATAATTTCTTCACTAGGCTCGACCGACTCCAGTATTTCAACAACAATTTCGCGCGGCCGAAAATAGGTCGGCAGCCGCAATTGAAGAAGATTTTCTGTAAAATTAATGAAGCATGGCTTGCCATTCGCTACATCATCAATTCCGATGTTCAGAAAGCTATTAATAATTACATCGGCGGTTGCCTGATCTCCATTTACATTCGGAAACACATTTACTTGATTGTTTCGATGGAGAAGTTCGTAAGCAAAAACTTCTTCCTTCTTATTAAAAATCGGCTGCCTTGCAACAAAAACTTCCATTCCTGTTAACCTCCGAACCGTCTGCAAATGTCTATTGATCCCACCCTACATTCTAGCGGAAAGATCATTGTAACTTTGTCGAAATTTGTAACTTTCAGAAAACTTTTTACATGATAAGCAATTATCTCCTTTATTTGGACGAAAACAAGCAAGAGATTACAAAAATCGTGAAAACAAAAAGAGACACCATAAGGTGCCCCCTTCTTGTTAACCAATAAAATGAACGACAAAATTCATTAAAAATAAAGCAGAAATGAAATATAATGTTAAAGAAACTTCGCGTGCTTTACCAATAGCAATTTTCAAAATTGGATAAAGAATAAATCCAATCGCAATTCCGTCAGCAATGCTGTAGGTAAATGGAATCATCACAATAATAAACAGAGCCGGAAAACTTTCACTTAAATCCTTCATGTCAAGATTGCAGATATTTTGCAGCATCAACCCGCCAATAATGATTAAAATCGGGGCAATCGCACTGTCAGGAATTAATTTGATCAATGGGATTAAAAATGCCGATACACCAAAGAGCAGGCCTGCGGTGACAGCGGTCAACCCGGTTCTCCCCCCGGCAGCCATGCTTGCTGCACTCTCAACCGTTGAAACGGTCGGACTCGTGCCGAATAAACCAGAAAGCAGTGCAGAAACAGCGTTTGCTTGAAAAGCACGTGTGAATTTCTCGGATCTCCCGATAAAATTCAAATGACCGTGAACAAGGCCGATATTCTCAAAAACAAGTACCATCGTCATTGAGAAAACGGCTACCCAGAAAGTAAAAGAAAGCACTCCATCAAAAGAAAAAGCCGCAAACACAGTCGAGTAATCATGCAAGGTAAACGTTTTTTCTGCCGAGGCAGCCGGGCCAATTAAGCCGAAGGACCAGGAAATGATCGTCCCGGCGATGATACTGATAAAAAAATTGCCGGAAACGTTACGTAAAAACAAAATGATTGCAATCAAAAATGTCAAAATCGTTGCAACCACCTCTGGATTCCCTAGTTCACCAAGTGAAATAATTGAGTTACTGCCCCTTACGATAATCCCGCCTTTTTCAAGTCCGATGAACATGAGAAACAGGCCAAGACCAACCGTAATCGCCTCCTTCAGAGAATGCGGAATCGCCTCACTTAATTTTTTCGCATACTTTGAAAAAGCAACGATGCAAAACATCAGGCCGGAAACAAACACGACTCCTAGTGCTTCCTGCCAGGATAACCCCATTGAGTTGACCATCGTGTAGGAAAATAAAGCATTAATTCCCATCCCGGGCACGAGTAAAATCGGGGCATTTCCCCACAATCCCATTAACAGGCAGCCAGTCACCGAGGTCACAATCGTAGCGATGATCGCCGCTTCCAAAGGAATTCCTGCTTCTGAGAGGATTAGCGAGTTCACCGCAATGATATAGACAATCGTAAAAAAACCGACCGAGCCGGCCAGCATCTCTTGTTTTACCGATGTCTGATTTCTTTCAAGCTGAAAGAATTGATTTAGCCTATTGTGCAATTAAATCATATCCAGTTTTTCATAGCCCTCTCCCTACCCGCTTTGCCTGAAATCTTCAGGTAAGCCACAAGTCAGTATTTTATCAGAAAAGTATTGTTAATTCTACAGAAAGCATTTTGTAAAAGCTTTATACCAAATCTGGATTTCAAATTTTCAACTGCTTTGCATGTAAAAACTAGATGTAAAACTTGATTCCCCAATTGAGTGGATAATCTGACAGCCAGAAAAAAACAAGCCCCACACTGGAGCTTGTTCCGTCTATTATAGCTGCTTGTACAAATTCGCCATTTCAATGGCACTTGTTGCTGCTTCCCAGCCTTTGTTTCCAGCTTTTGTACCGGCCCGTTCAATCGCTTGTTCAATTGTTTCGGTCGTCAATACGCCAAAAATGATTGGGATCCCTGTCTGGAGGCTGCTGCTGGCAACACCCTTTGCCGTCTCGCCGCTAACGTATTCGAAATGGGGTGTCGCCCCTCTTATTACTGTTCCGAGCGTAATGACAGCATCATATTTTCCTGATTCGGCAAGTTTTTTGGCCATCAAAGGAATTTCAAATGCTCCCGGAACCCAGGCAATCGTGACATCTTCTTCCTGGACGCCATGCCGATAAAGCGCATCCTCGGCACCGCTGAGCAGCTTGCTTGTGATAAATTCATTAAAACGGCCGACAACGATCGCCATTTTCAAGCCTGTTCCAATCAAATTTCCTTCGATTACTTTTTTCATCGTGTTTCTCTCCTTATATACAATTTCATCTTTTTTGAACAAGTGAATCATGTTTAAGACTGTATTGAATTAAATCCGCGATTGTAATCATCCTCATATCAAATTTATTGGCAAGCTTCTTCAAGTCAGGAACTCTGGCCATCGTACCGTCTTCATTCATGATTTCACAGATGACCCCGGCTGGCGGCGAGCCGCATAATCTAGCTAAATCAACAGCCGCTTCCGTATGGCCGGCTCTTTCCACGACACCGCCGTTGTTGGCGATAAGCGGAAAAACATGCCCTGGACGTTTAAAATCGCCTCCGGTTGCTTTCTTATCCAGCATTTTTCTGATCGTTAAAGACCGCTCAAACGCACTGATCCCCGTCGTCGTTTCAACATGATCAATGCTGACGGTAAAAGCCGTTCCGTGTGAATCGGTATTGTTTTCGATCATTGGGTCCAATCGTAGTTTCTCGGCCAATTTTTTTGTAATTGGCACGCAAATCAAACCCCTGCCTTCCTTCGCCATAAAATTGATCACTTCCGGGCTGGAAAGTTCAGCGAGGCAGACAAAGTCTCCTTCATTTTCGCGATCTTCATTGTCACAGACAATGACTATTCTTCCCTGTCTTAAATCTTCAAGGGCATCTTCAATTCGGTCAAACATTTAAATTCCACCTTTCAGTTACATGAAGCCGTTTTCCCGTAAGAAATCAGCAGATATCCGGTTGTCTTTTTGCTGGCTGCTCATTTTGTTCTCGATGATGGTATGTAAATATTTTGCAAGCATATCGAATTCAATATTCACAATCTCGCCTGGTTCCTTCAAGCCAAGAACGGTTTCTTTACTTGTGTGGGGAATGAGCGAAACGGTAATGAGATTATTTTCTACCGCAAAAATCGTTAATGACGTCCCATCAATCGCAATCGACCCCTTAAAGACAACATACTCAATCCCGTGTTCGGGAATTTCAATATCAACGTATATGGCGTTATCTTTTGTTCTCTTACGGATGATCGACCCGGTACCATCAACGTGGCCTGTAACAAAGTGACCGCCAAACCTGCCGTTCGCTGCCATCGCCCGTTCGAGGTTCACAGGCGACCCTCTCCGCAAAAGCGACAAGGAAGTCGATCTATACGTCTCCGGCATCACATCGGCAGCAAATGAATTAGCATTGAATTCGGTTACCGTCAGGCAAACTCCATTGATCGAAATGCTATCGCCAAGCTGAATATCTTCAAGCACCTTTTTGGCATAAATATTCAATTTTAACGCTTCACCCTGTTGTGAAATACGCTGCAATGTGCCGATTTCTTCAACGATTCCTGTAAACATTCTTTCTCACCACCTTTATGGATGCCCTTCTGAAAATTTTAATTTGTACAATTAAAAACCCCGTACTAAAAACAGTACGGGGTGAAAGCCATGACAAAATAAACGTTGTAAAAAGCTATTTTCCAACGCATATTTATGCCTTCTCCCATCCAGACTTTTACTGTCGGCTTTGGAATTTCACCAAATCCACCGTTTCCAAAATGTGAAAACGGGTCACGGGCTTAGAGACCGATGCCTCATCACCGCCGGTTGGGAATTGCACCCGACCCCGAAGGCGGCTATAAAATATAGCCATTCTAAAATTAAGTTGTTATTGCTATCGTACATTAACGTATTAATTTATGCAATTTTTAGATTCAGGGTTTTGTACCACAGGATATCTGTTTAAGTGTTTAATCATGTGGATCTTGCTAACAACAGTTACAAAAAAACAGGAGATGCAAACGGCATCTCCTCTTCTTATGGTAATCTTTTCAGTTCATCTTCTAAAAATTCTTTATTTACTCCGCCGATTATTCTGCTGCGAATGATTCCGTCAGAATCAATAAAAAGGCTTGTCGGGTACGTGAGTATTTCGAACCGGGAAGAAACTTCATTCCTCTCATCCATTGGAATTGGAAATGTCAGTCCGTACTTTTTCACAAAATCAACGGCATCCTGCCTGTTTTTTTCTGTAACCGTTGAATTGACGGCAAGTATTTCATAACCATCCTTTTGATATTTCTCATACATTTCTTGCATATAAGGCATTTCTTCTTTGCATGGCGGACACCAGCTTGCCCAGAAATTAAGTAGAAGCTTTTTTCCTCTTAATTCTTCAAGGATGACCTTCTTTCCTTCGATATCCGTTAATTCAAAATTGGGGACCCGATTTCCCGGCTCTATCCCAATCGGAAGCTCGTTTGGATTATTAACTTCCTCGTACTTTTCAATTTTGAGAATCTCTTCACTCGGTTTGTTATCCATTAAAATGAAGGTATCTACTAGATACAAAACAAGGATGGCGGCAGCTGCCATTATCAACAATCTTTTCAAACCTGCTAACCTACTTTCATTCCCCTTTTACGTTTATCGGTCCTAAAAAAGCATTATTATTGTAAATATTTAATAGAAACTAGCCATCGCGGTTGGTTTTATCATACACTATTTACACAACAAGAAAAATTGATTTAGCTTTTAAATTTGAAATTGCTTTCTTAATGGTTCGAGTAGCGATAATACAGTGTCAGAAGTGAAAACATCGCCAACCGTTTTTTTTGCGAATCCTTGCTGTGAAAGGTTAGGACTGGTGTGTTTGGGTCTTTAAACTGTTTGCTCCATTCAAGCGGCATCCAGCCTTTTCTCAAAATAACCTCCGGTGTCCGATCTGTCCAGACATAGCGAATATCTGTAAACGCAGTTGAACCCGTTAAATGAATATTTATTTTTTCACCATTCATATCAATGTGAAAAGATTTCAGTGAGTTGCGCTTGATTCTGACCATTTCTGTTTGATCAGAGTCAGTTACGATAATCTCTTTTTTTTTCAGTTTAATGATTGCTGCAAGTTGATTATTACCATTATAAAATCCGTATTGGGCCGGAATCGACTTATCTAGAAAATAGGGCAGCAGCCATCTCCATTTCCAAAACCGCAGATCCTTGATTTCCCCGGCAAGAATTCCGTCCGGGTTGAATAATAGCATTCTCAACGAAGGAGCAGGAAGAAACGTTAATAGCAGCTGATCTTCGTTTAACGCGTGTTTTCCCTGCTGTGGTTCATCATTGAATGTGAAAGCACTGCTTCTAGACTGTTCCTCAAGTAAAAGGTGTTTTTGATAGGAGAAAAAGCTAAGTAATAGAAATGGAGCAACCAAAGCTAAAATGGGCAGCTGAATATTCAGCCATAACGAAATGCCTAACATTAAACCGGGTGGAATAAGGAATAGGAGGCTGCCATTTAACGAAGTAGCAGCCGAGTGCTTATAGTACTGGTGAATGGTCATTCTTGTGCACCTCGCCTGTTTGAAATCTAGTTCATGTTCAATCATGAATCCTTTTTAATAGTCTATTATTCTTCTTTGTAAAAGATGTTTTTTTTGGAGTGAAAACGCAAGATAAGTTACAGACAGGAAGAGGAATGTAAATGATCAGAGAAATAGCCGCGAAAGACGCCGAAAAATTTCTTGAGCTATTAATGGAAGTTGATGACTCGGGTTTTATGCTTTTCGAGCCCGGGGAACGAACATCGTCTGTTAAAAAAGAGGAGACTAAAATTAGCCAATTTTTAGCAAATCCGCATACAACCATATTCGTAGCGGAAGAAGATAACCGGCTGACCGGCTACATTATTGGCATCGGCAACACCCAAAAGCGCAAACAGCATGCAGCCTATATAGTCATTGATATCCGTTCAGGGTATCGTGGCCATGGAATCGGCACAATGCTGTTTGAGAAATTGTTTGAATGGGCAAAGCAGCGAGGACTGAAAAGGCTTGAATTGACGGTGATTAAAACGAATGCACCAGCCTATCATCTTTATAAAAAGATGGGCTTTAAACTTGAAGGGGAAAAAATCGGCTCCCTGATCATCGACGGGGAAGCAGTCAATGAATATTATATGTATAAATGGCTCGACTGATTGGCGACTACCGTCCGATCTGTTTTTTGAGCGTTATTACAAAATAAGGGCTGACTGAATTGAATTAGCCCCGTATGTTTCAGTAGCTAACAATTATTTCCGGTTCTATATTTTGATAGAAAAACAGACACCTCAAGTGAGATGTCTGTGAGTTTGCCTTCAATATCGCCACCCTGTCTGCTAGAGAATCCGAAATATAAATGGAATTCGGTATTCTTCCCCTTCAAATGCTTTAATTGCTGCGATGATCGTAAACACAACTGTAAGAATTCCAATAATCCAGATCGTGACAAAGCCGATTAAGACGAGCATCAACAAAACGCTTATGATCGAATAAATCGCGTAAGAAATAATAAAGTTAAAATACTCTCTGCCATGATAATCAACAAAAGCGGATTCGTTTTTCTTTATTAGCCAGATGATCAGCGGGCCGATAAACGTGGTAAAAAAACTGCTCACATATATCGCGGTCGCCAGAAGCCTTTCGTCATTAGTCGGTCGTTTTCTATCCATCGCAGGTTCCCCCAAATTAGAATATACTTCTCTCTATTATTTACGTTCCATCATGTGAAAAGTTTCCTCTTTTAAATGACCCGGCACTTGATTATGTTTGATGTTCTTGTTTAGGACAACTTGAATACAAATGATTATAGACAAAGATACAAAGGGTGATAATCAATGTTGTCTAAGCTTGAAGCGCTCGTACTGGGGATGATTCAAGGTTTAACCGAATTCTTGCCTATTTCCAGCACTGGCCATTTGTATTTGGGAAGACACTTTTTTGGGCTTGATGAAGCAGGACTTTTTCTCGATACAATGCTCCACGTTGGTACACTGCTTGCCGTGCTTGTCGTCTATAAGAATGAGCTGCTAAAAATGCTAAAAAATCCGTTTGGGAAACTGGCAATGCTCGTCACAGTAGGGACGATTCCGGCTGTCATTGTCGGGTTTCTGTTCAACGACTTGTTCGATTCTATTTCAAAAACCGGCGCTACGATTGGTTGGGAGTTTCTCGTCACCGGCTTGATCCTCTGGATTGCCGATAGTGTAAAACATGGAGCAAAGAATATCGATAACATAGGCTACGGCGATGCCCTTTTCATCGGTTTTTTTCAGGCAGCTGCCATTTTTCCGGCGTTATCCCGCTCGGGGCTAACGATCGCAGCCGGTTTATTTCGAAAATTGGACCGGGAATCGGCCGCTTATTTTTCTTTTTTGCTGTCGATCCCAGCGATTGCCGGAGGCATTGTTCTCCAGGCTGGCAAGCTGTATTCAGGGCATGTAGAAGCGCTTCCCTTCAGCAGCCTGCTGATTGCGACATTGGCATCTGCTTTGTTCGGATATGCAGCTGTCGTCTGGATGATTCAATTTTTAAAAACAAAATCGCTGAAGATCTTTGCCGTTTATGTTTGGATTCTCGGGTTTACAATACTTGCCCTTCAGATCACTGGTGCTTTTTAAGCATGTTTTAAAGGAAGAAGTCAAATGAAGACTTTATTGAAAAATGCGAAGGTATATCCGATTGCCTCACCACCATTGTTAACCGGTGATGTCTTAGTAGAAGACGGTAAAATTGCCCTGGTTGGGAAAAATCTTGTGACCGGCAGTGACGCGAAAATCATTGACTGCGATCAGTGCTATCTGTTTCCCGGGTTCATTGATGTGCATACCCATCTCGGTCTTTACGACGAAGGAACGGGCTGGGCTGGCAATGACGCCAATGAAACGATTGAAGCAATGAGTCCGCATATCCGGGCCATCGATGGGGTTTATCCTTTAGATCCCGCATTTTCGGATGCGGTCAAATATGGAATTACAACCGTGCATGTTATGCCGGGCAGCGCGAATGTGGTTGGGGGAACGACGTCCGTTATTAAAACTTGTGGGAAAAACATTCAAAAAATGCTTATCCAGGAAACGGCCGGTTTAAAGATTGCCTTTGGCGAAAATCCGAAGCGGATTCACAGTCAGGGAAATAAGGATTCTATTACGAGAATGGGGATTATGGGCATGCTGCGCGAAGCGTTTTACGAAGCAAAAAATACTGACCAACCAGACTCGCTGAGAATGGCCCCGCTAGTAAAAGCATTAAAGAGAGAAATCCCCGTTAGAATCCATGCCCATCGTGCAGACGATATCATCTCGGCAATAAGATTTGCCGAAGAGTTTCGTCTTGATCTCCGCATCGAGCATTGCACGGAAGGGCATCTCATTGCAAACGAGCTGGCAGGGCAAAAATTAAAAGTCTGCGTTGGCCCGACATTAACGAGAAAATCGAAGGTCGAACTAAAGAATAAACACTGGAGAACTTATCGGGAACTGACAGAGCATGGAATCGAAGTTTCGATCACCACTGACCACCCATACACCCCGATACAATACTTAAATGTTTGTGCCGCCATCGCTGTCAGGGAAGGATTATCCGAGCAAAAAGCGCTTGAAGGTATCACCCTGTTAGCAGCGAAAAATTTAAGAATCGACGAAAAGCTGGGGAGCATTAGTGCGGGAAAAGATGCTGATTTAGTGTTATGGAGCCATCATCCTTTCCATTTTTTTGCTAAACCAAAGTGGACGATGATCGACGGAAATTTCGTCTTTACAGACAGTTAATTTTTTGTAGAAAAATGTTAAAATTCCGCTATAAAAATTAACATTTTACCTATTTCTTTTTTGATATTTTTTTAGTATTATACCTTAAGTACGATGTTTTCAAAGCTTTTATAAAAAAGTAAATAACCGTATGCGAGCAATTGGGAAGGCAAATGGTGCGCCACCAGTTTACTGGTTCTAGTGGGTTCGATTCCCACCCCGAAATTTTTTAGCAACATTACAAAAAATTTCGAGGGTGGACCCAGAGTCTATTTAGGTATGGATTCGGACTGTCCTCAGGATGGAGGTAAACACATGCTCAAGAAACGTGATCTTCACGACTGTCACGCCTTGTATGATTTAATGGTTCACCCTGATGTTTTTCCTTTTGTACGCCAAAAAGCTTATTCCTATGATGAGTTTTTATTCATAACAAAACAGACCATTGAAGCTGAAGAACGTGGTGAAATCATTTCGCGAACGATTCTTGACGAATGGGGATGTCCAATCGGGACGATTAACCTGTTTAATATTCAAGATAATGCGGGCTTCTTAGGGACATGGCTTGGCAAGCCATTCCATGGAAAAGGATACAATCAACTAGCGAAAGACGCGTTTTTTGAGGAGCTTTTTTATGAGGCCGGCATTGATACGATTTTCATGCGAATCCGCACTGAAAACGTCCGTTCACGGAAGGCTGCCGAAAAACTGCCTTATGCCATCAAAGCGAATGAAACAAGAAAAACCATATATAATCAATTGAATGCTACAGGAAAAATTTATGATTTATTTGAAATCCCGAAAGATGTCTATACCTTGCAAATTCTCAGGAACGGTGCACAGCAGCAAGACGCTTCACATTTGCTTGAAGCATAGGCTGCCGGCGTCGTTCGAAGATTATTGTCCAATACAACTAACGCTCCGTGCATCGGAGCGTTTTTATTTTGAGCTAAATTTTTCGCATTGACCGCCGTATGCTGATTCTATTTGACTTTTGCTCGGACCATTTCCAAATAGAGATTTCGAATTATATACGTTTTATATAGTTCTAGCTTTCTTCTTTCAACCGGATGCCTTGTAACACCCTCTGCCTTTAATTGTGAAATATACCAGCCTTTTGAACCACGGTACGCCATTAGTCTACCCCTCTTTCATTACGCTTGTCTCGATGACATATATGTATGCACAGGCGTTATAAAAGATGACGGCTCTAATAGACAAACCAAGTTTACATGCATTTACTCGCTTTGTTGCTTTTTACGATCGATGGGAGATATAAAAGCTCATCAACATCTGGTGTATGATATAATTCTTTCCGTTATACGAAAAGAAAACGAGGGCAAAAAACATGGAACGAACAAACAGCAGAAAAGAAAAGCTAAAACAATTATTTGTCATACTCCTTCCCATTTTGGTCACCCAGCTGGCCATGTATGGGATTAACTTCTTTGACATCATGATGTCAGGACATTTCAGCCATTATGATCTAGCTGGAGTTGCGATTGGATCATCGCTTTGGGTACCCGTTTTTACCGGATTAAGCGGCATTTTGCTTGCCGTCACTCCTATTGTTGCCCAACTTGTCGGTGCGAAGGAAAGCAAGGAAGCTTCCTATTCAGTCGTTCAAGGCGTCTATCTTTCAGTGGTCACTGCGATATTTGTCATCGCTGTCGGTTCGCTCATTTTAAATCCTATTCTGAACACCATGCAGCTGGAGACTGAGGTGCGGGAAATTGCCCGAAACTATATTATCGCTTTAAGCTTCGGAATGATCCCACTATTTGTCTACAATGTTCTTCGTTCTTTCATAGATGCATTAGGAAAAACGAGGGTTACAATGATGATCACATTAATGGCTGTTCCGATTAACGTTCTTTTTAACTATTTGTTTATTTTCGGAAAATTCGGCTTCCCGGAGCTGGGTGGTGTCGGTGCCGGTATAGCTTCAGCGATCACATATTGGCTGATCACGTTAATTGCTGTCTTTGTCATTATTAAGTTGGAACCTTTTACACAATTTGGTGTATTTAAAAGCCTTCCAGGACTCTCGTTGTATAAATGGAAGGAGATTTTAATGATTGGTGTTCCAATCGGTTTCGCTATTTTCTTTGAAACCAGTATCTTTTCAGCGGTTACCTTATTGATGAGTACATTTGATACCGCTACAATCGCTGCCCACCAAATTGCAATTAACTTCGCCTCTTTTTTATATATGATTCCGTTAAGCATATCGATGGCATTGACAATCGTTGTTGGCTTTGAGGTTGGTGCAAAAAGATACAGGGATGCAAAGGAATATAGCTGGATTGGCATCGGACTTGCCGTGATATTATCAATTGTGTGCGGCTTTATCCTTTTACAGTTCAGAAAAGATGTCGCCGCGATTTATACCAAGGACCCGGAAGTGTTAAATTTAACGATCGATTTTTTGATTTTCGCCTTATTCTTTCAGCTTTCAGATGCGATACAGGCGCCTGTACAAGGTGCACTGCGCGGATATAAGGATGTAAATATCACATTGATTATGGCTTTATTTTCGTATTGGGTGATTGGCCTTCCATTAGGGTATATTCTTGCTAATTACACAGACTGGAGCGCCTTCGGATATTGGGTTGGACTCATATCAGGCCTGGCCGTCGGAGCGGTCTGTTTGGTAAGCAGACTGATATTCCTTCAAAAAAACAAGCTCAGCCCTTCCCTTTCAGAAGAATAATCAACCGAAACCGGCAGCTCTATTGGCTGCCGGTCTTGTTCATGATTGTTTGTAAGCTTTGCCTAATACGTCCTTTCCACCCGTAACTGGCATAATACTCCCTGTTATAAATGACGAGCTTTCCTCCACTAAAAAACATATCACTCTTGCAATGTCTTCCCCTGTTCCCGGTCTGCCAACCGGTGTTTCCGAATCACGCACTTGCAAAGAATCTGAGATACTTTTTTCTTTCCAATCACCTATAATGTCACCCGGGCATACCATATTTGCGGTTATCCCGTATTCTGCCTCCTCAAGGGCAATTGTCTTCGTCAATGAGGCGAGACCGGTTTTTGCGGCAGCAAATCCTGATCTGTATATCCAGCCCGGCGCCGATTCGACGCGATCAAAGCCAATCGTAATGATTCTTCCCCACCTTGCTTCCCTCATCTTCGGGATCAAAAGTCTTGATAAATAAAAAACTCCATTCAGGTTTCCATTTATAAGATAATTCCATTCTTGCGGAGAATAGTCGGTTAACCGTTTTTTTTCATGGATATAAGGGCCGGCATTATGAATGACAATATCGATAGAAGCGAACAACGAAAAAGCTTCTGACACAACTTTGCTGCATTGCCCTTCGTCTGAAACATCACCCTTCACGGCAATATTTTCGGTTCCATACATTTCAGTCAGGCTGCTGGCTAATTCAACGGCGTCTTCCTTGCTATTTCGGTAATTTATGATTAAATGAACACCATTTTTGGCGAGCTCGATAGCTGTGCTCTTCCCAATCCCCGAGGACCCTCCCGTTATTAAAGCGATTTTCCCTTTCACTTTTAACTACCCCGCTCTTTTATAATTTAGTTTCTTTACCAATATACTAAAAAGTCCACCGCTGATATGCAAACTTTTACGCTTAACGGTAAGGCTTCATCTTGCATATATTGAAAATAGAGTTGATAACGCTGGCGACCCTTTCAGCCTTGAAAGGAGGTTTCACTTTGTTTCCATGGAATCTGTTCCCGATAAATAAAGACATGAAAAATATGATGAAACAGGTTAAACCAGAAGAAATCGAAAAGCATATCGAGGAGATGATGAGTAAAATGTTCCCTCCAAATATGCAAGACATGATAAATCCTAAAGAGTTTGCAAGTGCGGTTAATCCTGTCCCGCACGACGCCAGAAAACAAAGCATCGTTCCTCTAGAAGAAGCTGTTTTTGAGACACATGATTTTGTTTTTGTGCGGATTCCGATCAGAAATCAGGAATGGCTCCATAACATGAAACTGTCTCATACATCCAACCAGATGATTGTTGAACATATTCCCGAAGATGATGACAAGCATACCATTACCCTTCCCGCACTCGTCCGAAAAAAAGGGGCCACTGCGCGTCATAAAGATGGAATGCTTGAAATTAGAATCCCCAAAAGCGTCAATATGCAATTTTCCGAGATCGATATAACAGATGTTCTTTAAGGTTAACATCCTTGCAGGGATTTGGGAGGTATATGAATCGATGTAAACAAATTAGAACAGTGGCGCGGAATAAACATGAGGCCACTTATATACGATGCTATTTCATGCGAGACAGGAATTTATCATAGCAATAAAATGGCTGGTCTCTTTCTGGGAATTTCATCTCACCAACTTTCACAAACTCATTTTTTTCAAATAGAAGCTGCGCTTTCTTATTTAAGGAATATGTATCTGTTTTTAAATAAAATACGCCTTTCTCCAATGCATAGCTTTCGGAAAAGGACATAAGTTTGCTGGCAATTCCTGCTCCTCTCACATCCGGATCTACGGCCAGCCGATGAAAAACAAAAGAATCTTGATCACTTCGCCAGTGTGCTTGTTTGTACTCAGGCGGCTCTTGTCGATCAATCGTGATCGATCCGATCACTCTTCCGTCTTTTTCTGCTACGTACAAACTTCCTGCTTTGCAGTCAGCCAAAAAATCATCCTTATGGGGATATGTATCTGACCATTGGTCATTGCCTTCCTGATTCATTAGCTCAACAGTATGTATGACAAATTCCATTATTCGTTCAATATCTGCGGCTGTTGCGATGCGAATGTTGATGTTAATCACCTTTTTCGTAATGTCTAACCAATATTCTAACCCATTTTTAAATGTTCATGAAAGAATTTGAACTCGATTCATCATTTTTCCGTATAAGCCTTTTACACGTCTTCTGTACACGCCATCGAGAAATGAAAGAAGAACCGCTTCCTTGGGAAACGGTTCTTCTTTCTGTTATTTATTATTTACCAATAAACATTTGTGTCCAGTAGTTGCCTTGCGCAACATGCCCTACTCCAAGGTTCGTATAGCTTGGGTTAAGGATGTTTTTACGGTGGCCTTCACTGTTCATCCAAGCTGTAACAACTTCTTGAGGAGAACGTTGACCCATCGCGATATTTTCACCGGCTGATTTGTAAGAAATGCCGAATTGTTTCATCATATCGAATGGAGATCCGTAAGTTGGGCTATTATGGGAAAAGTACCCTTTAGCTTGCATATCGCGTGATTTTTCACGGGCGACTTTGCTTAATTCAACATCTAATTTAAGCGCTGGAATTCCATGTTTTGCACGTTCTTGGTTTGTTAAGTCAAGCACTTGTTGTTCAAATGCACTAACTTGGGAAGAAGCTGGAGCTGCAGCTTTGGCAGGCTGTTGAGCCGGTGCCTTTTTAGCTGGCTGCTGTGCTGCAGGCTGTTGTACTTGCTGCTTCGGAGCAGGCTGTTTTGTTTGCTGCTTTGGAGCAGGTTGTTGTACTTGTTGCTTTGGAGCAGGTTGTGCAACTGGCTGCTTTTGTACAGGTTGCTGTACTTGAACGTTATTCCATTGAACATTGAAATTGCTCATGTACTTTTTAAGAATGCTATCAATTTGCTCATTTGTTAAATTGCCAGATTGATAAGTATACATTTTAACCTGTGCAGGAGTTGGGCAGTTAGACGCCGCGTCCGCTCTGTCGGTAACTGGATTTGCCATCAGCATTGCTGCTGCAGCTGCAACTGAAAAAAACATTTTTTTCTTCATCTATCAAAGATCCTCCCTAGTTTCGTTGTTTTTTGTCTGTTTGACTTGCAAAATAATCATAACATGCGTTTTTTGTAATAATTGCGGGAGGATATTCCAAGACCGTGCCAAATGAACTAGTTTAGTAGTACATTCTTTTTAAAAATGGGTATAAACCTATGAAGTTATCATCTTTTTACAATATTCTATTGGACAATATTAGATTGGATAAAACCAGTTAACGAGGAAGTGCATTGCCTCACTTGGAAAACATATGATAGGAAATAAGGGTTGACAAGTTTTAGCTAAGCTATTCATTTTTACAAATGTTACTTTAGGATTACAATGTTAACCGTTCTTATAGTTCGAAGTGATCAGAGAAAAAACGGCTTTTTACCAGCCGTTTTAGTGATCCGGGCCCAGATATTTGCCTGGACACCAGTTTCTGATATGCAATTAGGGTTATACAAACTGACTAAATCCTATCGCACTCCTTTTACAAAAGGAATAAATTTAACATTTTCAC
Organism: Bacillus canaveralius; assembly: GCF_002860125.1. GTDB lineage: Bacteria > Bacillota > Bacilli > Bacillales > Cytobacillaceae > Bacillus_BJ > Bacillus_BJ canaveralius. The sequence continues at coordinate 32,801 of NZ_PGVA01000041.1, forward strand.
CATAAGTCTAATTGCTTTCGCGTGCTTTAATCGTCTCCATATTTTTTTTATGAAGTGAAATTAATGCTAATTTATCCTGATCCGGAAGTTCAGAGTCGATGATTCTGCTCACAGCTAAATAAAACTTATCGTATCGTGAGCGACGGGTCCGCGGATGCGAGTTCTCGTCCAATAGCTCACGCAGGACTGCTTCTTCCAGGACGACTTCGCTATTCTGTTTCGATGGCAGCATCCGATGATTCCATATTGATCGGTATTGCTGTAATAAGTAATCATAATCCATTCTGCCTCTCACCTTCCATCAATACACTAGCAATATTTTCACATAATTACTAGCAACTTGGCAAAAAATAAAAGAAATCTATTTTGAAAGGAGCTTGCAAATTGAATACACCATACCGCTGTCCGAGCTGCAGGACCAACAGGAGCCGTTTTAATATAATCGAGCAAGTGCCGCATTCTGTAAAAAAACATCCGCAAACCGGACAAATCCTCGAGGAGTACACAAGCGAGACCCTCTCTCCTTTTCATACGCCATACAAAGGGCCGTTATATAAAGTGCAATGCGCCATATGTGGACTAATTCAAGATGAACAGCCATTTATACAGTTTGGTCAGAACCAGCTTTAGTACTGTTGCATCGGAATGAGCCAACAAGATATATACAATTAACATTGATGGACATTGGCAAATCGTTCACAGACGAAAAAACCGCTTCTCATTCTATGAAGCGGTTTTCCTCAAGGAATTTTTCCGAGTCTACCTTCCAAGGTCCATCAGGGGAGTAGCGGATTAAGTTTATATTCCCTTCAAACTTAACTCTTCCCTCTTCCCTTAAGTACCATTCTATTTCAACCGGTACAGAAACAAAAAGGTCAGTCTGTAATTCGTTTACAGCCGGAACTGAGATTTGGCTTATGTTGACATTTTCAACCTTTTTAAAAACCGGGGTGTAGTTTCTTTTCTCCAGGATAATACAGTTTAGAATTTTTTCATCTTCTTCTTTAAAGCCGGCAATATAGGCATTTATCAGTTCCAATGGACTTGCAGCAGCCAAGTACCCCTCCAGCTGACCGGCTGCTTTAAAAACCATTAACTTATGCGATAAATCCATATGATCGGTACGATGTGTTGTACTCCCAAAAAAATGAATGCAAAAATGTCCGGGAAAATTGTTTGTAATCGCCCCCGCCCCATGGGGCATTCCATGCATGGAGGCTGCGATCCTTTTCCCCTTATGCTCAACGATAATGGCGCGGCGCTTCCAGCTCCATTTGCCGCTGTAGATCTTTTTCATCGTCTTTGTATGCTTTTTTGAAATGGGTTGGACGTCAGCATGGCTGCTTCCGGCCCTTCTTTGTACAGTGAATCTCTTACCTGTTTCCAGGTCTTCAACCCTAAAGGTACTAAATTTAGGAATAAGCTTGTTTACTTCTTCCCATTGGAGCATTTGAACCCTCTCGTCTTTTTTTGCCATTGAATCTGCCGTATTAGCAAATGTCCAAATCAGTAAAAGAGCTATCGCTAAAGTTAATTTTTTCATCTGTCTCACTCAACTTCTGTGTCGGTTTTTGTAAAGTTTCCCCTATTGATATAAAAACATACAAAAACGCCCTCAGAAAGGGCGCGCTCTCAATCAATTCACTGGCAACGTCACGACCAGACTAATGATTGTCTACATATTCCTTTGCTTTATCGATCGCAATTGGGATAGCCCGTCCATCCTCGTAACCATCTTCAAGAAGTGCGTTTGCAATTTCGATGGCCTTTTCCCTGACTTTCGGATCGAGATTCTTCATGGCATCAGGATAATCGTTTTTACTCCAAGGCAAGTTAACCACTCCTTTTCTTTGTTTTGCTATGTTTATACCCTGCAGCAGATCGGCCAAACAAAGAGTTTTTAATTACTTAGGTGAAAAAAAGCTCTCCGCATCAGGAGAGCTTTTTTTGTTTATGAATTAAGCTGCTGTTTCAATACTTCCACTGCTTTTAGGATTTGTGGATCATTGTTTTCAAGTTGTTCGCGCAGTTTCTCCATTAGCCTTACGGTTGATTGGCCACTGAGGACTCCATTTGATTCAAGGCCTTCAGCTTCCTGAAATGCGATAACCGCCTTCTCGGTTCCTTCATCGAAAAAGCCATCTTCTCTGCCAGGTTGATAACCGATTGCCGAGAGCATCTGCTGTGCTGCTTTTACTTGCGCAGAGCTTACGGAACGTTTGAGCTCAAGATCGGGATTGATAAAAGGCAAGGAAGCATACTCTGGAAGCTGGACTTCAAAGTCGGGAACAATTCCTTTTTCATGTATCCAGTTTCGATCAGGTGTCAGCCATTTTTCGGTTGTAAATTTAATGTTTGAGCCATCTTTAAAATTCTGGGCACGCTGCACAGTTCCTTTCCCAAAGGACTTTTCACCGACCAGCGGAACATCCGCCGATTCTTTAACGGCCGCAGCAAGTATTTCTGAAGCGCTCGCGCTTCCTTTATCAATCACGACAACAAGCGGAATATTTGGCCCGTTCTCATGTGTCGATTTAACTTCTTCTCTGCCGCCATTGCGGTCTTCAATTTGGAACAAAATTTCACCTTTTGGAACAAATAGACTGGATATTTTGATCGCCTGGTCTAATAGACCGCCGGGATTTTGCCTCAAATCCAAAACAAGTCCCTTCATTCCCTGTTTCTGTAGCTCGTTAAGCTTATCGACAAGTTCTTTTGAAGTATTTTCTGAGAAACTCGTAATTTGGATATTAGCTATTCCATCCTCCATCATTTTACCATAGACTGTTTCAAGAGGAATTGTATCCCTGATAATCGAAACATCCATTGTTTCACCCATTCCCGGGCGCTGGAGGACTATTTTAACCTCTGTCCCTTTTTCGCCTCTAATAAGTGTAACGGCTTCTGTCGAACTTAGCCCCTGCAGGCTTTTGCCATCCACCGACAAAACAATATCATTCGGCTGCAGGCCCGCTTTCTCGGCCGGGGAGCCTTTCAAAGGAGAGACGATGACGATATTGCCATCCAGCTCCTGAATTTCCGCTCCAATACCCTCGAAGGACGAGGAGATGCTTTGATTAAAGCTTTTTGCTTCTTCCTCATTCATATAGTCCGAATAAGGGTCATCGAGAGCTTCAACCATACCATTAATGGCTCCGTTTATCAGCTCATCTTCATCAACTGATTTATAATACATTTCCTGCAGCGTATCATAGGCAGAATACAGCTTGCTGAATTCCGGTCTTTCCGTTCCAACATTGACCGCTTTTTCGTCACCGAATGCGAGTGCGAATGTTGTAATTCCAGCTGTAATGAAGACGATGAAAAACAACAGCATGACAAATCGGAATTTTTTGATTCTAATATAGCTGGAAGGATTATCTGATGTTTCTTGTCCTTTGTTATCCATTTCGCTTTTCTCTTGATCCAAGTCTTTCACCACTTTCATCATCAAAAAAGTCTTTTTCAGGAGTCAATTTCATAAAGCAATTCTTTAATTGAAAGACGAACAGTTATTTAAAATTTAAGATAGTAACATTCGTTTCCTGCGGCATTCTCTTGTTTATTTAGTCAACCTTCGTTCGTTTTTCGGATTAGCTTATTACATTATGAAATTCACTCTTTTAGACCTTAAAATTTAGGATAACATTTTTTATTAAAAAATAACAAAGAAAAAGTTAAGCTCTAAGGACCATACAGCTTTGCTGTTTCAGCCAAGTATTTCTTTTTTCGCAATTGTTCATGATCCATCTCGTCCCATAATCAAATTGATCGCGTGAACAAATTGACTCCACCGGGTATAGTGTCTCTTCCTTCAATTTGATCGCCGGGCCGCTTCTGGCCTCCATCTCTTTGAAAATCTCGTAACCGTACATATCTTTTTCATTTAAAGTATAGTATTAATAACGATGTGCTTCCTTTTACAAGCTCCCGGTTGAACATCACGCTCACCTGCCCCTAATTGTAGCTGCTATTCCCTATTATACATGAACTATCTCCCGGATATTAATGACCGCAAATAATTTAATTTAAAGAAAAAAAGACAACTTTTTATAACATACAAAAAGAAAAAGCATGATCAGTTTTTATCATGCCATCCAATATATGCTAAATTTTTAAAACAATATTAAAGTATTCTTCAAGAGTCAGTTTTTTTTCATAAATAACAGCTGCATCCCTTTCCCCGACAAAACGGAAATGCCATGGTTCATACTGATAGCCGGTGATCGCTTCTTTTCCTTTCGGGTATCTAAGAATAAACCCAAATCGGTGCGCATTTTCTGCAAGCCATTTTCCCTCAGGCGTTTCCCCAAATTGCTCTGTTAATCCCAATCCTGCACTCTGGCTCGATATATCCATTGCCAGGCCAGTTTGATGTTCACTGTTTCCGGGGACAGCAACGACCTGTTTCGCGTTTTGTTCCCCAACCCGGCTTACTTCAGCATCAAACAACTCTTTTTGTCGGGCATATGACCGATAACCCGATACTGCATAGAGCTTAAGTCCATTTCGGTTGGCCTCAGCAAACAGGTTTTCCAGAGCTGCAGATGCTTCTTGGCGCAAATAGCTTTTCTCGATATCCTGAGCACCGTAGGAAAAAGGTACATTCGGCCTTACCATCGTCTCGGGGAGATAGCCATCGGGCAAGGCAAAATCTTTATTGACCAAAGCCATAATATTAATAGGATTTTGAATGATCGCTCTTCCGTTAAATTCAATTATACTATTAAAATAAGCGGCTTCCAGGGTGGGCGCGCCGGAAGCAGGAGTTTCTGCACCCGAATTGTTTTCTGCTGTCTGGCTATTCTCTGTTGTTGATTGCCCGGTATCATTGTTGTCCAGATTGTCACGAGTGACATTTTCTTGTCGCTTTTCAGCCTGTTCATCGCCTTCCCTATCAGCCTGTTGAAAAGGGAGCTTTTCCATGATTGACTCCACCTGACTGCAGCCGCTTAAAATCAATCCAGCTCCTAAAACTGTCCAAATTTTCCTCATTCATTTCACCTGTTTCATTTTTGTTCAGTTGTTTCCAAACATTATTTCTATTTTAACATGATCCGTCAAGCAATCTAAATACACAGAATTCCTTTATATTTAGACAACTTCATTCGTTTTTCGGTTTAGCTTATTAGTGTGTAACTTACTCATCTATGTATTCAAAAAAAAGATACCCAGTTATTTTAGGTATCTTTATGATTTTTCAATGAAAAGTTGCCTATTCCTGGATGACAGCTTCGAGCGAAACTTCAATCATTTCGTTAAAGGTGGATTGGCGTTCCTCTGAAGTTGTTTCTTCACCTGTTAACAGATGGTCGCTTACAGTCAGAACCGACAATGCCTTGCGATTGAACTTTGCGGCAAGAGTGTAGAGTGCGGCTGTTTCCATTTCAATCGCCAATATTTGATATTGCGCCCATTTTTCATGCTCAGCATGATCATTGTAGAACATATCCGCAGTAAACACATTACCGGTTCTAAGGTTCAAGCCTTTTTTCATACCAGCGTCATACGCTTTTTTAAGCAAATCAAAATCAGCTGTTGGAGCAAAATTAACCGCGCCAAAAATAACTTCGTTCATTTTCGAATCAGTCGAAGCGCTCATGGCGAGAATGACATCGCGAACCTTGACATTCTTTTGAATAGCGCCGCATGTTCCGACCCGGATCAGATTTTGGACATTATAGCTTTGCATCAATTCATTTATGTAAATAGAGATGGACGGAACACCCATTCCCGTTCCCTGAACAGATATTTTTTTTCCTTTATAGGTTCCCGTATAGCCAAACATGTTGCGAACTTCGTTATAGCATTGTGCATTTTCTAAAAATGTTTCAGCAATATATTTAGCCCGAAGAGGATCTCCGGGAAGCAATACCGTTTCGGCAATTTCATTTTCTTTTGCATTGATATGAATACTCATATTATTTACCTCCATTATTTTCTTTAGCTGTTATTTCCTTGCCTATCCCTTCAAACTATAACATATTCTTTTCTCCATGAAAAATCATCCGGGTACCAGCATCTTTTAACAGGGAAATAGGGAAGATACGTTTTTAAAAAGCAGAAAACAACCCTGATTTTCAGCGTTGTTTTCTTCACATTACCTCACCTGAATTCGGTTAATCTTTGTCCAGCCGCCCGCTTTTAGCTGGTAATAATGGTGACCTCTCAAGCCTTCGTCAATTAATACAATATCGCCTGTGCTCATAAACCTGCCTTTATAGTCGGTGGGAATGGTGTCCGGCACATTGAAAAGCTTAAATACCTTATCAAAACAATCCTGATGCCCCTCCGCTTTAATTGCAAGCCGGTACACTTGAGTATAGCCTCTATCCTGCCTAAATTGCGGGGTTTGAAAAATCGTAATATCATAATTTCTCTTCCTTCTGCTTGTTAACTCTTTTAACATGCCGCGTCCCCCTATCAAATTAAACTGTATATGTACTATTAAAGCTATCCTTTGTCGATTCCTTTATCGGAAAGCTTCTACTTTTGTCGATAGTTGGGTTATTTGCATGGAAATTTTATCCTATGTTATCGAATCGATCCGGACGCGGACATTTTTTCGCAAAAAAAGATGAAGCATCGCGCTTCATCAATTAGCAATATTGTTGAATAACGGAATTTATTTTATCCTTCATGTAAAGAATGTCTGAATCGGATACGGTCAGCTTTATTTTGGTTTCGTCCATTTCCAGTGCCTCGGCCAGGACGCCTCCCTGTCAGCTACCGAGCGTCTTGACACTTACTCGGGTTGGACTTTCACCAACTAGCAATTAACGGCTTGCTGGGCACGCTCACATAAAAATGACGGGCAGCAGCCCGTCATTTAGTCGATATCAGTATTCTCATCAATAATGCTCTTTTCAACAAGATATTCAAAAGTTATATCAGCCATTTCATTCAATTCCTCATTGGTGGGAACGTATCCCCTTTTTAAAAGCTCATGAAAGAAAAATTCGGCAATCTCCTCTGTATCAATAATAACTTCGATTTCTTTCATAGCATCGCCCCCTTTTTACAGAATGTATGTTGCATTTGCTATTTTCATAACCTGATCTGTTAAAAGGCTTTTCATATAGTTCGTCTTTTTAAAAGAAATTTCAATTCAAGACATGTTTATATTGGACAAGCATACACATTAGTAACAGCTAATATTTAGGAGTGATTGGATGATGGTGATCTGTAAGTGGATCGAAGTGTTTAAAGAAGATGTAAATAAAGAAAATAGTTTGTTCATAGATACTTGCAGGAAGATTACTGAGTTTGTTTATAAAATACTGCTCGTTTTTGGTGCACCTTATTTAATTTATCTGCTATACCAATTTACTGTTAATTTCTAAGTATTTTTTTCATATACTTTTAAGCTTTTCGAGAACAACACGCATAACTTGTTCGTATTCCCAATCGTTAAACATCTCATGTAAAATCTTGTAATCATTATATATATCAAGGAGACCGTCAATCAGTTCCTGTTGGTCATCTTTCTTTCTCACCATATCACGCTCGGTCTGGCGGTAGCCGCGTTTATTGAGTTTCATTTCTTTTTCAAAGGGATTTTGCGGTTTGTTCACTGAAAACAGCAACCCTAATTTTTGAATGAACGTTTCGGCATTAGCAGCTTCTGCAACAATTGTCAGCTCTTCTTCTCCTGCTTCAAGCCATTCGCCGTCGCTAATTCTCGACAGCTCATAAATAACGTCTTCCCAGGCATTTTCCTTATAGCGCCAAATTTCAGTCCGAAAACCAATTACTTTGAACAGGTCTGCTCCATACCCTTTGACTTGAACCAAATCACCGAAAAAAAATTTATATTCAATGTCAATATGTTCTTGCTCAACAACATTTCCTTCGTATTCTGACAACAATTGCAGGCTTGCTTCCATATACAGTCCTTCGCTTTTATTCACTTCATACACATGCATGCCGTCAAGCCACTTAACATCCGTAATTTTCCCCACCGTGCCATACATTGTGATCACGACTGTATCACCGATTTTGTATTTCGGTTTTTTTCGTTTTTCCATTTCCTCCATCCTCTCAGGTGGTGAGCCGTGAATAATTAATTACGATAGTATATGCACTGGCTTTTAAACGGTCTCTTTTCGAAAACAATGAAAAAAAGAAAGGTTATCAGCCCTTCCCTTCAGTTGCTTCATATATTTCCCACGCTTCATCAAAGGTAGTCATGCTTTCTAAATATTGGCCATTCAGCTCCAGATACAAGCTTATCTCCTGATAATCCTCCGACCGTTTTGGAAAACTGTGGTCATCATAGGCATGATTCGCAAACTTGCTAATTGAATCCTTCGGCTCCGGATGCCGGTATTTCATTAAAAAATGGTAGAACGATTTTCGCATACATAACACCTTTCCAGTTCTTTTTCTTAAAGGAGCCTTTGAGCGTTCCATCTCCATGTTATTATCTTACGTTTACTATAATTCATCCCTGACCCGGCGTCCACAGCAGACCCCTATGCCCTGAAACATCGCAGGAAAGAAAAAACCGCCCGATCTCCGTTTGGGCGGTTGTGTTATAGCTGCATTATGAAAAATCAAAGTAATTTTTTTTCAATAGTTTGGGAAGATTCATCAGTCCTTCAAAAGCAATCGTTTTTGCGATTGATTTCGTATCAACGATAAAAAGCTGGTCCTCAATCGTTTTGACGATTTCATCAGTCTGGTAAACGATGTGACAGTCATGGCACACAACTGAAGGGACATCGGTAATCTCAATCGCCCTCGTTCCGTCCGGGAGCTCCCAATACACTGTTTCTTTCCCTGTTTCGATTTGTTCGCTGCTGCACCATGAGCATGATCGCTCCATCACTTTTCCTCCTGACTATTGGCTGCAATGATCGCCTCTGCCCCTTCAGTTTGTCGAGCAGTTTGTCCGGGCTCTTTCATTTGCTGGGCATAAAATTTCTTTTCCTTTAATACGTCACGCTTTTCGCGTTTGTCCTTTAGCGAACTATGGACAGGATCCTGCTCATATTGTTTGCGCCGCGTTAACCGGGCCAGGCCTTCCGGCACTAAATTGAGCTGGGCATCGTTCATAAGCGAAGCGATTCCTGCCGCCGACCGTTTCTGTTCCATTTCTGGATATATTTCTTTAAAATAATCTTCTGCACGGCCGGGCACATAGTTTTCCGGTTCAGGGTATGTCGTAATCACACCTTCGAAATTGCGAAGAACAACTTTGTCGGGACTTTGTGAAATCATGTAATTAGGCTGAAGTGAAATTTTTCCGCCTCCACCTGGTGCATCGACAACAAATGTAGGTACGGCGTATCCCGATGTGTGCCCCCTTAATCCCTCAATGATTTCAAGCCCTTTTGTAACCGGTGCCCGGAAATGGCCGATTCCTTCTGATAAATCACACTGGTAAATGTAATACGGTCTTACCCGGATTTTGACAAGATCGTGCATCAGCTTTTTCATAATTGGAACACTGTCATTAATTCCAGCAAGAATAACCGATTGGTTTCCAACTGGTACACCAGCATCGGCCAATTTCTCACATGCCAGCTTTGACTCCCCGGTTATTTCAATCGATGTATTAAAGTGGGTATTAAGCCAGACCGGGTGATATTTCCGCAAAATATTGCAGAGATTATCGGTAATTCGCTGCGGAAAAACAACCGGTGCACGCGTGCCAATCCGGATGATTTCGACGTGATCAATCGACCGCAAATTTTTTAAAATATATTCGAGAATATTATCATTGATTAACAATCCATCCCCGCCAGAAAGAAGCACATCCCTTACTTCAGGTGTCTCGCCGATATATTGCATCGCGGCATCAAGCTGTTTTTTCGGAACTCCCATGCCTATTTGCCCGGAAAAGCGGCGGCGTGTACAGTATCGGCAATACATCGAGCATTGATTGGTAACGAGAAACAATACCCTATCAGGATAGCGATGCGTTAAACCGGGAACAGGTGAGTCTTCATCCTCGTGAAGCGGGTCTTCAAGATCGTATTTCGTTTTGTGCATTTCCTGAGAGATCGGAACCGACTGCATGCGGATCGGACAGCGGGGATCATCTGGATTCATGAGGGATGCATAGTAGGGTGTAATATTTAATGGGATCGTTTTTGTTGATATCCTGACGCCTTCTTCTTCAGCAGGGGTGAGGTTGATCACTTTTCGTAAATCCTCCAATGTTCGGATTGTGTTTGTCAGCTGCCAAATCCAATCGTTCCATTGCTCTTCATCGACATCCTTCCATAATTCAATCTCATGCCAGTGTCTGGCTGGTTTATATAATGTCATCTTCATTACCATTCCTCCCTGTCACTTTAACGGTAAATGATGCAAGTTCCGTGCCAAAAATGGATGCTTTTCCATTAAGGTTGTGAAGAAAGGAAACAGCGGTAAAGATCATCGTTTCAGGTTTGCAGAAAACAGAAATGCTGATTATTCGGCACCAGGCAAATTCTTTTGGAGTTTATACTGAAGTGTCTGCCTTGGAATGCCAAGCAGTACAGAAGCCTGTTTGATGTTCCCTTTTGTGATCTGGAGCGCGTCACGGATCAGTCTTATTTCCAGTTCTTTTAAATTTTCACGGAGCGATAGGGATGGTGATCGTTCCTTTTTCATATACTGCCGTTTCTTTTGCTTAAGAATGATCGGCAAATCTGCTTCTGAAAGCATTTCTTCCTCGCAAACATTCATCATATATTCGATCGCATGCTTTAACTCACGAACATTACCCGGCCAGCTGTAAGTATGGAAATACTCCTTTAAACCATCTTCCAAAGAGGCAACCTTCTTATTTAAGCTTTTATTAAAGGAATGAATAAAAGAGGATGTCAATAAATCAATGTCTTCCGGTCTTTCCCGCAATGGGATCAACTCAAAAGTCAGTACGTTCAGGCGGTAAAACAAATCAGGCCTTAATGTTCCCTGTTCAAGCGCTGTCCGCGGATCGATATTCATAGCCGAAATCACCCTTGTATTGACCGGAATTTCCTTTACCGACCCTACTCGTCGAACCGACCCTTCCTCAAGGACGCGAAGAAGTTTGGCTTGAAGGACAATCGGCATTGTATGAAGCTCATCAAGAAAGAGGGTTCCGCCGTCAGCCAGTTCAAATAGGCCCGGCCGGTCGACAGCTCCAGTATAGCTTCCCTTCGAGGTTCCGAATAAAATGCTTTCCAAAAGCGTTTCAGGGATTGCTGCACAGTTTTGCGCAACAAACGGTGCTTGAGACCTCCTTGATGCATGGTGGATTCCCTGAACGAATAATTCTTTTCCCGAGCCACTTTCTCCAAAAACTAAAATCGGTGCATCTGTTTGCGCGAGCTTCCTTGCTTTTTCTTTCATAGCTAAGAAATCATGATTGACTGTCAGCAAATCGTTTAACGTATATTTTACGCTTTCCTGCTTCCATGCTTTTGGTTGTTTGCTTTTTTGGAAATGAAGCAATCGTTCGGAAAGGAGCTTCATCCGCGAATAATCCTTTGCGATCTCGACGGCTCCGATCACCCGACCGCCGACGAGGATCGGCAAGGTTGTGTTGACGGTTTCAATTGTTTTGCCATAAATGTTTACATACGTCTGTGTTTGGTTAATAATCGGCTGTCTCGTTTTTGCGACTTTCAGCAATGTACTCGTCCGCTCATTTAAAGATGGAAAAACGGAAAGCAGCGGCCTGCCGAGCACTTCAGAAATTTTCAAGCCGTCATGGCGGGCGGCAACCTCATTATAAAAGATCGTATACCCGGCAGTATCAACTGCATGTATTCCTTCATCGATGCTTTTTAAAATGGCTGTCAGGACTTCATTTGTCATTTCATCCTTTCCCATCCGCCTCTCCTCCCTTTTGCCTCCTTATCTATATATGGGCGGGGTGCCGAAGAATTGTCATCAATGTGCCGGTTTTTCAGCAAATGTTTTTTTCGTTAAATTCTTTGTCCACACATTCATATCCTCAAGCTTGTTATAGATGAAGCAATTTTTCAGCATTCTGCCCGTATACGAGTATCCGAGCTGTTTAAAGGCCGCATTCATTCCAAATGACAACGCTCTTGCCATCGTAAACACATGGAAAATTCCATCTTTAACCAACTCTTCTTCCAGCTTCAAAAGCAAAATCTTCATTAAGCCATGCTTGCGATGCTCTTTTAATGTGGCACAGTCAGTCATTTCGGCATTTTTATAGAAGTGGTTAACCTCTGCGGACGCTGCACTGACTATTTCCCCTTCATGGTACAAAGCAAAATATACCGTCCCTTCGCTGATCGTTTTCTTTACATATTCGGGTTCATGGAGCGGGGTGGGGTAAACTGCAAAGACTTGCCGATAAAGGGAAGCTAACGATTCAGCGGTCGAGGCGCCAGCTTTTTTTAACGTATACCCATCTGGAAGTGCAGGGGGTTCACGAGTAAGGCTAATTTTAGAAAGACCCTCCATGATCTGGTCTTCTTTTAACCAATCGTCCGCGGCCATTCGTTCGTCACGAAAAAATTTTGCGAATAAATAAGCGTCCGATCCAAGGAAATAACGGTCAATGAAAGCCTCCAAAATATAGCAGTTGTTCAGAAGCCGTTTACAGTCTTCTTTTCTGCTCTTTAATATCAACTTTTCAGCATTGGATTCCACTGCGAGTTGTTCCGCTTCATTCATGACCTCCGTAAAATCCCCTAGATAATCATCAATTCTTACTCGCTTGTTAAAAGGATCGATAAACGCGTCGATAAAGAAATTTTCTCCTACATGCCTTTTAAAATAGGAATTGCTGTTCATGTACGACTGCTCCCTTTTTAAAAAAACCTGGCTCTAAACACCAGGTTTTATCGTTTATTAACCTTATAGTTAATTAGTATGAAGCCCACACCATTTGATAATCGTAAAGGCGATGATTTCTGCTGCTGCAAATAAGTCTTCAAGAATGATATATTCATTGGTATCATGGGCAGCCTCGGTTACTCCCGGCCCAAAAACGACCACCGGTGTTCCCCCGACATTCGATAAAATACCGCCATCTGTTCCCCATGGAGATGCCTCAATAACAGGTTTTTCTTTTTTTACTTCAACAAAGGCTTCGGATAACGCTGTTAGGAGCGGATGGTCGATGTCGAGGTTTCCGGGCTGCCACCTGCCCCCGAACCAGTCAATTTTCAGCGGATGCAGTTGGAACCACGGGTCTGCTTCGTTCAGCTGCTTAAGACAAGCTTCCATTTCCTGTTCGGCAGCATTCATCGTTTCATCCGGAGAAACGCCCATTCTTCCTTCAATCACAGCCGAATCAGGAACGGACGAAGGCCATTCTCCACTGTTGATTTTGCCAATATTAATCGGAATCGGAATTGGCGTTTTGGCATAGAGGGGATCATTAACCCGCGTATTTCGCTGCTCTTCCAAATTTTGCAGTGCTGTTAACACGACCATTGCCTTCTCTATTGCACTTACCCCTTCATATCTCGTTCCGCCATGGGCAGACCTGCCTTTCACGGAAATTCTGAACCACATCGAGCCTTGCTGCTTTGGAAACAACCTCATGTTTGTCGGCTCGGGAATGATCGCACCATCCGCTTTATAGCCTCTTAGGACAGCAGCCAGCGTTCCCGCTCCGCCGCTTTCCTCTTCAATCACGCTTTGAAAAATAACATCGCCGTTTAAGCTCAGTCCGCAGGAAACAATCGCTTCTATCGCGAGAAGAAGGGCGACAGATCCTCCCTTCATATCTGTTGCTCCCCGCCCAAACAGTTTCCCGCCATCAATAGTGCCGCTAAAAGGATCATGAAGCCAATCATTTCTGTCCCCCGGGGGGACAACATCTATATGTCCATTTAAGATCAGTGATCGTCCTCCGCCTGCTCCTTTAAGGACACCCACGACGTTTGGGTTGCCGCTAAAATCCTTCCTGTCCGAGCAAAATGCCTCATGGCCTGTGACGGATTGTTCACCAATTTCCCATATATCAAGTTCAAGGCCGAGTCGTCTGCATTTCTCAATAATAATCGCCTGCGCTTTGCTTTCATGGCCTCGGATACTGCCTTCCTGGACAAGCTTTTGCAGCAGGCGTGCTCCTCTCGCCCGATTCTCTTTAATCCACGTCCCGATTTTTTCCATTTCTGTCTCCATTCCGCACTCATACCTCCCCTGAAAAGTCACATACCGGATTATACCTTTATGATAAAAGCGGAAGCGGTTTTTGCTTCGATCGCTTTTAAAGTGAAGGGCTCAAACACCTCGATAAGGAACAATTGGTCGTTTGTAATCTGGAAAACACCCATTTCCGTAATGATCATATCGACACATTTCGCTGAAGTTAACGGCAGGGTGCATTCGTCAACGATTTTCGGGGTGCCATTTTTATCTGTATGGTTCATTAACACAATTACTTTTCCGGCCTTTTGGGCGAGCTCCATTGCGCCACCCATCCCGGGAACTTTTTTACCGGGAACAATCCAATTGGCAAGATCGCCGCTGCCGCTTACTTGAAGAGCACCAAGGATCGTTACATCCACCTTCCCGGTCCGTATCATCCCGAATGCGACAGCACTGTCGCAATAACTGGCACCGTCGATCACCGTTACAGGAAAACCGCCTGCATTGCATAGATTCTCATCTTCACTGCCTTTCTTTGGAGTCGGTCCCATGCCGACAATTCCGTTTTCCGCCTGGAACATGACATGGATGTTTTCAGGCAAATAGTTCGGAACTAAGGAAGGGATGCCTATCCCAAGATTCACAACCATCCCGGGCTTGATTTCCAAAGCTGCCCGTTTTGCGATCTTAGCGCGAATATCTATTCCCAAACCCATTTCCAATTCACTCCTCCCGAAGCAATGATATAATCAACGAACACACCGGGTGTCACGATTTTTTCAGGATTCAGGCTGCCAAGCGGGACAATTTCTTCGACCTCTGCAATCGTGGTTTTTCCGGCCATAGCAACAAGTGGATTTGTGTTTCTGGCACTTTTGTCGAAAACTAAATTTCCGTATGGATCCGCTTTTTTTGCATATACGACTGACATTTCCGCGCTTAAAGCGGTTTCGATTAAATAATCCTTCCCGTTAATATTGGTTTTCGGCTTGTTTTCCGACACAAGCTGATTATCGATGCCGATATCGGTTAGAATTCCTCCCAGTCCAACTCCGCCGGCGCGGATTCGCTCTGCTAAAGTTCCCTGCGGCGAGAATTCGACTTCCAGCTCACCAGCTGTCATCATTCGTCCGGCAGCGGAATTCGAGCCGATATGGGAAGCAATTACTTTCTTCGCTCTCCCAAGGCTGACAATTTTCCCGATGCCAATATGGGGAAATCCTGTGTCATTGCCGATTAAAGTCAGATCTTTTATTCCCTTCTCCAAAATGCCATCAATAAGATCCGGCGGGGAACCGATCCCGCCAAAACCTCCGAACATGATCGTCATTCCATCATAAAACAAGTCCATAACATCCTTAATCGTTGTGATTTTCCCGAACGGATTTTCCATTTATTCCACTCCATCCCTTTTTAGGACAAGCTTTCTTTCAAACTGGATGAATGATTGATTGAGAAGCCTTACTAATTCATCGATTTCTCTTTTTGTAATTGTTAGCGGCGGAGCGATCAGGACGGCATCGCCGCTCATGCCTGTATCACCCGCTCCGGCCGGGTAAAGAAGCAAGCCTTGTTGCTGGGCTATTTTGACCAATTCACCAGTTACATTAACAGTTCGTGAAAACGAACGTTTTTCCGCTCTGTCTTCAACAAATTCAAGACCGATTAATAATCCTTTGCCGCGCAGATCTCCGATAAAAGTGTATTTTTGCTGCAGTTTTTTCAGCTGGTTCAGCAAGTATACGCCTTTCGCTTCGACTTCCGAAATGACGCTCTGTTTATCCAAATAGTCGAGCACTGCCAGAGAAACAGCACACGCCTGAGGATTTGCACTCAGTGTGTGGCCGCTCATGATACTTTTTGAGCCTGATAAAATCGGCTCAATGATTCTATCGCTTACGAGCGCCGCGGCAATCGGTGTATATCCTGCCCCCATGCCTTTACCGAGCACGACAATATCAGGGATGATCCCCCAGTGTTCACAAGCAAGCATTTTTCCTGTCCGCCCGAATCCAGACATCACTTCATCAGCTATAAATAAAATGTTGTTTCTCGTGCAAATATCTTTAATGATCCGGTAGTATTCCTCCGGGGGTGTAATGGCTGCGCCGGCGGCACCGACGATCGGTTCAGCGATAAAGGCGGCGATATTGTCAGGGCCTATCCGTGCAATTGCCGTTTCCAGCTCATGGGCACATAAATATCCGCACTCCGGCATTGCAAGTTTAAAGGGACAGCGGTAGCAATATGGAGGATGAATGACCGGTAAGTCTTCCAGCAAAGGAGTGAACCGCGCCCGTCTCCCCGGATGGCCGGACATTGAAAGGGCTCCGAGCGTTATCCCGTGATAGCTGAGCCACCTTGACAGCACTTTTGTTTTCGTAGGAATCCCTTTTTCCTGCCAGTATTGAATCGCGATTTTCATCGCTGTTTCGGTTGCTTCAGAGCCGCTGTTGACGAAAAAGCTCCAATTTAAATCTCCGGGAGTATGCTCGGCAATTTTTTTTGCTAATTTCTCGGCAGCATCACTTGTAAATTGAGACCGATAGACGAAAGATACTTTTTTCGCCTGTTCATGCATCGCTTCCACAATTTCCTCAACACCATGGCCGATATTGGCGGTGACGGCACCGGAACACGCATCCAAATACTTCTTCCCGTCTGTATCATAAAGAAAAACGCCTTTGCCATACTCAACCGTCGGATAAACAGCATCGAGAAAAGGCTTTATTAAAAACGACTGTTCCATAGTCTCCCTCCACTCCACCTGCTGGGACAATATATTAAATTGTATGAGACTGCCCGGGAAATCTTTCTTAAAGAATCCATTACATGTAAGGAATTGCCGCTTTGATTTTTCAGGTTGACAGATTTATTTGTGGACTCGTGGATGGATGGTTGGTTTTCCGAAGATTTTTAGAAATATAATGACTAATTAGGCCGTGTTTGTTGAGAAATCCAGAATAAAAAACTAAAGTATTGGCTAACTATTAATCAACTCTATTTTTTCTCATCGTTGTAGTCGAAGATAGGTATAATAACCCATTACAAATAAAAATTTAGGAATAATAAACTGAATTTGCTGAATTTAATGAAAATTATTTGTGAGTTTTTCTAGCCCTCTGCTATATTAAAGGAGATTTCGTATCATAAAATTCAATGGCAGGAGGTTTTAGGTTGAAAAAATTAAAGAGGACGTTTTTGTTTAGTGCTATTTTGTCAGCAGCGTTAGTGATATCATCTGTTCCAATTAGTGGTCTTGCCCATGATGATCTAGGGAGTGACATTATTGAGAAAGGACAGGGCGCCGGTTATGGAAAGAATGATACCCTGATTCTTGAAGGGAAATTTAGAAACCTCACTGAAGTTGCACCTGAAATGAAAGTTATCCGGGCGGATGGAAAGCAAAACAGCTTTGGCGATGTATATGCCCATAAGGGTTTTGCTTACATTGGAACGCATACGAATAATGGCGGGAACGGAGGAGTAAGGGTTTTTGATTTAAAGGATCCGGCTAATCCCAAGGAAGTGGCTGTTTTTGCACACAATGATGTTCCGGGTACATGGCAGGAAAAAGTAATCGTAAAATCAGTAAGAACTCCATACTTCAAAGGGGACCTGGCAGTTGTCAGTGTCCAGCAATTGAATCGTAATAATCCAGACTCACAGGGAGGATTCCTTCTTTATGATGTAACGAAGCCCTATAACCCTAAAAAGTTAGGATTCTGGAAGGTAACTAAAAAAACAAACGGGACGCATGAACTGTATTTGACTGTTCAGGGTAACCGTGTGTTGGTTCTTGCAGCGAATCCGTATGCGGATTATTACAGCCATGGTGAAGAAAAAGACTTCCAAATTGTTGATGTTTCCAATCCAGTTAATCCGAGCACAATCTGGCAGTTTGACCCCAGGACGCTTGAAGAAATACCAGACGATTTTAATGGCTATCACTGGAATGCACCTGATGGAAAGACTCGTCCTGTTTTTAACCACAGTACAATGGTAGATGATACTGGAAAATTTGCATACGTGTCGATGTGGGATTTAGGCACTGCCATTTTTGATATTAGAAATCCAGAGAATCCGATTTACCTTGGCAGGACACAGTATGCTCCCCACCAGCAAGGTTCTGCACATTCAGCCGCACTTGCAAAAGGCGGGAGAATCCTGATCGAAACGCGTGAAGTGTATAACCCGAGCAAAGCGGGTTATGAACAGGCATACGGATATACAAGGATTTTTGATATTAAGGATAAAACCAATCCAAAGCTCCTGAGCGAGTTTAAGACAGAATTGGTTGATGATATTGAGGATGGAGTAACCTTTGCGAATACCGTACATGATCCAAAAGTAGTAGGGAAGATTCTTTTCTTGTCGCACTATGCAGGTGGTGTGCGTGCTGTCGATATATCCAATCCGGCAAATCCGGTGGAAATCGGCAAATATGTTCCTATAGATTCAAACGTATGGGGAGTTTTTGTGGAGCGTAATTACATCCTTGCATCGGATATCGGCACCGGGTTAAAAGTTTTATATAAAAAGGATGCGCACGACGATAACGAAGATGCGGAAGAACCAGAGAATGACGGAGATAATGATGATAATGAAAATTAAATAAAACTTTTTTATGACACACAAATAGGCAGGCTGATTTGGTTCAGTCTGCCGTATTTTTATATTCTACTGCGACGATTCCCTCCTTGATACTGAACTATCAGTTGTCTGTCAAGCTCAGGAACGAATTGGCTGCGAAGACATTGGTGCGTCGATTTTCAACTAAGCTTAAATGCGTCCGCTATACACAGTGCGTCAATCTTGAAATTTATTGTAACGCGCAAGTACGAATCGTACCCACCCCCACACTAACTACAATCTTGTCTTTTCAAACACTAATCATATTCTTCGCCAGCTCAGCTACTTAGCTTAGATGTCACCCTCATTTTCTATTTATTCGCTAGTCACACAATTGCAGTTTCAAGCATCGCACCGGATATGTTCTTGATAATATCCCGGGCAATCCAAACACCGCAAGCACTCGCCTGTGCCAGTCCCCTTGTAATACCGGCTCCGTCACCGCCAACATATAATCCCGAAATTTCTGTCTCAAACCGATCTGTTAATTTAGGCCGTGCCGAATAAAATTTTGCTTCCACTCCATAGAAAAGAGTATGCTCTGAAGCCAATCCAGGTGTCACATGATTGAGAGCCTCAGTCATTTCGATTAAGCTTCTCAACGTGTTATATGGGAGCGCAAGACCTAGATCACCAGGAACGGCCTCTTTTAGTGTCGGCTCAATGAAGCCTTCTTTAATTCTTTTTTCTGTCGATCTTCTTCCTTTTAAAATATCGCCGTATTTCTGGACAATCAAGCCGCCGTTTGAAAGGCTGTTGGCCAGCCGCGATACTTCATGCGCATATTCATTCGGTTTGTCGAAAGGATCCGAAAAAGTGTGCGATACTAATAAAGCAAAATTAGTATTCGGGCTGCCAAGCTTCGGGTCTTTATAAGCGTGGCCATTTGCAAGCATGATCCCTGAGTGGTTTTCGACAACCACATGCCCGGAAGGATTGCTGCAAAATGTCCGGACTTTTGTGCCGACTGACGTGTTAAAGACAAATTTGCCTTCATATAAATGTTCATTGATCTCTTCCATGACAATATTCGATGTTTCGACACGGACACCGATATCAACCTGATTGCTGATCATTTGCAATCGCCGCGATTTCATGATTTGGCTCAGCCATTTAGACCCGTCACGTCCCGGGGAGACGACGACTTTATCAGCTCTGATCTCTTCCCCATTCTTAAGGAGAATTCCGTTCACCAACCAGCCATCAGGCTTCTTTTCGGTCAAAAGATCCTCCACTTCCGTTTTAAAGGCCATATCAATCTTTTCTCTTAAATACTCAAAAATACTCATTAAAATTTGCAGGTTCTGCTCTGTTCCCAAGTGGCGTA
Organism: Bacillus canaveralius; assembly: GCF_002860125.1. GTDB lineage: Bacteria > Bacillota > Bacilli > Bacillales > Cytobacillaceae > Bacillus_BJ > Bacillus_BJ canaveralius. The sequence goes on from NZ_PGVA01000041.1 coordinate 52,818, forward strand.
CGTTCGCCCGCAGTAGCTTTAAGCCGGCTGCATAACCGCGCCGTTCAATGTCCCTGACTTTATCCGTGAGCGGATCGGTAATCGAACTCGTAGCACCATGGCTTAAATTAATTTCATCAACATACTTAATCAGTTCGATGACTTCGGAATCGGAAAGGTAATCGGTCATCCAGCCGCCAAATTCACTTGTAATGTTAAATTTGCCATCGGAATAGGCGCCTGCACCGCCGAAACCATTCGTGATTGAACAGGCTGGCAAGCAGCCTGCGAAGTCTTTCTTACCGGCTGGTGGCGGACACTTCTCAATTTTCTTTTGTAAAATTGGACAATTCCTCTTATAGATATCATGGCCTTTATCAATTAATAAAACCTTTGCACCAGGCATTTTTAATGTCATTTCATAGCAGGTAAAAATACCAGCCGGACCGGCTCCAACGACGATTACATCATAATTTGCTTTCACCGAAAATCCCCCAGTCATCTAATTCGCTTTACCATTAACCGAGTATATTTCACAATGGAACAAGCTAAACCGAAAAACGAATGAAGTTGTCTAAATTAACAGGAGTATGGCGTAGGAAACGAATAATACTGTCTTAACTATAAATAACCGTTTTTCAGTTAAAGAATGCTTTTATGAAATTCACTCACCATACGTAAATATAACAAAGACCTATCCTATAGTCAAGTTTTTCACGAACTATAATTACGTTTATAGTGTTTAATGTTCGTGTTTTTGAAAGATATTATAAGAGGCACCCCTGCCAATGCTGGGAGTGCCTCAGAGCTCGCGTATCAAGTTTATGCATTTACCAATTCCCGTAGCTTGCCCCGATAATAATCAATAAAATAAACAATACTACTATCAAAGCAAAGCCGCCATTATATCCGTAGTCTGCGGCAGGATAAGCATATCCGTAATGACAGCTGTCACATCCGTATGCCATGGACATTCACTCCTTTTTATTTATATCTTTTGCAGTACACATTATGTAATGGGTACTTGACCCGCATGTGTGTTTGCCCAAATTTCTAAAATAAATTTGAAGCAACAGTTTTTAGCAAGCAGACATTTATTTCGGGAATTACAAAAATATTTCTTTTCCTTGACAACAAATTACGTTACTATTGTGTAAGAATTTACATCAGGAGGCTTCCTGCATAGATGGAAAGAAAAGTCATTTTCACAGTTTTATTGTTTTCCGGTTTATATTATATGTTTTATCTGGCCGGTTCAGATACGAAAGCAGATGATAAAGATAACAGTTCAATATATGAAAAAATTGCTGCCGGAAAAGATTATCAGTATTTGGTCGTTGGTGATAGCATCGGGCGCGGGGCAGGTGCAGAGAATCAAGAGTTAACGTGGTTTTCGCAGCTTGAGGAATTGATCAGAAACGAATTTGGCGGCAAGGGAACGCGGCATGCTGTTGTCCAGAGCGGTGCTACTGCATTTGAAGGGATTTTTAAGCTGCAGAATACGCGTATGCCGGACAGAATCGATGCAGCGTTTATTGTTTTTGGGGAAAATGATCGGAAATACATGGATGCGGGCACGTTCTCAGCCCATTATGAAAAGATCGTTCGCCATCTGATCATGCATTATCCGTCAGCACAAATATTTACGATTACCGAGAACAGCCTTGATCAAGAAGAGTTTGCCGGGGAGATCAGTAAAATTACTGAATATTACGGGGCTGTCAACATTGATATGCGTGTGCCTTTTCGCGATTCAGGCCTAACTGTTCAGCAATTAACAACCGATCTCGTCCATCCGAATGGAAAAGGCTATCGGCTTTATGCAGAGCAGCTGTTCAAAGTAATGAGCAGTGTCCAGCAAAAAACAGGGCAGCAGGCTGAACTAATTAAACCCCTCAATCCGCTTCCTGACATTCAACTTACTGAACAGTCTAATTATAAAGAGAAAAAAGGTTTTACCTTCTACAACGGTCTGCATGTAAGTACAAAGCAGGGGGATTTCATTGAATACGAATTTACTGGCCCGGAATTAGGAGTTACTGTACTGCGGAGTGAATTTGGTGGATTAATGGATGTCTATATCGATGATGCCTATCATGGTTCCATTTCAACGTGGTGGCCAATCGATAAGCAGAGGAATCTTTATATCGCCAGCGGGCTTGGTGATCGATCGCACACAGTGAAATTCGTTGTAAAAGATGAGCGATCTGAAAGTAATATAACCAATCGTGCAGACATTGCAATCTCTTCGATTATCATTGCAGAAAAACAATAAGGAAGCCTTTGATGGCTTCCTTATTTCTGTAAAGGTGATCAGACTTTATGAATGGGTCGAGTGTGACCAGGGCTTGTTCAATCGAATGTTACCTCTAAAACCGGCGATGTTCCCCGCTCGACAGGTCCAGCTGCTTTCTTCTCGATCGCTGCTGCATTGTCCGTATTGGTAATGATGATCGGGGTAACCGTACTTTTTGCTTTCTCCTTGACAAGCTCAAGATCAAAGCTTACTAACCGGTCTCCGACCGAAACTTTATCCCCGACACTGATATGGGCTTCAAAGCCTTCGCCATTCATAGAAACCGTTTCAAGGCCAATATGAATCAGAATCTCTGCTCCATTTTGCGCCCTGATCCCGATCGCATGTTTCGTAGGAAATACCTGGACGATTTCTCCATCAACCGGTGAAACCACTTCCCCCTCTGAAGGCTCGACTGCAATGCCATCACCCATCATTCTTTCAGAGAAAACCGGATCAGGCACCTGCTCCAAATTAATTGCTGTTCCGGTTACCGGAGCAAATATCTGCACGGTTTTAATTGCTTCTTTCTTTCCAAATAGCTTCTTGAACATGCTGTTCATCCTTTCCAAAGTAGCGGTTTACTCGTTGTTTTCAAAGAGTACAACGAACTCCTTGTACCCTTCTTCTTGCAGTTTGTCTTTCGGGATAAATCTCATCGCTGCTGAATTCATGCAATACCTTAAGCCGGAAGGCCCTGGGCCATCATTAAATACATGGCCCAAATGGGAATCGGATGATTTGCTTCTGACTTCTATACGGATCATACCGTGACTGTAATCAGACTTTTCAGCGACATCTTCTTCTTTAATAGGCTTTGTAAAACTGGGCCAGCCGCAGCCGGCATCATACTTATCCTTTGATGTGAAAAGCGGTTTTCCTGAAATGATATCGACATATATACCGTCGCGAAATTCGTTCCAATATTCATTTCGGAACGGCGGTTCGGTGCCATTATTCTTTGTCACCTCATATTGCAACGGTGTCAGTTGTTTTTTCAACGGTTTATGATCTTTTTCCAACTTACTCCCCCCAATGGCTTCGGATAAAAGCTGCCCGGCCGGAGCCTTCCTGGTACGCTTCATATCGAGCCCGATTCTTTTTGTAATAGTCCTGATGATACTGTTCTGCGGGGTAAAAGGTTTTAGCAGGTATAATTTTTACAGCAATCGGCTTATTAAAGCGGCCGCTTTTTTCAAGGTTCTCTTTTGACTGTTCGGCCAGCTGCTTCTGTTTTTCATTATGATAGAAAATCGCTGTTTGATACGAGCTTCCCCTGTCAAAGAACTGACCTCCGGGATCTGTCGGATCAATTTGCTGCCAATAAAGTTCCAATAATCTTTCATATGGAAAAATTTCCGGATCAAACGTAATTTGGACTGCTTCGTAATGGCCGGTTGTCTCAGAGCAAACTTCCTCGTACGTCGGGTTTTCCTTCGTGCCCCCGGTATAACCTGAAACCACTTGTAAGATCCCGGGCTGCTGATCAAATGGCTTGACCATGCACCAAAAACAACCGCCTGCGAACGTCGCCAATTGACTTGTGTTCTCGCTCAAATAAAGCACCTCTTTTCTCATGCTCATCGTCACTATACTTATTCCCCAACAGGACGATTTTACGCTCCATTATAAGATTATATGAAAAGCTTGCTACATGCAAAGGATAGAATTTAAAAATAGCAACAGGGCCGAAAAGCACCTCAAGTGCAAGCCAATAATTTACTTGCACAAACCGAAAAAATCGAGCATATGTTAAATGACGTAAACTACCCGGATTGGAGCGAAAATTATGCCCGACCAGAATTATTTCGAAAAGGCGTCCATGTACGACATGCTGGCAAAATACTATAAATATTTAAATCCGCGCATGCATGTTCATTATTATTTTAAGCACTTGAAGTATATCGGAAAAGCGGTGCACTCATTGCGGACTGCGGGAGCTCCGGACAACAGCATGATGCGGCCGGCACAAGTGCGCGTGCTCCATGCTTCCCCGAACGGACCAGACGTGGACATTTATGTAAACGGTAACCCCATTCTGAAAAACTTCTCTTATAAGCGAGGCAGTAATTATGTATCCTTGCCTCCGGGAAGACACCAAGTCGATATTTATCCGGCTGGAGACATGGTCTCGACGGTTCTCAGCAAGAGAGTGACGATTGCGTCTGGCCAATATTATACTTTGGCTGCAGCGGGCCCCATCGAAAAACTGCGCCTTTTTGTATTTGAAGATAAACCAGGTGTTCCAGAAAATGAAACAAAAATGCGATTCATTCACCTTTCCTCTGATGCACCGGCAATAGATATCGCGGTGAAAAATGGAGATGTCATTTTTCCAAACGTTTCATATAAACAAGAAACAAGCTATCTTGGCTTATCTGCGATGAGAGTCGATCTTGAGGCAAGAGTAGCTGGTACAGATAAGACTGCTTTGCCCCTGTCCGGACTAACCTTAAAAGCAAATGAAACCTATACGATAGCAATGGTCGGCTTTTTAAACGATGATCCGGGCCTCGACACGGTTATACTAAATCAATAAAGCGGCCGGAGGGCGGGTCTCCTGCCGCTTTCATTTTGTATTGTTTGGCGCATGCGCCGCCACTAATTGACTGGCACACTCAACGTAAACTGAATATTGTCGTTCTTTAAATCAAATTCATTAACTTTTACCTTTATATTGCTTTTGAGCTTCATATTTTGCAGGCTGACATACACAAGCTCTTCATTTGGGCTGATTTCCACCCATTCAGGCAGCTCATAACGGTCATTGATAAATTTTAAGACATAAGAAACAGGAAGCGGCAGCTGACCGACCGAGATTGATTCTTGCCTTAAAAGTAAATCACCGTTTTCAAGGGCTTCCGGCTCAAAGGTTAATTTCATGTTTATTTCATCTGTAAACACTGGAAGCGTCCCGTATAACACAACCTCATCCTGCAAGATGACTTGATAATTGGCAGGTCCTGTTAATCCTTCCGATTCGAGATAATGATTAATGACTCTGTTCAAATCGTGTTTATTCGTTTTAATATTAAATTTAACGTCATCCTGATCCGCAGTTTCAGGCAAGCTGCCTGGTCTATCCCCCGCTGGTGAGTTGATCATGAACAATAAAACCGCGATAACGGCAATATTCACCCCTGCCAGCAGGAGAAATAAAGTTCTCCATTTATTCTTCATCGATTTTGTGTCTCCTCTTTTTGGCTTATATAAGAACCTCCGGAATTTTCCGCTAAAGCCCCGTCGCTAAGTTCTTTATATACCCGTTCGCCAATCAGCTCATAGCCGCGGTCATTAGGATGAAAATAATCCGTAAATAAAATATCCTCTTCCGGGTTTTCAAAAATGTCCATAATTTCGACGAAATAGGCATTTTCATACTGGGTAACCGTTGATTGACTTATTAAGTTCCATTCAGAAACAATCATATTTAGTTCGTCAATATTGGAGAACCACTTCACAAACGGGTTGTAAAGGCCTACAAGAACAATTGCAGTATCCTTATTATAGCTCTTCACCGTATTTAAAATTTCTTGGAGCCGTTCCTCATATCTTTCTTTTTCGTAAGCGAAAACATCCAGCTTTAAATGGGAAATATTTTCGCGGACGACCTTCATCATATCATTTCCGCCGATTGTGATCACCGTTATGTCTGCTTGTTCGATTGCCGCTCTCACCTCGGGATCTTCAAGCCTGCGAATTAAATCGGTTGTCCGGTTGCCTTTCACGCCATAATTTTGAAAGTCAGCCCCCTTTATCCCTTTATCGGCTTCAAGCTTTTCTCGTAAATAGGGGATATAGCCGCCTCGCTCCGTGCTGTCTCCAACACCCTCTGTTAATGAATCGCCGACTGATACGACGCTTATTTCTCTTGGAATATAGTTATCGGGAATGTCTTGCTTCACTACGAGTCCCAGTTGTTTTTGTGGATGGGCCATTTCTGTTTCAGAGGAAATAAAGTCACACGAAGAAAGAAGGATCGTACAAAGTAAAAGGGAGATGAATGTCTTTTTCATATCATCACCTGCTTTCATTCTATTATAATATTATATCATGTTCACATCTGCCCTGAACAAAATCTTGTTTCATATATACCCGCGGAAGGTTACAGGAAAAACTAAAAAATAGGCCCATTTCAGGCCTATTGCAGCGTTTTAATATCGCTGATCATTTGTTCAAAGGGAATTCCATTAAGTCCGGTATACGATTGCACAACCGTTCCTTCCTGATCAACGAGGAAGAAATCAGTACCGTGGATAACCTGATCATCATTTTCCGGTTTTTGCACCCATGTTTTAAATACATCAACCGCAAATGTCTGGATCTCATCCTGGGTATAGCCTGTCAAGAAATTCCAATTCGCAAAATCGACGTTAAAATTCTCCGCAAAGGTTTTTAACGTCGCTCCGTTATCCACTTGCGGATCAACGGTAAAAGAGACAAACTCGATGTTTTTAATTCCTTCATCTTTAGCCATCTTTTGCAGCTTTGCCATATGATGAGTCATTGGAATGCATACATCATCACAGCTTGTAAAAATAAAATCAGCTACCCAGACTTTACCTTTCAAATCTTCAAGGCCAAATGCTTCACCTTGTTGGTTTGTGTATGTAAAATCACTTACAGGCCAGTCTTTGGCATTTTCAATCCCTTTTTGACCGCAAGCGGTGAGAACGACTGCTGCAAACAGAATGAACAACATTAAAAAGTTCTTTTTCATTATATTTCACCTGCATTCCTTTTTCCTGTCGAACATTATTCTAACAAAGGTTTTAGAAAGAAGGAAGGAAAACGTTTTTCCAAACTTGGTGAACAGAATGAAAAAAACATCCGAAAGTCAGAATGTTCTTCCGTGATGATTTCTCATTGTTTCATAAAAAGTATTAACAAATAAAGAATAATTAAAGCAATGGGCTATCTTGTGAACCTTAAAGCGTGCTTTATCAGCGGATTTGCGAAGATCGGCAATGCTTTTGCCAAATGCTTCCCCTCGATCAACAACGATTTTTACCGGTTCTTGTATATAATCCATCTCAGCCGCGTCAGTCAACGCCCAGAGTGTTAACACATCATGCATCGGGCTTCCGGGAATATCAGGATTCTTATTTTTATAAAAATTATAGTAGTAATCAACCAAGGGCTTAACGAGCATTCCTGCCTGGCTGTTGACCGCGCAATAATAAGTGTGGAGCTTATCGATCATATCAGGGGTAATAATCGCCGCCGATGTTACATCAAGCGGAATAATATGAATCATTTTAGGAGCCATATTAATGACGATATTTGCAGCATAGGGATCCCCGAAAAAGTTCGCTTCAGCTACGGGAGTGACATTGCCGGGAACAACAAAAGCGCCTCCCATAATATAAAATTCTTTCACCTGCTTCATTAACGACGGGTATAAAATAAATGCTGCTGCCAGGGAAGACAATCTCCCCACATTGACAATATATATATCATGCTTGTATTTTGCGATAATCTTGTTTATGTCATGAAAGTTTTCAAGATTGATATTGAAACAATCAAATTTGGGGCTAATCGGGCCGAGACCCTCGAGGCCATGAATTTCCGGATAATAGATCGGGTGATCACCTGTCAACGGCAATTCTGCACCACCAATGACCGGGATATCCGTAAAACCTGTAATTGCTTGTAAAAACACGGCATTACGAACTGCGAAATCTTTAGGAACATTTCCATAATCACCGACGACACCGACTATATTTATTTCATCGTTAAAATAAGCGTAAATCGCTGAGACAAAATCATCAACGCCAAAATCACTAAAAAACAATACATTCTTTTTTGCCATTTCACACCTCCCATTTATAAGATACTGATTGAGGAGGATAAAAATGGCAGTAAAATATTCACGCTGCAAAAGTACTATTCTTGTTCTTTTGCCGAGAACAATGGCACATAAATTCTAAAGGTCGTGCCTTCCCCTTCTTTGCTTTCTACTTCGATTTTTCCTTTCATTCGTTCAATGATTTGGTAACAGACCATCAAACCGATTCCTGTTCCTTTTTCCTTCAATGAATAAAAGGCAGTGCCAAGCCTTTTAAGAGCCTCCTCTGACATGCCTATGCCCGTATCACTGATGATAAATACGCCATAGTCACCTTCCTCTTTGAGCGTCAGCGTCAGCTTGCCGCCTTCTTTCATTGCTTCGATGCCATTTTTTAAAATGTTGATCAGGACTTGATTTAATTCACTCTTATTTCCTCTGACCATAATCGGTTCGCTAATATGGATGGCCATGTCAATATTTTTTGACATCATGGCATAAGAATTCATCAAATCGACAACTTTACTGGCCAGCTCAGCTCCGTCGACTTGTTCAATCTGCTTCAAATCTGGCTTGGCAAGCGATAAATAATCGTTGATAATCGTCTCAGCCCGGTTCATTTCCTCAATCATCAATTTGATGTACATTCGCTCCTCATCGCTCATTGATTCCTTTGCCAAAAAAATCTGCAAAAATCCTTTTACAACGGTCATTGGATTACGAATTTCATGTGCAACCGACGCAGCAAGCTGGCCAATCGCATTCATTTTCTCGGCCCGTTGAAGCTCCTGCTGAAATTTTGTCTTTTGAAAAATATTTTCCATCTCATCCAGTGCAGCCTCCCATTGCATCGGATCCTGCCTTTTAGGGGGCGGACCCAACTGCTGGGAAGTGGCAGACAGCCTGTCAAATAGTATGGACAGCTGTCTCGTCATCATGTTAAACCGTTCAGCAAGCTTTTTTAAATCGGAAAACTCTTCAATTTGGAGGCGGACATTAAAATTGCCGCTGCTTACTTCATTGATCCCGTAAATGATTTCGTTAATTGGCTCAATAACCTTCTTTAAACCCCAGCTTAAAAGAAAGTAAACGATGATCGTAATAATTAAAAAAGAATAAATCAAAATGGCGGTAATCTTTTTTTCATCTGCTCCAACAAAGGAAGCCTCTGCATCGACTCCAAGCAAAGCAATGACATTTCCCCGCTCGTCTTTAATCGGGGAAAAAGCCGTGATCCATGTCCCATATTGGTCTTTATAAACTCCAGTTGATGACGCCCTGTCTTCGTTAATCACCGTTTTAAACGTTTTTGTAAATTCTTCGCCGCCTTTATAATAAGACATATTCTCTAACCCTAAATCATTGTAATGCTTGGAGGCTGCCAGTACATAAAAGCTGCTGTTTTCATGAATCTCGGGATCCAGGATATAGGCTTCTACGAAAGCGGCATTTCGTTCATTTATTAAGGAAACATTTTTGACGAGGCGGCCTAACGCCGGGTTATCGAGGTCCTGAAACTCTTTTACAGAAAAAATATCCTCCGTGTTAATCGTCGTGCTCCATAATGACGATAATCCTTCGACCCGCTCCTCTATTTGGTCCTCCAGCAGCTTTGAGTGCAAAATAAAACTGATTCCGGCAGTTGACACGGCAACAAGGAAGGTAATTAAAAAGGAAAACAGCAACACTTTTCTAAATAGCGGCAGTTTTTTAATTTTCTGCATCATTCTCATATCCTTCAATGTTCGAATATCTTTTTGATGTCATATTCGACGTTTGCTTGAAAAAATCCTTTAAATGCCAGTCACAAATGCCAAAACACTCAAATTTTCCAGATGATGTGAAAATCATCACAAATATATTTATGATTTCATGATAGAATCAATTTAACCATACTCAAAATTATCAATGAAGCGCAGGTGCCGATAATGAAAAAGAGTTTAATTGGATATTTAATTTTTCTCACCACAGCCTTGATATTAATTGCTGGCTGCTCGTCAGCCACAGTTGAAGAAGATAACGCGAAAAGCAGCGACGGCAAAGATTCCCATACCTATCATGCTGAAAATGGAGATTTGCGCGAGTCAACCGCCTCTGCCGAAGAGCTGCCGGTTTTTGTCCACGACAAACATAAACAAGTGAAAATCGTATATGGAGAAGCTGCAAAGCATAAGGAGCTTCTTGAATGGATTCCTTGCTATTGCGGCTGTGCCGAGTCCGGAAACCATCAAAACGTCTATGATTGCTTCGTTTATGAAAATCGTGAAAATGGCGAAGTTGTATGGGATGACCATGGTACAAAATGTGGAACGTGCCTCGATACCGCAGCCGAAAGTATCCAGCAATATAATGACGGCAAAACCATCAAGCAAATTCGCGATTATATTGACGACAAATACCAGGATAGTTATGGAGAACCGACACCGACCGATACGCCAGAAAACGAAGTTTAACAGCGAAAAAAGCAACTCCGCCTTATTCCAGCAGAGTTGTTTTTTTCATTCAATATAATACATGAACCCGATCGCGCCCACCCCAGTATGGGTACTGATAATTGGTGTCGTCTCTTCAATGTCAATTTTATTGTAGCCGGTCAACTCATCGATAGCGGCCTTTAATTTATGTGCCAGTTCACTGCCTTCTGCGTGGACAAGCCCGACACCTTTAATTGTCTTTCCTTTCACATCATCAGCAAACTTCCTGGCAAGATATTTGACTGCCTGTGAATGGCTTCTCACTTTCGCAACAGGAGTGTAGACACCATGATCGAGGGATGCAATCGGTTTGATATTGAGCAATGAACCGATCATCGCCCTCCCTTTGCCAATTCGTCCGCCTTTGACAAGATTTTCAAGTGTATCGACGACAACGAATAAGCGTGTTTGCTCGCGGACTTCATTAAGTCTGTCCAATATTTTGTCGACACTTTTGCCTGCCTGCGCCATTTCAGCTGCCTCGACTACCTGGAAAGCGAGTGCTTTCGAGATAAAGCGCGAATCCACCACTGTAACATTTGCCTCGGTCATTTGCGCTGCACTCTCGGCTGACTGGACAGTCCCGCTCATCCCGCCGGTCATATGTATCGAGATGATTTGAAAACCCTCTCTTCCCAGCCTGTCATAAACCTCAAGGAACGCGCCTGCCGGAGGCTGTGAACTCTTTGGCAGCTCGGCTGCTTCCTTCATTTTTTTCATAAATTCGGCCGGGGTTATTTCAACGCGGTCTATATATGTCTTTCCATCTATCGTAATTGATAAGGGGACCACTTCTACATCATATTTATTTACGATTTCTTCAGACAAATCCACAGTCGAATCTGTAACGATTTTAACTTTATTCATCTATTCACTCCCTAATACACACTTAGTACGTATTATACATGTTCCGTGGATATTAATAAAATAAATACTTAAATTGACCCGCTATTATTTTTTGCGGCATAAAAAGAGTATGAGCCTCTGCCCATACTCTTCAATCAATTATGCATTATTTTTTAGTGCAGCCGTTTTAAAAATCTGTTCATAATCCGGCCATTTGAGAACTCTTTTTAAATAATCTTTAAATGAATAAGTTTTACTTGCCATTTTGTCTCGATAAAGGGCAGTAATAAATGTTTGCAAACGGACTTGGATCATAAAATAATAACGGCTATCTTCCTCCAATACAGGAATCTCCAAGACTTTTACCTTCTGTCCAACAATATTTTTGAACTCCAGGCTTTTGAATAGCAAAATATCAATCCTCTTTTTCACCCGTTTGACTATATTATACCCTAAATCAGCGTCGAAGTGTTGTTTGAATATGCTCTTCACAAAAATATTTTATTGAGAATTTATCGGGAATGCCCCCGAATGCTATATCATTACTGCCCTCCCGGCAGACTGAGATATTAGCCTCTGAATGCAGCACGCATTAGCTCGGACAAAAAAAGAAACCGGCAGAATAAAAATCCTGTCGGGTCCTTTGTTATTTCATTATTTCCCCGTTTTCCTCAGCCCATTGCTGTTCTTTTTTAAGCTTTCGCCGATAAACTATTTTAGAGAGGTTAATGCTTACTTCATACAAGAGCAACAGCGGAATCGTGACGAGAATATCTGACATAAGATCCGGAGGTGATATGATTACAGAAATCACGACGAGTACAAAGTATGCATATTTGCGAACTTTTTGCATTACGTACGGGTTAATGATACCGAGAGACGTTAAGAACATTGCCACTACAGGCAATTCAAATAATACGCCAAATGGCAAGGTCATATTCATCACAAACCGAAAATATTTATCAGCTGTAAAATTGGTTACGACCATTTCCCCGCTCAGTTCAACAAGGAAGTTCAACACTGTCGGAAAAATGACAAAATAGCCAAAACACAGTCCGACAAGAAATAAGGCAAACAGGGCCGGGATATAAGCGAGTGAAATCCTTCGTTCAATCGGCTTCAACGCGGGCTTAACAAACAGCCAGGCCTGCAAGGCCAGGACCGGAATTGTCGCGGCCACCGCAATGACGGTCGCTATCATAAAATAAACCCAAACAATATCGCTCGGACCGAGCACCACCAATTTCACATCAAGATCACGCACAAACCAGTCATATATATCTTTTACATACATAAAGCCAATGACGAAAAAGATAATGAATGCTGATACGGTGATGATCAGCCGCTTTCGCAGTTCGTCCAAGTGATCGATTACATTTAGTTCTTTATCTTCCATTTCATTCCCCTGCCAATCGCTTGATGCTCTAGAAATAGGAAAAGCGCAGAAAAAATTTCTGCACCTATTTTACCTCTTTCTTCTTGTCTTCTTCGAATTCATCCATGACATCGCTCGTTAGCTCACGCGTCGATTTTTTAAATTCGCGAAGCGTCTGGCCAAAGGCACGGCCGATTTCAGGAAGCTTCTTCGGTCCGAAGATAATTAAAGCCAGAACTAGAATTAATATTAATCCGGGTACCCCGATATTTGAAAACATGTAGAATACATCCCCTTTAAAGTTTCATGTTGTGAATCTACTTAGATTATATAACGTTTTAAAGATTTATGCGGGAAAAGAATTAAAATGTTCATAAGAAATTCACATAATCATGAAAAAATCTCGTAAAAGTGATCTTTCTTATGTCTTCGTCAGATTATTTGTGTTTAAATAAGCAAATGAAAAAGGTTACTGTCTTTATTTACCTCTTGATAGGAAAAACCTTTTTTCTTCATTCGTGCAATTAAATCTTCATAGTCTTCCTTCTGTTTTAACTCGATCCCAACAAGAGCCGGTCCATTGTCGCGATTATTTTTTTTCGTATATTCGAACCTGGAAATATCATCTGTCGGCCCGAGCACTTCATCCAAAAATTCTCTTAGTGCACCGGCACGCTGCGGGAAATTGACGATAAAATAGTATAACAAACCTTCATAGAGCAGAGATCGTTCCTTGATCTCCTGCATCCGGCCAATGTCATTATTTCCTCCGCTTATCACACAAACGACTGTTTTCCCCTTAATTTCTTCCCGATACAGGTCCAATGCGGCGATTGGCATTGCTCCTGCCGGTTCAGCGACAATCGCATGCTCATTATATAGCTCAAGAATGCTTGTACAGACCTTGCCTTCCGGAACAAGCAAAATATCATCAATATTTTCACTGCAAATATCAAATGTTTTCGCACCAACACATTTAACCGCTGCGCCATCGACGAACTTGTCAATGTCGGCAAGGGGAGTCCGTTGGTTTAGTGCCAGTGATTCCGTCATTGATGCGGCGCCGGCCGGTTCAACCCCGATCATTTTTGTATTTGGCGAGATACTTTTCATATATGTGCTTAAACCCGCGATTAAGCCTCCGCCACCAATACTTGCAAACATAAAATCGATCGGCTCTTCACAATCATTAAGAATTTCGACTGCAACCGTTCCCTGGCCTGCAATGACCATTTCATCATCGAAAGGATGAATAAATTGCCTGTTTTCCTGTTCCGAACAAATAGCTGCTTCTTCAAAGGAATCATCGAACGTATCGCCGATTAGGATAATTTCCACTGAATCCTTGCCGAACATTTCAACCTGACTTACCTTTTGCCTAGGCGTCGTCGCCAGCATATATATCTTACCATGTACTCCAAGCTGGCGACAGGCATAAGCCACACCTTGGGCGTGATTGCCAGCGCTTGCGCACACAACACCGTTTTCAAGTGCATCCTTTGGTAGTGAGTTCATTAAATAATAAGCACCTCTTAATTTAAAAGAGCGGACGTGCTGCAGATCTTCCCGTTTTAAGTAAATGTTGCATTCATATTTTTCTGAGAGCCGCTCGTTTTTCTGCAACGGGGTATGGGCAACGACATCTTTTAACTGCTGGTAGGCGATTACAATGTCTTCAAGCTGTACCCATTTTTTATTCAGTACTTTCTGTTCCATGTGTCACCCTCGTTTCTGCAAGTTTTATAATTCGTACATTATAACATGAAACTTTTAAGAACTTACAGATATTTAATTAAAAATTATTATTTTTCTGGCAACTATTCTGAATAAAAAATTTGGCCGATATTATAATAAAACCAAATCAATCATAAAGGGGATGGTAAAATGGAATTTTCACTTTGCAGCCTGGATAGTGCTTTGCCCGTTGAAGTGGTTCTTGACGAGGATAACGGCCGCTATATGATCCGTAAAAGTGATACAAGCGGGGAGGTTTTTAACAGCCCGAACGAACTGATTAACTGGGTTAGAGCAAATTTTTCCGAAGGGGAATTTTGCGACCCTCACGAATTTAGAAACATGCTTGAACTACTTACGCAATATCAAACAAACCCAGATCTGCTTGATTAACAAAAAAAAACAGCTATTGGCTGTTTTTTTACTTCCGATGATATATTAGAAACTCGTAATCATAAGGATTTTTTTCGTTTTTTAATCCTGGCTCTTTTGAAACGAGCTCCCACTCGTTTAAATCTAAGTCCGGAAAATATGTATCTCCGTCAAATTCTGCGTGAATTTGTGTTAAGTAGAGGCGGTCTGCAGCTGTAAAAATTTCTTTGAAAATTTCTGAGCCGCCAATCACAAAAAACTCTTCTTCTTGCCCGTTCGCATATTCTACAAAGTCAGCGATCGAATAAAATAAAGTCGCCCCAGTCACTTGATAATCACGATTTCTCGTAATAATGATATTTTCCCGGCCCGGCAGCAAGCGGCCTATTGATTCATACGTTTTCCGGCCCATCACAACAGGATGGCCCATCGTCACTCTTTTAAAAAACTTCAAGTCTTCCGGCAGATGCCACGGCAGCCGGTTGTCCCTGCCGATGACGCGATTTTCATCCATCGCCCAGATTAATGAGATCATACGCTGACAACCCCTTTAATATGCGGATGTGGATCATATTCTTCAAGAATAAAATCTTCAAACCGATAGTCAAAAATATCGTTCACATCGCGTTCAATCTTCACTTTTGGCAATGGACGCGGCTCTCTCGTCAGTTGCAGGTTAACCTGGTCAAGATGATTTTGGTAGATATGGACATCACCGAAAGTATGAATAAATTCTCCTGGCTCAAGGTCACACACCTTTGCAATCATCAACGTTAGCAATGCATATGAAGCAATATTAAAAGGGACTCCAAGAAAGACATCGGCAGAACGCTGATAGAGTTGGCATGAAAGCTTTCCATCCGCCACATAAAACTGGAACATGCAATGGCATGGCGGTAAAGCCATCTTGTCAATTTCAGCAACATTCCAGGCATTGATAATTAATCTTCTTGAATCCGGATTGTGTTTTATTTGCCTGATCAGTTCGCTGATCTGGTCAATCGTTTGTCCGTCTGCACCTGTCCATGATCGCCACTGGTGTCCGTAGACAGGACCCAACTCGCCATTTTCGTCAGCCCATTCATTCCAGATGCGCACACCATTTTCCTGCAAATATTGAACGTTTGTATCCCCTTTTAAAAACCAGAGAAGCTCATGGATAATCGAGCGTAAATGAAGTTTTTTTGTTGTCAGCAACGGAAAACCTTCCTGCAGGTTAAAGCGCATTTGGTAGCCAAAGGTACTGATCGTTCCTGTTCCCGTCCGATCTTCTTTCTTAACGCCGTTTTCCAGCACATGTTTGCAAAGCTGTAAATATTGTTTCATTTTTTCACGTCCTTCGACAAATCTGTAATCTATTCTATCAGAAATGACAGTCAGTCGCGAAAAAATTATTTTAACGCTTTAATAAACTCATACGACCTGGGGGCGCGTTCTTGCAATAACTCTCTGCTCTCTCCACCTAAATAGTACATCGCAAAAATTTCCGCAAAATATTCTTCGGGAAAGTTTAGATAATAATCAATCCCTGGAAACAATGTGATTTGCTCTTCTTTCCAAATCTGCAAAAAATATGGGTTATAACGGATCTGGTTAAATACGTAGCGGTCAAGCGAATGAGCCAATTCGTGGAGTTCAAGATTGACCGAGCCATGCCCCATTCCCTTTTCACTCGCACCTATTTTCACTAATACCTTTTTTGATCCGCCAATACCCGGAACATCGTCCCAAACTTTCTTACTTTCGTACCCGCGGGGAACAATCCCTGATAAGTGGCTTGCAGATGGATTTTCGGTCAGTTTTCCCTGGAACAGGATAAGCAGGATTCCTTCCCTGTTCATTTTCTGCAACAATGGTTCAGGTAGTTGTCCAATGCGTGCTATCATAAAAGCAGCTTCTTGTTCATCGAAATCACCTTGCGGGACGACGATCATCTCACCGAGCAACTCACGTGAATCGGTCGTTAAATACTGATGAAGTTCAGATGACTCCGGCAGATTGGTTAATTTGATGCCTTGAATGGGTGCGGGGGAATTTCCCAACAATAATAAAGAAACGGTCCCGACAATGACCATAAGGAAAATTTTGCGCATATAAATCACCCTTTTGCTATTCATGGAGGTTAATAAGATGGAAGATTCAATTAATCAGTTACACACTCTCTATGCTGTTTATTTAAAGGTTGAACAAGAAGGAACCATTCATATAGGCAGGCTTGGAAGGTTTTATTTCCAGGAAGGAACCTATATTTACGTAGGAAGCGCCAAAAGAAATATTGCGAGCAGAATTTCTCGGCACTTGAAGGTAGACAAGAAAAAGAGATGGCATTTTGATTATTTGAGACCCCTTGGAAAAGTTATTAAAATTATAACATATGAAGCTACTATCGGAGAATGCGCGCTTGTTGAGAAATTAAGGAAGGAAACGGCTGGTATGTATCCTGTGAAAGGGTTCGGTTCGTCTGATTGCCGCTGTTTTTCCCATTTGATCTATTGCCCATCCCCCCTCGATTTCAGATGAATTTTGTTTCTTTCCGAGGAGAGTGAACCATTGCAAAAAAAGCTGCTTTTCGCAGCTTTTATCATTAATGGCGATGATTGCCGTCATATGATATGGGCGACACGATGACGAAAACGAGTTGCCAATACATAAGACCAGCTGCCTGAAAAGATTTCGTGTTCAGTTAACTGTGGTGTCTCACCTTTCTTCTTGTCCTCGCATATAGTTGAGTACAAAATTAAGAAGGTGAATTGCAATGAGATTTTTAATCAGGAAATCCCCGACCGAAAATATACAAGTAGAATTACAGGCGGTTCAAACCGTGATGGTATCCAGCTACTTCGTTATGGCTGATTTGTTTTTTTATGCGCTATTGTTTACATTGATGCTCACACCTATGCTGCCCTCAATATTTACTGCTGTTTTATTCTTTATCAGTGTATATGGCAGCTTCGGAGCTCTGTATATTTTTCTAAAAAAATCGCTGGTCTGCCCGGATAAGGATACGTGTCTATGAAAATTACTTTATAAACAGGGGACCTGCACAATCGTCAGATCCCTTGTTGTTCGTTATTGCTGCATATGCTCTTCTTTATTGACGCTTGCTTTTTTCTTATTGTTATAGTGAACTGCAAATGTCACTGCAAATGTTATTAGAATGATGAGAAAGAAGTAAATATGGTCCAGATGGAATCCCCAAACACTTGCGAACATTTTCGTAGCAATGAGCAGGATTAAAATATAGGCAGCTGTTTCAAGCTCGGGAATTTTGAGAATCAGCTTCAAGAATACCCCTGCAACACCACGCATCATCAGAACGCCAAGCATTCCGCCAAGTAGGAGAACCCAGACCTGATCGCTGACCCCAAAGGCTGCAAGAACACTGTCTACCGAGAATGCAACATCCATGAATTCTACTGAAATGACCGTGCCCCAGAATGTACCAAACAACCTGATCAGCAAGCCGCTTTGATTGATTCCCTCCAGTTCTCCTTCTTCTTCTCCTGTATTTTTTCGTTTATCAAGAAAATATTTAATAGACAGCCATGCCAAGTACGCTGCACCAAGAACTTTTACCCACCATAATTTAATCAGGAACAGCCCTAAACCGATAGCGATAAACCGGAAAAGATAGGCACCAAGAAGCCCATAAAAAAGAGCTTTACGGCGCTGTTTTTCTGGTAGATGCTTTACCATGACTGCAAGTACAAGCGCGTTATCAGCTGATAATAGTCCTTCCAAAATCACCAGTGTTCCGATATAGCCCCAACTGACTGGATCCGTTAAAACATTGACCCACATGTCCCAGTTAAAAAACTGGGAATAAGTATGAATAATACCTTCTAATATTTCTGACATTCTAGCAGTTCCTCCTGAATACATTAAATTATTCTTTAGAAGGACCGAGTCTTTTTTCTAAAGAATAAAAGTTTAAAACCGTCTATCCATTTTTTCATAAACCATGGCGTTTTTCAATTACATTAACTCATCCATTTAGGAGGAGTGTTTTTATCCCAATAGATTGTGCCAAGATCGTGATGGGCCTGGAATTGGTCATGATGGGTATGATAATGAAAATTGAACCAAAATCCTGCCTGCGGAGGATGATCTCTCCTCACGTGAAAGCGGAGAATATCTTTTTTCGTAATACGGTCGAAAATATGAAAAATCTTTTCTGATTTCCCGTTTCCAGGTGCTTCCGTAATCGCAAGATTCATTAAGTCTTCTTCAGGATGCCCGGAAATCACCTGATCGATTGCTTTCTCCATTTCAGGCAAAATGATTTCTTGAAATTCATCTTCAATGCACGGTTTAATTTTCGAACCGAATTTAAGCATCGATTGTTCCTTTGCCTCTTTCATGATTTGCTCGACAACTACTTCCCTGTCTGATAAAGGCTGCCTGATATCTTCGGAAAACTGAAAATCAGCTGCAGTTTGAGCCGGATTTGATTCAAAGCTATCCCGCTTTGTCGATTTGCCAGAATGGGTTCCATCATAAAGGAACACCTGGGACGGCGTAACCATTCCGAACGTTAAAATAGTGACGAGAATAACAAAGGATTTCCTGACCCATTTTGGCATGAAACTCTTTCCCTTCGAAGCAATTGTTCTGAAAGTCTTTGAAAATACATTTTAAGACTGTTAACAAACTGCTGAGATTGCCATTCATAAAATTTATTATACTTGTTTTTACGAATAAAACGAAAATTGGTTTCAAATATTTTTCAATGGTTAATAGAATAATATCTTTATTAATTTGGTTAGGTTGTTTTATATTGGAGATAGTAAAACAAAGGGGGAGGGCTGGCTGATGGATTGGTCAATTGCATTTGTAATCGGGAGCCTGTTGTTGATGGCTTATTTTGTGTACCTTGCTATCGCCGATTAACTGAAAAATAAGAAAAGCGCAAGCGCCTTGTTCAGCCCCGACAAGCGCTGGCCGACTAAGAGCGCCCCGTCCTGTGGCAACGTCGGCACTAGTACGTCCTGTACGTCGAAGGGGCTGACGGTGAAGTCGTTCTTTGACTTCATTGGCAGGACCGAAGCGACTCGAGGGGCTAGGCGCTGGAGCTGGACATGGAAACGCCCCATAAAGTATCGAAAATTATATACTTTCCTTAACTACAAAGGGTAGGTAAAAGGCTGACTCACGAGTTAGCCTTTTTCCTTTTCCATCACCCCGAAATGAAATTTTGCTGTTTTTCTTCGCTGAACCTTAAAACCGAATTCTGCAAATCGGCTGCTGCGAAAATGATCTTTTAACACCACACGATGCCTTGCCACTCTGCGGGCATGATCGATCATTTCTTTTGTAACCGGTTCATATAAGGCGAACTTCGCAAGAGATTTTATACCATCGGACTCAAGAATCGTTTCTTCAAACATCGGATCAAGATATACACAATCATAGCTGTTATCCCCGATTTGGCGTAAATAATCAGTTGCATTAGCATGAACAACATCAATTCCGCGCATTGCCTCATTTATTTCAGTAAAACCCGAATCCCACTCTTTCAAACCTTGATTGACAATGTATGCTATGTATGAATTCCCCTCAATCCCGGTTATCTTTCCTTCATTGCCTACAGCAAAGCTTGCAACAATGCTGTCGGAAGCCAATCCAAGCGTGAGGTCAAGAACACTCATTCCTTTTTGCAAACCGGCAGCATCCAGAAAAGGATCATCCCCGCCTTTCATAAGCCGTTTGATTCTGAACATTGCAGAATTCGGATGAAAGAAAAATGGTTCAGCCGTTCCATACAAATATAACTCCAAGCGGTCTTTCCCGATGATCAAACAATCATCCTTCACCAGTTCCTGTATCGCAGCAATCGATCTTTTTCTGCGCTCTACATAACTGGCACCAAGAACAGCCGCTGTCGTTCTCGCTATTTTTACCATGCTGTCATTTGTCCGTCCTGCTGTTGTTATAATCATACACTTCACCTGTTTTGCGGCTTAAACGAAAAAAGGACGTCAGGAGACATCCTATTTAACAATGGGCTTCAAATGCTGCTGTAAGATTTTCCATAATCGCTTCCATCGAATGGTCCTCAATATCATGACGCGGGATAAAATGGACAACCTTTGTTCCTTTTAATAGCGCCATGGAAGGAGACGAAGGCTCGATCCCTTCGAAATACTCGCGCATTTTCGCCGTTGCTTCTTTATCCTGCCCGGCAAAAACGGTGACAAGCTGATCAGGTTTTTTGTCCGATCTTAACAGCGCCTGGGTTACCGCCGGCCTGGCAAGTCCTGCTGCACAACCGCAAACAGAATTAACAACTACTAAAGACGTTCCGTCTGTGTTTTCCATGAATGCTTCAACTTCATCTGCTGTTGACAACTCTTCAAATCCTGCACGAACGAGCTCTTCCCGCATTGGTATTACCATTTGTCGCATATATTCTTCGTATGCCATTGACATGTGTAAATCCCTCCCGAAAAAGTTTGCAATGCAAGCATACTATAAGCGATGCTTGCATTGCAATTTTGCGGAATTGCTGATTTATATCTTTAACGGTTGTTTCACTTCAGTTTCCTCAAATGAATCGGTAACAGCTCCTTTTGATGCACAGGAGACGAGTCTTGCGTATTTTGCAAGAGCTCCTCTGCTGATCAGTGGCGGAGCAGACCATGTGCGTTTTCTTTCTGCCAATTCATCCTCATCAAGCGCGACAGAGAGCACCTGGCTCTCAGTATCAATCGTAACCACATCACCGGTCTTAATCAGAGCAATCGGACCGCCAACCTGTGCCTCCGGCGCAATATGGCCGACAACAAGACCATGGGTTCCGCCTGAAAAACGACCGTCCGTTAACAGCGCTACGCTTTCGCCAAGACCTTTTCCAACGAGGATCCCAGAAATCGAAAGCATTTCTGGCATTCCAGGCCCACCCTTTGGACCTTCATAGCGGATCACCAGGACATCACCGGCTTGAATCTCCCCATTCATGACTGCTTCTGTCGCTGAAGGTTCATCATCAAATACTTTCGCTGGACCAGTTAATTGCTTTACTTTTAAGCCAGACACTTTTGCTACAGCTCCAGAGGGGGCAAGGTTTCCAGATAAAACGACTAATGGACCTGCAGGCTTCAGCGGCTCGCTAACCGGATATATCACTTTTTGGCCGTCTGCCAAGTCCGGGGCATCCGCGAGGTTCTCGGCAAGAGTCTTGCCGGTTACCGTTAAACAACTGCCGTCAAGCAGCCCTTCTTTTAACAACATTTTCATCACTGCTGATACACCGCCTGCATTATGCAAATCCTGCATGACGTATTTACCGCTCGGCTTTAAATCAGCAAGATGCGGAACCTTTTTCTGGATCCGGTTAAAATCGTCCAATGATAGATCGACTTCTGCAGCATGGGCAATGGCCATTAAGTGCAAGATCGCATTTGTTGAACCACCAAGTACCATTACTACGGTAATCGCATTTTCAAATGCTGCTTTTGTTAAAATATCACGCGGACGAATGTCCTGTTCAAGCAACTGGTAGACTGCCTGTCCAGCAACAAACGCATCAGTGCGTTTCTCGTCCGTTTCAGCAGGATTGGAGGAGCTTCCGGGAAGGCTCATCCCCAATGCTTCAATCGCACTTGCCATCGTATTAGCTGTGTACATTCCACCGCATGATCCAGCCCCCGGACAAGCATTGCATTCGATTTTGTGAAGTTCTTCGCGGTCAATCGATCCTGCATTGTATTGACCGACCCCTTCAAACGCCGACACGATATCGATATCTTCGCCGTGCAATTTCCCCGGTTTAATCGTTCCTCCATACAAAAATACGGACGGAAGATTCATGCGGGCAATCGCCATCAGGCAGCCAGGCATATTCTTATCACAGCCACCAATCGCAACAAAGCCATCAAGGCTTTCTCCCCCAACAACCGTTTCGATTGAATCGGCAATCAGGTCACGGCTCGGCAGCGAGTACCGCATTCCTTCCGTGCCCATCGAAATCCCGTCAGAAACCGTGATCGTATTAAACACAAGCGGCGCACCGCCCGCTTCCCTGGCCCCGTCCTTAGCTTGAAATGCCAAATCATTAATATGTATATTGCACGGAGTCACTTCGCTCCATGTGCTTGCAATGCCGATCATCGGCTTTTTAAAGTCCTCGTCAGAAAAACCGACTGCACGCAACATTGCCCGATTCGGTGCCCTTTTTTCATCATCACTGATTACATGACTTTTGATTCTTAAATCTCTCACTGCTATCTCCACCTTGTAAAAATAGTTTCTTTCAAATATAGCCCCTTTCTATGCTAATTTCAACAATTTTCATAAAATTTTAATATATCAGTTTTACGGAAAACGCTTCCAGATAAATCTTTTTTGAGTCTGAGCGCACTAAAAAAACCGAATGCTGGATATGTAACCAACACTCGGCTTTCGGCTCAAAAATGCAATCACTCTGATTATGCGTGCTCTTCTCCCTGCTTTCTTGCTTCAGTCATCTGCTTCCAGACAGATCCCTTCGCCGCTTCTCCGCCTTCGATCCGGGCAATCGCGAGCTTAATCTGCATGCTTACTTCAAACTCGGGATCATCTTGAGCTGCCCGTAATGCAGGGAGGACGCTTTCATCACCAACTTCATATAAAAACATGGCGGCGCGCCAGCGGACAAGCTTGCTGCTGTCTTGCAATGCGTCAGCCATTTTGTTCATGGCCTGTTCGAAACCTAAGTCCGATAAGCAGTCCCCTGCCGTGCGCCGCACCGTCACCGATTTATCTTCAAGCGCTTTATAAAGCAGTGGCAAAACCTGGGGATCCTCGATCATTCCAAGATAAACGACAGCAAGTCTGCGAATCGATGCTTTTTCATCACCGAGTGCTTTTTCAAGCAACGGTAAATCCGCCAGTTCAGGGTCTTCCATTTGTTCAAAAATCTGATAACGCTTCCGCCAGTCCGGATCATTTAAACTGTCTGCAGTTAATTTTAATTTCTTTCGCCTCTGCGCAGCAACCTGGCAGGTTTTATCTGGATTAGCCGCCTGTTTGACCAAATCATTCAAGCGTTCCTCCGGATACGAAGCAATTAGTTCTTCAACAACTTCCTGGCCGACTTGATCAAAATCGCCATAGCGTATCCCGAAATCATGCCATTTTCGTTCCATGACGACATTATCGGAGGGGTTCTGGACATTTGCCAAAGCTTTTAAAAATACTTCAGGGAGGCCAAATCGCTTTTCTTCGGCTCCATCCGTTAACTTCACTTGCATCGGGATTCCTTTGAATATTTGCACCTGCACTTTTATTTCACCATAATGCTCATTCATAACCGGATTTTTTTCATTGTCACTGCTTGATTCTTCCCCAAAAGCTTTCCTAACCTGCGGAAGGATCTGTTTCCAATCGTACTTGGCATTTCTTTCTACAGCCAAAAAATCAGCGACGTGATAAACACCTTTAACACCTTCGACATTCAGGATCGATTTGATTAAATCCGGTGCACCTTCAACATGGTCTTTTTTATAGTTATTGCTTTGGCCCATTGGAAGCTCCCGGTCTAAAATAATCTTCATTGTATTCGGGCTTGGAGTCGGCTCTATCGCTAATATTTTCATTTTTATTTTCACCCTTTGCATCTTGATTACGTTTATATCTTGCAAGAATTTTAACATAATCTTGCCTGTGTATTCACCTTTGGAGATCCAAAAAGATCAACCCGGTAAATACAATCACCGGGTTTGTCCTTGTTCACTCGTTCTCGACTATTTCTGAGAGGTAGCTCCAACGTTCAATTAAATGTTCAAGGCGCTCATTGAGCTCCGCTTCCTCTTGCGTTAATGTATGAGCTTTTTCAAAATCGCTGCCTGTAGTTGCCATTTCCGCTGCGATCTCGTTCAGTCTTTTTTCTGCAGCTTCGATATTGCCGTCAATTTCTTCCCATTCCTTTTTTTCCTTGAACGTCAACCGCTTCTTTTTCGTTTTGTCGATTGGATTCGTTATTTGCTCCTCAACTGCAGTTTCTTTTAGAAGCGGCTTTTCTGTTTCTTTTTCTAAAAATTCGCTATAGTTTCCGTAAAAAGATGCGACTCGCCCTTGTCCTTCCATTATGAGCAGCTGCCTGGCGACCTTATCGAGAAAATAGCGGTCATGGGAAACGGTTAAGACGACTCCTGGGAAATCATCAAGATAATCCTCGAGTATTGTCAATGTCTGGGTATCGAGATCATTTGTCGGCTCGTCAAGAAGCAAAACATTTGGTGCTTCCATCAGTAATTTCAATAAATAAAGGCGGCGTTTCTCGCCCCCGGATAGTTTTCGAATCGGCGTACCGTGCGTATTCATCGGAAAAAGGAAGCGCTCAAGCATTTGCGCTGCCGAAATGGTTTTTCCGTCGGACGTTTCGATGACTTGGGCCGTTTCCTTTAAATATTCGATCATCCTCTTGCTTTCATCCATATCCTCGTTTTCTTGGGTATAATAAGCAACCTTCACTGTCTGGCCGATGTCCAGCAGTCCGGAATCCAATTCGGTTGTCCCGGCGAGCAGGTTAAGCAATGTCGATTTGCCTGTTCCATTTCGGCCGATGATTCCGATTCGATCACCAGGCTTCACGAGCAAATCAAAACCGCTCAAAATGATACGATCGCCGTATGACTTTGTCGCATCCTTCAGTTCAAAGACCTGTTTGCCGAGCCTGCTTCCGCCGAGGGAAATATCGAGCTTGTCTACCGACTGGACTGAGGATAATTGTTCGTCAAGCTGATCAAACCGTTGAATCCTTGCCTTTTGCTTCGTCGTTCTCGCCTTGGCCCCTCGTCTTATCCACTCAAGCTCGCGGCGAAAAAGATTTTTTCTTTTTTCGAGTGTCGCCGCTTCATTTTCTTCACGGATCGCTTTTGCTTCGAGGAATGCTGCATAATTGCCTTTATAGCTGAAAAGACGACCGCCATCGAGCTCAAAGATCCGATTTGTAACCCGGTCAAGAAAATATCGGTCATGCGTTACAAGCAAAAGCGCCCCGTTATATCTTCCGAGATAATCCTCAAGCCATTTTACAGAATCATAATCAAGATGGTTTGTCGGTTCATCAAGAATCAATAAATCCGGCTTCTTGATTAAAACTTGTGCGAGGGCGACCCGTTTCTTCTGTCCACCGGAAAGCTCGCCAACTTTTCTTGTAAAATCGTCAATGCCTAGCTTTGTCAGAATTGTTTTTGCACTTGTACTTAAATCCCAGGCATTGTGTGCATCCATTTTCTTCTGATGGCCAAAAAGTGTCTCCTGCAAGTGCTGATCGTCTGGATTTTTCGTTAATAGACTAAGCGTTTGTTCATATTGTCTCAGTATGACAAAAATGGGTGCCTCCCCTTCAAAGACCTGATCCAATACGGACAATTCGGCTAAAAGTTCAGGATTCTGGGATAGGTAGGAAATTGTATAGTCTTTTCCTTTGATAACTTCACCCGAATCGGTGAAATCGATTCCAGCGATAATTTTGAGGAGGGACGATTTTCCAGTTCCGTTCACGCCGATTAACCCGACGCGGTCTTTGTCTGAAATAGTGAAGGATAATTCGTCAAAAAGCTGTTTTTCCCCGTAAGTTTTAGACACATTTTCAATTGAAATCATCTTCATGCCTCACCATTCCATTCACTATGAAATTCCTTTAAAAATTGTTCCATAAACTCGTGGCGTGACTCAGCCAGCTGTTTGGCTGCATCAGTATTAAGGCGGTCTTTTAACTTCAGCAACTTCTCATAAAAATGATGGATTGAAGAAGTTTTGCCATTTCGATACTCTTCCACAGTCATTTTCTCTCTAATTTGGATATGTGGATCATATATCGGCTGTCCCTTACTCCCCCCATATGCAAAGGTTCGGGCAATGCCAATCGCGCCAATTGCATCAAGGCGGTCTGCATCCTGGACAATTTCCGCTTCAATTGAAGCTAACTCCTGGTTGTTTCCGCCTTTAAATGAAATAGAAAAAATAATATCCAAAATATGCTCCTTAATCGCTTTTCCTAAATTAAGGGTATGGATAAAAGCAAGAAGCTTTATCTTTCCTGCTTCGCTGCTTACATTTAGCTTTTCGTCCGCTATATCATGGAGCAGGGCAGCCATTTCAATGACAAACAGTTCGCCTCGCTGCTCCCTATCTGCTATATTCAAGGCATTTTTCCGGACCCTGTCAATATGATGCCAGTCATGCCCCGTCACATCATTCTTTAAGCTTTCTTTCACAAATTGCTCAGATAATTTAATAATCTGGTTCATCAATGCACCTGCTTTCTACCCGTTTTTTATTTTAACACGAACCGTTAAAATTCGAGAATAAAACGAAATTGGTATCCGTTGCGAAGGGCATTTACGAGCGGAACTTGCGATTTACGAGCGGAGCTCAGGATTTACTGGTGAAACGAAGGATTTACGAGCGGAGCTCGCAATTCACGCGCAAATCTCGACAAATGCAAAAAAGCTACCCTTCATTTAAAAGGATAGCGACGCATCTATTTTAAAAACGGCTTGATTTTCGGAAAAACATTTATGGACGTATCATAAAAAACTGCCTGATGGTGTTGTTCGGGTATCAGTTTTTTTATGAATTCAACATAGGGAGCAACCGGAATAAGCGGCCAGTCGGTGCCGAACAACAGCTTATCATACGAATCTGCAAATTCGAGGGCATGGCGCAAATGGTCAAGGAACCGCCCCTGCAGACGTTTCATCAGATCCTTCTCTGTTCCAACGATCAACCCTGATAAATCTGCAAACACATTTGGGTTTTTATAGATGAGTTCTGCTCCTGTCAATGTCCACGGATCGCCGAAATGGGCCATCATAAAAGTAACGTCCCGATATTTAACTGCTACTTCGTCAATCGCAAGCGGATGCGAGTATTTGAGCAGCCCGCGTTCCGAATAAGTATCTCCGGTATGAAATACGACAGGCAGACGATATTGGGCGGCGATTTTATATACCGGTTCATATACTTCATCATAAGCATAGAAAGGATAGTAGCCCAAATAAATTTTAATACCGACAACCTCTCGTTTTTGCACCTCGGCTTCCAGCCTTTTAAGCGCCTGTTCCCCGCAGTCAAACGGATTGATTCCGGCGCAATAGACAATATTTCCGGGAAGGCTTTCGCTTAAATCAAGACCCATTGGTGTGGAGGCAGCATCGTCGGGAAACCCCATGTCGCCTGTTTCTGTCAATCCCATACCAATCCCGAGGACGACATTCGCTTGCTTGTATTCAGTTAAAATGCCATCGAAAGAGTAATCAACAAACGAAAGTCGCCGGGCTGTTTCATGGAACGAGTTAATTTTCGAAAAATGCATATGTGCGTCAATAATCTTCATGTCTACTCCTTCAATCAAGCTGGAACCTGATCCTGTTTAGCTGACGAAGCACTGAGCCCGTTAATTGCCGCTCATCAAAAACGATAAACATCGGCGCAGTTTTTAATTCACTGCTCAGCTTTTGCTTGCTGACGACTTGTAAAGCTTGTTTATTCATGTAAGCTCCAGTATCCGATCACTTCTTCTCCTTCAACTGCAAGATATAGAGCGATATTACCGGAGTTCGCTTCCTTCTGGATGACTTGCGCCGGGTGTTGTCACACGAGTATCTCCGCCCCAGCGGTCACGGCTCATATACCACATTTTTGCAATTCCGGCTGCAAGGCCTTCATGATACTCGACAATCTGGATCGCTTTCGTTAAATGATTCATCTTTATGCCCTCCTAGCACTAGGATCCTTTATCTCTTTCTTTCTTACAAATTTTTAAATTTGCTTTGCTTTGCATCTCAGGTCTCCTCCTTCTATAGAATTAGCGGGAATGTTTTCCATACCTTCTTTAATCCTATTGCCTGCCCTGCCAATTGTAAAGAGTATTTAGAATTTTTCGGACAACAAAAAAGCTTCCTCCAATAAGGAGAAGCTTTTTTGTTTGAGGCTTATAGTAGCTGTTCGATGTCACCCGACATTTCCCGGGGATTTGTGCTCGGGGCATAGCGAGTGACCGGATTGCCTGAGCGGTCAACAAGGAATTTCGTGAAGTTCCATTTTACACCTTTCGTTCCTAATGCCCCAGGTGCTTTTTCTGTTAAGTATTGAAAGAGTGGATGAGCATTCTGGCCATTCACGTCGATTTTCGCAAACATCGGAAAATTGACGCCGTAATTTAACACACAAAAGGATTGAATATCCTCTTCGCTGCCAGGCTCCTGGCCCATAAATTGATTGCAAGGAAAACCAAGTATCACCAAGCCTCTATCTTTGTATGTGTCATACATCTCCTGCAATTCTTTATATTGGGGTGTGAAACCGCATTTGCTGGCTGTATTGACGATCAGGAGTACATTCCCTGCATAACGGTCCAGAGAAATTTCTTCCCCGGTAATGGTTTTCGCGCTAAATTGGTAAACTGACATATTAGCCACCTCCTGCCCTTATCTTACTGTTAGCTGCTGATAAAGGCGAGTAGGAAGCATCAATCAGAGCACACTCGTTTGCAGGCTTTTGATCGTTTTTTCCATATAATCAATCATCGCGACTAAATCATCGATCTGCTCTTCAAATATAGGTCGATTGAAGCTGACGATTGTCTCGTTCGTAACATTATCTTCCGACTCATGGCCGAAGGTCCACCTTTGAGTGATGATCCTCTCTATACCCCAAATTTCTCTGACCTTTTCCTGAATAATCCCGGAGATCGCTAAATCCTTTTTATGGGTCGTATTAAAGACAATCAAAATGGTACAGCCGGCTTCCTGTCCGCTCCCGCTTTCTAGAAGCAGCTCGGCAGCAAGGTTTTTCAGGCTTGCCTGTAAAATTAACGTGCAGGAAGGATCTCCAGGCAATGACCCGGGATTTGTGAACGAAACCGAGTATTCCCGCGACAGCTTTGCCGTATTGATCAGATCATTGCGGTCAATCACCTTTAATTCTCCTGCTAAATCCTTATCATAAATGGCGCCTTCAATCACTACCTTCATATTCTCAAATGCGGTCGGATCAAACAAGGCTCGCATACCCCATTTCTTTAAAACAAGCCAACTGCCTGTCCGTTTTCATCGACATCCATTTTTAAAGCTGCCGGCTGTTTTGGCAAGCCCGGCATTGTCATGACATCTCCGGTGAGGGCGACGATAAAACCAGCTCCTACCGACGGCTTCAGCTCACGGACCAGCACCGTAAAATCCGCTGGTCTCCCAAGCTTTGCTGGATCATCCGACAATGAATATTGGGTTTTCGCCATACAGATCGGGAAATGTCCCCAGCCAAAATCATCGAACTCTTCTAATTGTTTTTTCGCTTTTGGTGAAAATTCAACATCACTTGCTCCATAAACCTTTTGAACGATTGTCCGTATTTTCACATCGAGCGGATCCGAAAGATCGTATAATGGCTGATATTCGGTCTCGTTCGTGTCAATAGCCTTCAAAACTTTCTCTGCGAGCTCGACACCGCCTGCTCCGCCTTTTTCCCAAACCTCCGTTAAAGCGACTGGGATGTTTTCCTGCCGGCAAAGCTCAAGAAGCGCCAACACTTCGGCTTCTGTGTCCGTAATAAACCGATTAATTGCGACTACAAATGGCAGGCCAAAGCTCTCGATCGTTTCGATGTGCTTCTTAAGATTCGCGAAACCGGCTGTTAGTGCGGCTACACTTTCGTTTTTTAACTCAGATTTAATCATGCCGCCATGCATCTTCAAGGCACGGACAGTCGCGACGATAACAACGGCTTCCGGTTTGATGCCGGCACTGCGCCCTTTAATATGCAAGAACTTTTCTGCGCCCAAGTCTGCACCAAACCCTGCCTCAGTGATCACAAAGTCGGCCAGCTTTGCGGCCGCCGTCGTTGCGATCACACTGTTGCAGCCATGGGCAATGTTGGCGAATGGGCCGCCGTGAATCAGCGCTGGTGTATGTTCTATCGTTTGCACAAGATTTGGTTTTACGGCATCTTTCAACAACAAAGTTAAAGCACCTTCAACATCTAAATCGGCTACTGTTACCGGCTCCCGGTTAATGTTATAAGCGATTACCATCCGGCCAAGCCGAGCTTTTAAGTCGTTAAGGTCAGCGGCAAGGCATAGGACTGCCATGATTTCCGAAGCAACCGTGATATCAAAACCGTCCTCACGCGGCACTCCCTGTACGGGTCCGCCAAGGCCGATGACAATCTTCCTTAACGCCCGGTCATTGAGGTCGAGCGCCCGCTTCCAGACAATCCTTCTTTGATCAATCTGCAGCTCATTGCCTTGCTGGAGGTGATTGTCAAGCAGTGCAGCGAGAGCGTTATTCGCTGTTGTGATCGCATGCAGATCACCGGTAAAATGAAGATTGATGTCTTCCATCGGCAGCACTTGGGAATATCCTCCCCCTGTTGCCCCGCCCTTTATTCCCATTGTTGGCCCAAGTGACGGCTCGCGCATCGCAATCATTGTTTTCTTCCCTAAGCTCGTAAATGCATCGGCCAATCCAACCGTAACGGTCGATTTCCCTTCTCCGGCAGGCGTCGGGTTGATGGAAGTCACGAGAATAATTTTCCCGCTCTCTTTCGTTTGCAATTTTTTCAGTGTATCGGCTGACAGCTTGGCCTTATATTTTCCGAAAAGTTCGATATCATCGTCCGAGAGCCCAACAGTTGCTGCAATCTCAACAATCGGCTTCATTTGTGACTCTCTGGCAATTTCAATATCGGATTTTACCTCTGTTTTTAAGTTCATGTTGATCCCCCTGATTGATTGAAATAATATGAAAACTCTCTTCTATATTTTAACACTGCGAGATATATTCTAAAGAACAATATTTAAAAATTTTTAGCCTTTTCAATGAACAAACAATTGTCTCGCGCTAATCAGCTATTTATAATGTAGTTAATGGTATAAATTTCATAAATCAATTCATTAAGTGAAAAACGAGTTTTTTTAAATTAAGATAGTATTAAAGTTAGTCTAACGGCATCCCCCTGTCTTTAAGACAGCTACATTCGTTTTTCGGTTTAGCTTATTACATTGTGAAATTTACTCAGGTAAGCAATATTTTTTTATTTGGAGGTGCTGTTTTGCCGATTAAAATACCGAAGCTCCTGCCCGCCCGTGAGGTTCTTGAATCCGAGAAAATATTTATTATGGATGAGGACCGTGCCAACAGACAGGACATTCGCCCGCTAAATATTCTGATCTTAAACCTGATGCCGGAAAAAGAGAAAACAGAAACGCAGCTGCTGAGGCTGCTCGGGAACAGCCCGCTTCAGATTAATATCACTTTTCTAAAAACAGCTACCCACGAATCAAAAACAACAAGCCCGTTGCATTTAGAGCAATTTTACACAACATTTGCAAACATTAAAGAGCGAAAGTTCGATGGGATGATTATTACCGGAGCACCTATTGAATTACTGCCTTTCGAAGAAGTTTCCTACTGGCAGGAAATCACGGAGATCATGGAATGGACATCGGATAATGTAACTTCATGCCTGCATATATGCTGGGGAGCACAGGCGGCTTTGTTCTACCATTACGGGATTGGGAAGCATGAACTGCCAGCAAAATGTTCAGGGGTGTATCTTCATCAAATCTGTGACAGGCGTGAAAAGTTGCTGCAAGGCTTCGATGATGTTTTTGCCGCTCCCCACTCCCGAAACACGGGGATTGATCTGCACGAGATAGTGGACAACAAAGACTTAAAGCTTCTGGCTCTATCGGAGGAAGCCGGACCGTTTATGATCAGTTCACGAGACGGCAAACGCATTATGATTACCGGCCATTTAGAGTATGATGCAAATACACTCGCGGAGGAATATAAGCGCGACAGAGAAAAAGGACTGGACATCCACATGCCGGAAAACTATTTTCCTAACGATAATCCGCAAATGCTGCCGGTTAACCGCTGGCGTTCCCACGCCCATTTGTTGTTTTCGAACTGGTTAAACTATTATGTATATCAAGAAACGCCGTATGAGTGGAAGTGATTTTTTATAATTGAAAGAGGCATCCTTGGAGGACGCCTCTTTTTTTGTTAGGACTGCTGTGAATAATACACTTCTTCATACGGCTGGACGACGACAAATCCGTTTCCGGAAAACTTCATTTGAATCGATTCACCGCTCCCCCTGCCTAAAAACGTCTTCAAGGAAATGTCGGTTACAAACTCTGGTTCAAGCGTACCGGCCCACGCAACAGTAGCGTTCGGATCTGTAAAGACAGGATTATCTGGAGTGACCAGCAATGTCACCGGTTCATAATGGGAGGTGATCGCGACCATTCCCGATCCTTCAAGCCTGACGTTGAACAGCCCGCCGGCCATCATTCCGGCAACCCTCCGCATTAGCTTGATATCCCAATCGATTGAAGATTCGAACGACAGCAGGTCATTTCCGTTCACAAAAATGGATTCCCCTTGCAAATTCAGGATCGACACTTTTTTGCCCTGATCTGCAACGTAAAGCTTGCCATTTCCTGTAGCCTTCATTAAGGATGCCCCTTCACCTGAAAGAGCTTTTTTAAACATTTTACCGATTCCGTGTTCAAAAATTCCTTCCCGCTCGTATTTAATATTGCCGCGGTAGGAAACCATCGCACCTGCTTTCGCCCACACCTGGCCATTGAGGTTTATTTCGAGAAGCCTTGGTGTTTCCAGTTCAAAAAGTCCTTCACCTTTATCCTGCTGCTTTGTTGAATTGACAAATTCATTAACTGAATATCTGCTCATGATAAACTCCCTTTCTACTTCGTATTCTCCAGCATAAATACCCACATAAACGCAAGCGACTGTTTTAATTCAAGCGGTAATGATTTGATTTGCAAAGCTTCTGTCCCTCTTTTGTATACCCCAAATTCATCGATTTTCCTCCAGCCGTTTTCCAAAGCAAGCTTTTCGAATTCCCATGGCATCATCGTATTGCAGATCACTTTTTCGCCATATAGGCGGCGGTAGCTGTGTTCCCGCGGCATTGCTGTTGGCCCGAGGATTGCAATGACCGCTAAACCATCGCTTTTCACGATTCGTTTTGCTTCGCAAAGAACAGCTAATGGATTTTCCGTCCACTCCAATGAATTAATCGCAACAGCAGCTGTAAAAGAGCTATCAGCATAGGGCAGGCGTGAAATGTCTGCTTTTAAAAATTCCGCTGATGTTCCGTTTGCGTTAGTTTCCGCGGTTTCAACCATTTCCGCGGAAACGTCTACTCCGGTCACTGTAAAACCAGCTTTGGCAAGCTTGATTGCACCATAACCGTCGCCACAGCCAAGATCACAAACGGTGCTACCCGGTTCAAGATGCTTTTCGATAAATGGGACGATATCTTTTCGGCTGCCATGATCCCACATCTCGCTGCTGCGCGAATTCCAAAACCCCGCTCTCTTGTCCCATTGTTTTTCAGCTTCACTTGTCCAATCGAATGAACCCAAATGATCACCTGCTTTAAAATATTTGTGAATGAAATTTCATAAAGCAATTCTTTAATTCAAAAACGAACAGTTATTTAAAATTAAGATAGTAGTTCATACTGCTGTTTCTTTAGATAACTTCATTCGTTTTTCGGTTGAGCTTATTACATTGTGAAATTTACTTAATTTACGTTCGTATCTACTAAAAAGTTTCCTCTCTTGTGGAATGGTCATAATCTTGTTCGCTATTTGAGTCGTTAGGTCCTTTATTTGGTTTATTTTTTTATAAAAACTGACAGACTGATGAGGAGAAAGGAGCGAGAAGATGCCTGAAGAAAAACTTGTTGGTGTCCATAAAAACCGCGACGGTGAAATCATAAACTTCCACACTTCGACCGGGAGGATTATTTCTTACCGCAAGGCTGTGCTGGAAATCGAAGCCGGTATTTTGTCCGGGTTTGAACTTGCTGATGATGGGATTCCACAAGGAACATCAGTTTTTGATGAATTACCGGAATTATTTTAAGGTGGGAAAATCTCTTTATCTCAGTACTTTTCAAATAAAGTAAAAGAGCCTTGCTGGAATGTTCCGACAAGGCTGCTGCTTTATGTATGAACTCTTCTATTCGACTTCATTTCGATTCTGGATTTCCTTCAGTGCGTTCAAGCGGCTCTGATCCTCTTCAAAAAACTGGACGAGGTCGCCGATCCGGTCGATTGCATCCCAGCTGAGGTGGTGTTCGATACCTTCAACGTCGGCATATATATTTTCGTCTTTTACCCCGATCATTTTCAACAGCTGCTCGAGCAGCTCGTGACGATAGACAAGCCGTTTGCCAATTTTCTTGCCTTTCGGAGTTAAAATGAGACCGCGGTATTTTTCATAAACAAGATACTCATCCTTATCAAGCTTTTGAACCATTTTTGTTACTGAGGAGGGATGGACAGACAACGCTTCTGCTATATCGGAAACGCGCGCATATCCTTTATCTTCAATCAATATAAAAATTTGTTCAATATAATCTTCCATACTAGGTGTTGGCATCCCGTACCCTCCCAAAAATCATTAACATTAAAAGTTTACTATACATGAAAGACAGTGGCAAGATAGCACTGCCATCCATGTCTTCTACACACCTGAAGGGCTTTTCTCAAACAAGAAAACAATCTTTTCATTGTTGGCATCCCAAGTCAACTTCGCGTTAAAAAGCTTGTCTTTCCCTTTAAAACCCTCGATCGTATCTGTTGTGCCTTGTTCGAGAAGGGTCTTTGCGAGCTTTTGGGTGATCGTTTTGCCGGCGATTTTTTTGGACAGCGTGAATTTGCAGCCTGTTTTATTGTAGTTCGTACAGCCGAAAAAGCTGCCCTTATCGATGACTTGTCCATCGCATTTTCGGCATTTACCAAGCTTGGTTACGCGCTTCTGCTTTGGGCTGCGCGGAATAAAGCCTTCCGTTTCTTCGCTCTTGAATGTCCAATTTGCCGCTTCCTCTACCGTTGCAGAAATAAGATAGGCAACCATTTTGCCGGTCTGGTCCATAAACTGCTTTGGTGATGCCTTGCCTTCTGAGATCTCCTTCAGCCTTTGCTCCCACTTCGCTGTCATTTCAGGTGAAGCAAGCACTTGCTCCCCGATTGCCCCGATCAAAATTTTTGCTTTTGCGGTCG
The DNA here is from genome assembly GCF_002860125.1 of Bacillus canaveralius. Lineage (GTDB taxonomy): Bacteria > Bacillota > Bacilli > Bacillales > Cytobacillaceae > Bacillus_BJ > Bacillus_BJ canaveralius. Next base: position 88,713 of record NZ_PGVA01000041.1, read on the forward strand.
CATACACAAGGTTTTTTGTGATTTCGATATAATTCCGGTCCTTTAACATCGTGATGATTCCGGCGCGGGTTGCCTCTGTTCCAAGGCCTTCCGTTTTCATCAGCACTTTTTCGAGCTCTTTGTCCTCAATATGCTTCCCGGCGGTTTTCATCAAAGTGATCAGTTGCCCTTCTGTATACCGTTTTGGCGGCTGCGTTTTGCTTTCTTTTACATCAGCCTTGAAGACTGTTCCCTTTTCCCCGGCGTGGAGGGATGGTAGCAGCGGCTCTTCTTCTTTTTCCTTTTGCGGCAGCACTTTTCGCCAGCCTTCTTCAAGCTGAACCTTTCCTTTTGAAATAAATTCAGCGCGCCCATCGACAACAGTTTGAACGGTTGTATATTCTGTTACAGCCTGTGGATAATGGGCGGCGACAAGGCTTCTCGCCACCAGGTCATACAATTTCTGCTCATCACCGCTCAGCTTATCGATATTCTGAACCTGGTCTGTTGGAATAATCGCGTAGTGGTCTGTCACTTTTTTATCATTCACATAACGCTTGTTTGTTGCAATTGACGAATGGGGCAGCGGAAATAAGTCTGCATATCCGGGCAGTTTCTCAATCTTGTTTAAGATGCCCGGGAAGGTTTCTGCCTCGCCTTTCGTAACATGGCGCGAATCGGAACGGGGATAGGAGACGATTCCTCTTTGATACAGCTTCTGGAGAACGTCCAATGTCTTCTTAGGCGAAAATTTAAACCTTCTGTTGGCATCCGCCTGGAGAGCTGAAAGATTATACAAGAGCGGCGGCAAAAATTCTTTCTTTTCCGACTGCACATCGGCAACTTCGGCAGGCTTCTCCTGGCAGAAGGCGGCTATTTTTTCGGCAAGCTCCTTCGTTTTGATCCTTGTCTCGCCATCCTTTTCCCACTTTCCTTCATACTTTTTACCTTCTATATTAAATTTTGCCTGAACCTCCCAAAATGGTTCAGACACAAAGGAGTCAATTTCATGCTCTCTTTGAACGATTAAAGCAAGCGTCGGGGTTTGCACGCGGCCAACTGAAAACACATCAGAAAAGCCATTTTTCTGGAGCAGCAAGCTGTACAGCCTTGAGGCGTTCATTCCGACCACCCAGTCCGCACAAGCGCGCGTATATGCCTCATAATATAGGTTTCTCGTGTCCTCTTCACTTAACAGCGAATGAAATCCATCTTTGATCGAATTTGGCGTCAGCGAGGAAATCCACAATCGCTTCATTGGCTTTCTACACTTAGTGAGCCGCAATATATTGCGGACAATCAACTCACCTTCCCGCCCGGCATCGCCCGCATGAATAATTTCGGAAACTTCCGGTTTGGAGATCAGGTTTTTGATGACAGCAAATTGCTTTCCTTTGTCTTTCGTTACTTCATAATTAAATTGATCAGGTACGATCGGCAATGTTTGCAAACTCCACTTTTTCCACTCCGGTTTGTATGTTTCAGGTGCGGAAAGCTGGCAGAGGTGGCCGATTGCCCATGTCACATAAGCCCCTTTTATAAAGATGTCATTTGGAAAAATTTCAATAAAGCCACTGTGCTTTTTCATTTTAAAAACAGAGGCCAAAGTCGCCCCCTGATCCGGCTTCTCGGCAATGATTAATTTCATGTTGATTACTCCCTCATATCATTCCTTCTACTAAAATATTAACATTATTGCTAAGTTCAGTGAAATTTTTTTCCAAGCGAATACGTGTCTGTCTAATGAGTGATCGGCCCTATGTAAAAAACCGGCCAAAAAAACCGGCCGGATTCTAATTCATATATTTCTTTAAAGTGCGACTTTTAATTTCAAACCATTTCTCTCTTGGAACAATGCTGGAAATAGTTAAAATAAAAGAAGGGAGTTTCTCAACGTTAAATACGATTAGGCCTATCTTCTCATTGAAGATGACAAATGCATCACCATGCGGAAAAGCAGGAAGTTTACTCCCCAGAAGAGCGAGGGATCTAACAATGATATCCTTTATTTCTTGTTCGATTGCAACTGCCGGAGAAAACCTTAAAATCCACTCTTCATTATCAATGGTAAACCGGTACATGCTCTCACCCTCTATAAGCCGCATTTACTTACAGGATATGAGGAAAGTAAACTTTTATGATTTTGTTAAGCATCAATCTTTGAGAACTGTTAAGCCGTACGGATACCCCCCACCCGCCATCCTCTCGTTCATGATGCTGTATAGCTACAAGAGCGGCCCGTCGGTCTAATTGGTCTATATCGTAAGCAGCTCATAGCCGTGAACAGTGTGCTGCTTCATAACCTGATACTCATCATTTGTCAGCTTTCCCGGCTTATTCAGGATTTCTTCGGGCACTTTTGCTTTCCCGATATCATAAAGGGTTGCTGCAATTGTTAACGATACTAAGAAGAGAAAGCTGATATAAGTGCTAAAATTTTTAAAATTTTATAAAAAATCCTCTTTTTTTCATAAAATAATGTGCGTATTGGTTGACTAACATAGGTTAATCGTGTATGATATAAGCATCATTAAGTTGGATTGTTTACCGTTTATGGTATTAATTCGCTTCATGGTTAATATTTAACTTTGACACTATAAATAGTGTCGTGGATGGCTTAGGAGGAAATTATTCATGCAAAATGGTAAAGTAAAATGGTTTAACAATGAAAAAGGCTTTGGATTTATCGAAGTTGAAGGCGGAGAAGACGTTTTCGTACATTTCAGCGCGATCCAAGGTGACGGATTCAAGAGTTTAGAGGAAGGCCAGGAAGTTTCTTTTGAAATCGTTGAAGGAAACCGTGGACCTCAAGCTGCTAACGTAGTAAAGCTTTAATCCTTTCGATATATTATAAGGCCGGCGATATATTGCCGGCCTTTTTATTTTATGCTTATGTGAGCTTGTTCCCATAAGCTTTTATTTTCTCTCCTACTGTACATTGGGTAATGCAGAATCGGTGGGCGTATTTTTTTCCTTGTTCTTTTCTGTGTTGCTTGTGCAGAAAGCAGCCGTCACAATAATGACTCATCAACTCTCCCATTTCATGGAGCAAGTCTTTTCGTTTCATTGGTTCACTTCCTTAATCAATTCAGCGTGCATTATAATAGTTGCATTTTACTGGTTATCATTTTTCCGTCAAGAGCCTGGCTGGCGAGCTTATCAGCTTCGGTATTGTCTTTTCGGGAAATCGGAGTATACTTTGCCATGATTGCAAGCTCTTCCAGTTTGTTTTCAATTCGATCAAGCCATCTATTCAATACTTCTTCATAGCATGACCATTCCCCTTCCAACTGTTTTAAAACAACTTGGGAATCGCCTTTAAATTCGCAAGAAATATGATGGACACCAAGCTCCTCAAGTATATTTAAAGCATAAAATAACGCAGCATATTCCGCTTCGTTATTTGTCTCGATTTCATCAACAAGTTCGTTCGCACGAATCCGGTATTTCTTTTTCCCTTGCTTGTAATAAATTACTGCACCAAGTCCCGCCTGGAAAGTTTCCTTGTGAAATCCTCCATCAAAATAAACAATCACATCATGGGGTTCGGTTTCTACTTCAGATAGAAGCTTTTTAAGCTCTTTCAATGTCCAAGATACATCGCCTTCATCATAAAAGGCAAGTGCGGCAGCCTTTCCAGAGCTTTCAATTTCTTCCCCTGCCCGCAATGCCTGCTCCCCACTCAGCCAATCTGAAATGAATAACACCGTTTCTTTTCCCTTTAATTTATATTTCCACTCCAATTTATAATTCATTTTCTTCAGCCCTTTTTATGCTTTTGCACTATTTTTAATTTTAACATTTTTTTCAGATCGAAGATGGAAATACGATTCAGGCTATAATCGTTTTTTTACAATTTTATTAATGCGGCCTGCATCCCAACCACCTATTTGGTCAGCCAATTTACTGATGTCTATATCTTTTCCTATCTTTGCTCACTCTATATGCTTTAGCAGTCCTGCCGATTATGATAAAATTAAAAACAGCGCTTTTAAAAACTGTTTAGAATATAGGGAACAACTTTATATATAAAATCGTTTGGAGGATCTAACTTTGCTTGAAATATATATTGACGGAGCAAGTGCCGGAAATCCCGGGCCAAGCGGCGCAGGAGTCTTCATTAAAGGCAATGGTATTGTTGAAAGATATTCGATTCCCCTCGGTATTATGACCAATCATGAAGCGGAGTATCATGCCCTGATAAAAGGTCTGGAAATCTGCATTGAAAAGGGGTACAAGACGGTTTCATTCCGCACTGATTCCGAGCTGGTTAACAGGGCGGTCGAAAAGGAGTTTGCCAAAAATAAAGACTATGCACCGCTTCTCGAAAAAGCTCTTGCTTTAGCGGATCAATTGGAGTTGTTTTTTATGAAATGGATACCTGGAAGCGAGAACAAAACGGCTGACGAGCTTGCCCGATATGCAATAAGAAAAAACAGCGGGGCTAAATCATGATGAAAAAGCAGCTTTTCGCTGATTTCAGCCTGCTTCTTATTGCGTTTGTCTGGGGTTCAACTTTTGTTCTTGTTCAAAACGCAATCGCTTTTCTTGACCCTTTTTCCTTTAATGGAATCCGATTTTTTTTAGCGGCGATTTTGCTTGGCGGCTGGCTTTTTTTATTTGAGCGTAAACAGCTGCGCCATCTCAATAAAAAAATCGTGATGTCCGGTTTGTTTCTCGGCTTTTTGCTTTTTATCGGCTACGCCTTTCAAACAGCTGGACTCCTCTACACGACTTCATCGAAAGCGGGGTTTATTACGGGATTAAGCGTTGTGATGGTACCGATTTTTGCGATTTACTTATTGAACGAGCGGCCCGGAAGAAACGCGGTGATTGGCATTATTGGTGCAACAGCGGGGTTGTATTTGCTGACAATGGCAGGTACTTCAGGACTGACAACAGGTGATGGATTAGTGTTTGTTTGTGCGATTGGTTTTGCCATGCACATTTTGATGACAGGCAAATATGCAGGGCAATTTCCGGCCCTATTGTTAACCATGATTCAAGTTTCAACTGTCGCGTTGCTTTCAGCCATTTCTGCTTTTCTTTTTGAAGATTGGCAGTCTGTTGCTAAACATGATATTTTGTTATCCCGAGATGTTGCAGCAGCATTGTTGATCACAGCCGTATTCGCTACTGCGCTTGCTTTTCTCGCGCAAACGAGCTTTCAAAAGTTCACGACGCCAACTAGAGTTGCGTTAATTTTTGCGATGGAACCGGTGTTTGCTGCTGTAACAGCATATGTTTGGGCTGGTGAACGATTAAGTTTCAGTGCAGTGCTCGGCTGTATGCTGATATTTGCAGGAATGGTTTTTGCCGAGCTTCCGCGAAAACCTGCTGCTTCTTTGTTAAAACAGAAACACGAATTGGTTCATGAAGCAACTTCCAATCACGTAAAACAAAAATAACAGACAAGAAGGCAGCTTCTTGTCTTTCGTTATATGGCAAGAAGCTGTTTTTCCCTGATAAACCGGATCGCTTCCTGCCTTGTTTCAATCTTATTTACAGATAGCGTTTCAAGCAATGAAACGAAAAAGCTTCCATCAAACTTTTTTTGCACTTTAAGCGTTAGTTCGATTGCCGTGTTTGTGAGCTCATCATTGGCGTTTGTGTAGTTTTTCCCAAAATAGATGAACCCTACAGCGTCTTCCCGAAAATGAAAGCCTTTGCTTTGCAACTCGTGCAAATACTCTTCCACTGTTCGCACTGACTTAACCATTCCTCTCCCTGACTGCTATTGTTTCCCTCCTTTATCTTACCTTAGTACATGTCTTTTTTCTATCATTTTTCGACAAAAAATAACCCGCTGCACCGGCTAAAACCCCTAGGACCGCTCCGCCAAGAACTTCTTCCGGTTGATGGCCGAGCATTTCTTTCAGTTTTTTTGGGGTTTTCTCTTCAAATTCTACCCGTTCTTCCTTATGAATTTTATCGATTAGTTCTCCGAGATCGTTAACTTTCAATGTCAGCTCTCCAGCCTGACGGCGGATTCCTTGTGCATCATACATAACGATCAACCCATACACGAGGGAAAGGGCAAAATCAATCGTCGGTACCCCTCTTTTTAGGGCAATATACGTCGTCAAAGACGATACACCTGCAGAGTGGGAGCTCGGCATGCCGCCAGTCTGAAAAAACAATTCAGGGCGCCACTCCTTTTTTCTCACATAATGAATTGGGATCTTTAATCCCTGTGCTGCTCCGATACTTAATAATGCGATCATTACCCCTTTATTCATAACCGTTCACCTCTTTTGTTATTTTGAGGAAGCATGTGGCTGATTATTCCTTTCATATGAAAGGAAAGCGTAATACCGCAGTCTGCTGCCGTGTTCCATTTACTGCACAGCTTAGATATACAACGATTCCCACTTTTCAAGGCGTTAAACATTAGCGTATCTGCTCAACTTGAATTTTAGCGAAAAAAGGAACTGCACGAATGCAGTTCCTTCTTTACGCATATTCCTTTTCTGATTGAAGAAATTTATGCAGGCCTTTAAATTCCATGTCAACAAATTTCTCGAGCACTTTTTCACGGTTTACCCGATATGCCGCCTGATCAAGGGTGCAGGCAATCGGGACATCACATTTAATTTCGGCGAGCTGCCGACTTAAATGGAGCATTTCAAGATCCTGCTCAATCTTCAATCGATGGGCGTTGGAAAGCCGATCAAGATTGGCAACAATTCCTGCCACATTTTCATATTCCTTCAGCAACTTGAGAGCTGTCTTTTCGCCGATCCCTTTGACGCCTGGATAATTATCGCTTGGATCACCCATTAACGCTTTTAAATCGATCATCTGTGCAGGCAAAATTCCCTTTTCTTCAAAAAAAGTATCCCTCGTATGAACGAGGTAATTGCCGTAGCCTTTTTTCAAAAGAATAACGGAAATATGATCATCAATTAACTGTAAAATATCCTGGTCACCGGTTAATATCATTACATTTGCATCAACGCTGCTTTGCCTTGCTATCGTTCCAATACAGTCATCCGCTTCAAAGCCTTCCAGCCCGATACTCGGTACATCAAAAGCGTCGACCATTTCTTTAACGAGATTAAATTGGGGAATCAATTCAACCGGCGGCTCGCCCCGGTTTGCTTTGTAACCATCGTAAAGCTCAGTCCTGAACGTTTTGCTTCCCATATCCCAGCATACGGCGACGTGCGAAGGGTTAAAGGAGGAAACGGCAGTGAAAAAATGCTTTACAAAGCCGTAAACAGCATTTGTCGGCAGTCCTTTTGAATTGACCATAAATTGGCCTGTAACGGCAGTGGCATAAAAAGCGCGAAACAATAGGGCCATTCCGTCGACAAGCATAAATGTGGGCTTGTTCATATTCTTAAAAATCTTCCCTTCCGGCAAATGTTTTTTTTCAATAAAATCTATTATAACACGGACAGAGGTGAAACTACTTAACGGTGTTGCCAGCCGAAACAGCGTTCAATTTCCCTGTTCCCGTTTCTCGATCAATTTTTTCACATGTTCTTTTGGGCTCCAGCAGTTAAACCGATAGTCCGGCCTCGTTTCATATCCGAGCCGCCCGCAAAAATAATTCATCGCCTTATCGGTCCTGACCGCCTGAAAGTGAATGCATGTTGCGCAGGCATGAAATGAGCTTTCCATATAACCCTTCCTTCGCTTATAGTTCCAGCAGTTCCCAAAGCCAGTCGTTAAGTTCTGCCGTTGAAATTTTGCTGCGGATGAGATTTTCCCGGCGTTCTGATAACAGTGCCCTTTGCTTTTCCAGTTCAACAAAGACAAATTGAAGCGCTTCTGCGGGCGGTGAGATTCCATTTTTTTTCGAATTGATAAGAAGCATGTAATTTTTTATAAGTTCTGTGTCAGGATTTTCATAGATTGCTTCCAGTATCCTGTATGGCGACGAAATTTCATTTGTTGTAGCTAAATAGTCGGCAATAAAAAAACTTCTGCCCGCCTGGATCAATTGTTTTACCTGCTTGGCCGCAACTCTTTGTTTCCCTGTTACCTCCTTTAAATTTCTTGCCATCAGGCTCCCATAATGCATAAACAGCGAATAAGGAGAAAAAACTGATTCAGCCATGTTCCTTAAGCGCTGTCCAAAGCCTGTGGCGTCCCGGTAAACTAAAGGAGTGAAGGCCCATTCGTAAAGGCTTGCATTTGACTTTCCGGCCAGCTGCAATGCTTTTCTGACATCCCAGCCCTGTGCGTCAAAAGGTTGCGTGATGTCGATCACGGCTGGTCGCGGATTCAGAGCAATATAGCTTTTCAAGTCTTTGTATTTAAAAATAAACCGGATATCAAAGTCAGATTGTTTCGAATCTGTATTCCATACCCGGCTCCCTGCCTCACACGCATACAGAACCGTTATTCGATACTGTTCTTCAAGCTCCTCCAGCCAGTTTTCCATTTTCTTCATCCTTTACGCGAAAGAATTCAATTTCTTCAGCTTTTTTCTTCAGTGCGTCTACAGGATAACCATCATTTAACGCAGCCAGAATTCCATCATAGAAATCCTCTGTTTGTCTCGTAATGCTCGCTAACATCGTTGTAAACAGATCTGAAAGCAATCGGGAATAATGTTCTTTTAATCTGGCACCCTGCAATTTTATATAGTGATCAGCTGGCTGGTGCAGCGCTCTTTCCAGTTCTTCGCTCATCAACCGTTTTTCATTTTTTTCAAAGAATGCTTTCGGATTTTTAAAATAAGCTGTCGCCTTTTTAAACAATTGCCGGTCGATATCCTTGAATGCAGACTGAAATTCAATGCTCTCAAACTCGAAAGCGTCGAGCGTTGAATAGCTTAAACCGCGATTAGCGCTTGCCAGTTCAGTTGTAAAAGCGCTATAAAACCCGGACGTGATGTTGCGGATGTAGGCTTCAATCCGCAACCCGGTCGCCCTCATTTCTTGGGCGAAATCAAAGCCGAGACTGTCCAGCAAGTCTTCGAGCGCCGTATCTACTGCTTTTTTCAAGTTCCTTCCATCATCCTTGAGAAGGGATGGGTTAAAAGCTTCCTTAAAAAAATCATTGAATCGGAAAAATACGCGCTGTTTTATATAAAAGGCAAGCTCATCTGTTTCCTGGTTTAGCCTGTTCAATAAAACTTCAGCACTTTGCGACCGAATCCTGTCAAGAAGCTTCCTTTTTTCGCTGCTGATCGCGATTCGCTGCTGATTTTTTGCTTCTTTGTCTGCCAATGAAGCTGAGATCAGCTTTGTAAGGATATTTTTTGTTCTGTTCAAGTCTGCTTCTGCTGCTGTTTCCGCCATTTCCGTTAAATCGTTGGCGATAAAAGAATAAAATGCTTGTTCAAAAATGGGCATCCGAGAATTTGCGCCTGGCTCCTCCTGCTGTTTTTCCCGCAAAGCAAGCAGGCTGGATAGAGCGAACAGATTCGGCTGTCTGATCCCATGTTGAATCAGCTGCTCATTGACATATCCAATCACATCGTCCATTTCCGCTTCATTAGCTGCAAGATCGATCGCATTGACAGCAAAAAACATTTTATCGAGCTGGAACGTTTCCTTTACCCGCCCCAATTGGATCAAAAATTCGCGATCCGCTTTGGAAAACGCGTGGTTATAGTAGGTAACGAACAAAATGACATCCGAGTTTTTAATATAATCAAAAGCAACTCCGGTATGGCGGGCATTGATCGAATCAGCGCCTGGCGTATCAACGAGTGTAATTCCTGCTCTTGTCAGCGGGCAATCATAAAACACGTCTACCCACTCAACGAGACATGATTTCTGTTCAATTGCGACAAAATCGCGAAATTCGTGTAAATCGGTCTTAATCACAGTACCGAGCTGATCTGCATATTCGTTAAAGCCTTTATAAAAAGAAGTTAAAAAGGCCAGATGCGTTTTTTCGGCAGCCTCATTAAATGTTTCCTTCGTTAGCAGCCTGCCAATCAATAAAAGAGCGTCTTCGAAATCGGCTGCTTTCATGTCAAAGAAATGTAGTGACCGGTTCACATCATCAAATAACGCTTCAGCATCCTTGAGTTTGACATTTACGATTCCATGCACTTCGTCTGTTGTAACAGGCTTAATTTTGTTGATCGCTGCTGTTGTCGGATTAGGAGAAACAGGAAGGATGCTTTCCCCCAGCAAAGCGTTCGCAAACGATGACTTACCGGCGCTAAATGCACCGAAAAGTGCGACAGTAAAATTTTTGTTTTCAAGACGGAAGGCCTTTTCCATCAGGTCTTCACTGAGCTTTAATAAGCCCGGAACATCGGTTATTTGTGCAGAGGCATGCCTTAAAGCTGATGTGAGACGGCTGCGCCGGTCCGATGCTGCTGCTATGTCCTTCTCAGGAAGCAAAACGGCTCCGTGCGGACGCTCCTTTCGGCTTTTCGTTTTTTCCGGACATCCCTGCTTGTCTGAGTTGCGAATGATCTTTGGAATATCCGCGTCAGGAGAAAGCAGCTCCTTTATCCGGGCAGAAATAGGCTGACTGTCAAAATCATCACCAGACAGAAGCTTTTCTAAGTTAAACTTGATACTCGTCTGGCTTTTAAAAATAGCCTCGCGCTTTGTGGCGGCTTCAAGATAAGCTTCCAATTCTTTATGTTCCGCCTGTAAAACGGCTTTATTGGCAGCTGATTTTTGCTGTAGAACGAGAACGATTTGCTCTTTCATTTTCAGCACTTGATCTCTGGCAAGCTTTTTCAATGCATTGGCAAGATCTTCTGTATAATTTAAAAGGTAATCACCTGTAACCCCGGCACCCGGTTTCACCGTTTCCCCAAGCAGCTTTTCGTCAAATTGGATCGAAATAGTTTGCGCTGCATGCTCAAGCTCTGGATCATGAATCGATTTTTCCTTGATCATTTTCAGGAGCATCTCTTTTAAATGCCATTCAAGCTGGGATTTAACTTTTTCCTGAAGATCGTTGAAGAAAGCGGACAGCCGCTCCGCCCTCGCCTGTTCCGTTTTTTGCCGCGAAAACAAAATGCCTATTTTAAAATCAGATTGCCGCGACTGTAAGTAGCATTCTGCCAGTTCTCTTGTCTGGAAAGGCATGAGGTAGGCATTTTTCAAAATCGCTTCTGTTTCATTCACTATTTTTGCGGCCGCTAGCTCGATCGAACTATCAAGCAGCTCAATCTCCTGAAGAAGGTCTGCTGTCTTTTGCAAAAGCGTCGCGGAATTTTCCTCCGGCACTGACAAGAGCAGCCGGTCTAATTCCTCCAATTGTTCTTCATCCTCGGCAGCCATCAACTGAAAATGGTCTTCTGCAAGCTTCTTTAACGACTCAAAAATTGTCCCGGGAAGAAGTTTGTCCCGCTTGGATATTTTTTCAAATAAAAAATGCTGCAATTCTGAAAACTGATTATGCGGCTCGCTGTCATTTTTTAACGACGTGAAAAAGATTTTCGCCGGTGTTACCCCCCATGAAGCAAAGGCAGTGTGTACAGATTGTGAAAATTCAGAAAAGGCAAGCTCGGTTTCCTGGTGCTTATCGATTTGATTAATAACCAAATACACTTGTTTACCCGCGTCAGTTAATTGTTTTGTAAACATGAAGTTTACTTCTGACTGGACGTGATTATAATCCATAACATAAAAAACAATATCGGCAAGATGAAGTGCCGATTCTGTCGCAATTCGATGGGCATCATCCGTAGAGTCTATTCCCGGGGTGTCCATGATCACAGCCTCCTGCGGGAAAGGAGCTTTTGATGAGCTGAACTCAATCGATTCGATTTGATCTCCGTCCTTACAGTAGCTTTTCACCTGCTCGTAGTCATACGGTGCGGGGTAAAGATGGGGATGATCGAATTTAAAGTATACTTTAGCAAAATCTTCACCGGCTTTAATTTTTACTAAATTAGCACTCGTCGGGATCGGGCTTGACGGCAGCAGCTCCTCACCGATGAGCCGGTTAATCATCGTCGATTTCCCGGCAGAAAAATGCCCGCAAAAGGAGATTGAAAATTCCTGTTTATGAAGCTTCCAGGCTAACTGGCGTGCTTTTTCAGCCGTTTTTTCGTCATTATTTTCTATGAAGTAGCTATATAATGCAGCGATTTTGCTAAACAATTCCTGTTCCTGATTGACAATCTGTACCATGAAATGCTCTACCCCTTGTTTGCATTGTTAAAACTAACTCCCATTTTAAACGATTTTTCAAACTTTTTATAGTAGCATGCAAAATAGAGTAGGCGCATGAACAATTTCATGCGCCTCTCACAGATCCGTACGTGCGGGTCATC
>NZ_PGVA01000042.1 GCF_002860125.1 Bacillus canaveralius
ATTCCGGTATACATAGCCTTAAAGGCACTTAAAGGATTTTAAAAAACGACTATTGATCAACAAGAAAGAACCCCAAATTCATGAATCCGCTTACACGTTTTAGGTGGAAATAAATTCCGCCAACAAATGCTTGACTCAAACTACACAACTAAAGATGGTGAAATAGTAACAAAAAAAGACTACTATAACAAACAAGGGGAAGTAATAAAATCAGAAACAGAAAAAGCAATTACTCCAACAGCAAGTGGTGATTCTATTACAACACTGGCAGCTCCACATTGGGTTGCTAACACAATTGTAGGGAAAGAATGGCAATTTGGATGGCCACAATTAAGAGTGTATGGAACAGGTAGTTCAAAATCCTATACAAGTTCATCTAAAACCACGTATCGGGCTATAGATAGAATTGGAGTGAATACTACGCTGTATTATAATAACGCTGTAGAAGATACTGCAACTCAAACTAAATCAAATGCGGCCGTAGCTAGTGCAACAGCGTGGCAACAATCAACTAACTGTTGTTGGCAATATAAGGGACAAACAACTCACACATTCCAAGAAGCAGGTTACCAAAGTTGGTATCCTGTCACTACAGATTATTCATCTTAAGGAAAAACAAGCCGTTTTAAAAAAACGGCTTGTTTTTATAGGGGGAAAATATGAGATTTTTAAAATTATTTTTTGTCTTAAGTTTGTTATTATCAGCATGTACACATGATTTTTCATCTAATAATGAAAATACAAATACATCTAATAAAAAAAATACAAATAGTAGTTATGATAAAGATATGTTACCTGTCGCTAAAGAACAGGAGGGTTTTTCTTTAGGATTATACGATTCAAATAAAATTGAACCAAAAAGAACCTTCTTCACAAAAAAAGATAATTTTTCAAAAAATATAGTATTTGGTAATAAAACTTCTAAAGAAGGTAATTTTTTATTAATAATTTTTAATCATGGAGAACAATTGCCATACCATGTTAACAATAAAAAATATATTAACTACAAATTCACTTTAAAACCAGGTGAATTTGCAGATATTCCTATTACAATTAAGGAATTAAATAAGGGATTCCATTCAGTAAATTACATAATTATTAGAGATCCCGATCTAATACAAGATGATTTTGGAAAAGCACTAAGAATGTCTCAATTATATAGTATAAGGGTCAATATACTTCGTGATATAAATGAAATACCAGATAAGAGACCTAATCTTTTTTCAAAAACTGTTAGCAATAATCAAAATAAAGTTCATGGTGTGTTTATAAATAAAGAAAATGAAGATTATACTGCTTGGTTTAAAGAAGAAGTCACTAAAGAAAATAGGAATATTGTAGACTATAGCATTATTTATGGAAACAAAGAAAAAAAAAATATGAATTTTTATATCGTTTCTTTACTTAATTGGGAACAAATCAAAATTAATAACAACCTATATATTTATGATCATCTAGAACCAGACCAAGCAAAAAAAATAAAAGCTAATTTAAAAATACAGAAATTTAATAAAAATGATAATATATTTGTTGTATTATTGTTACCAGATCCTTATATCGAACTACCTGACGAAAATCCTTATAGTTTATTCTCTCCGTTTTCTAGCCTAAGAACAAAAATTAAAATTAATGACTAGACTTTTGTAATTTCCAAAAGGAAGAGAGGGGCTTATTTTGAATAACAAATTTCTTGATAAAATTTTGGGTGCAACTTTTTTGATTGTAAGCAGTATATTATTTACAATTGTAAATGACATTAATGTTTATAGTTTAGCATTTATTATACTAGGTATTTACTATTTAACTAAACATCGTTTTATAAAAGATAAAAAATAATACGTTTTTTAAAATTAATGGATGCTATCATTACCCCATATAATGTCTCCGACTGAAACCAGTAGTAGAAGACCTGGACCACACAACATCATTGTGATCGAGGTCTTCTACTGTTTACAGCGTTGAGGGAGAAGCCACAAATACTTTTAAAATGGAGATAATCTCCATAAGCAGTAAAAGGACCTTCGATCTTTTTTCAATACCGATAACATCGCTTATGTTAACTATCCCCTTACAAATAAGGTTTTAGTTGCCTTGATGGCAACCTTTTAGCCTTTAAGGCTAGTATTTTATCTTTTGGTCTTTTCCCCTTGTTTTGGGGTGGTGGATGGCTGGGGTGTGGGGCTAGCCCCACATAACGTAGCTGAATATAGCTAAAGATCAATACAACGAACGAAAACACTGGCGGTTTGGCAGGTACAATGGTCAGAGCAAGCCGACTTCTTAAATCCTCGTTTTGGGTATGTTCGGCTTGGCGACAGTCCTACACCTGCCAAAATTCGGAATGCAAGGGGGAAAGGGTGGAGATTTTTTGAGCGATAGCGTTCCGAAGGACAAAAAATACTACCCGAACCTTGCATGGAGAATAGACCTTATTTAGAGAGTGAGAGTAAAATGACTATTAATCTATTAGAAAAGCCTATTATATCAAGGGTTTATGGTAGTTTTAATAGTTATCAGATTTAATAACCTTAGTTATCAGATTTAATAACTATTGAAAAACAAAAAAATAGCCCTTAAAAAAGGGCTACTGGAAAATCTTTAAAGAGTGGTTTTGAGTTCGTAAATAACGCTTTTAAAGTCATTTCTACATTATCACGCTCACCACAATAAATAATATTAGGATTAATAAATAAAGCATGTGTACGAGCTCTTACACCTTCAGATTTATGTCCGTTTGCTTTTACAATGACACCTTTATTAATTTAGATTATTTACAATCTTACTAACCGTTGGAGTACTTGTTCCTAGTCGTTCAGCTATTGCTTTTTGTGTCATAGGAATTGGACTTCGTGAATGAATATCATTTACGATACAATTACTTTTAAACTGCAAAAAACGATGAATTCGTAATAAAAAAAGCATTTCTTCATCAGTAAAATAGCCAATTTCTAAAGCATAGTCCCAATTATCTTGAATAAATTGTGCAAACTTCACTTTCGATTTCGGAGAACGCTTAGTAGCAATATATATCTCCTTACCTCCAGTTGCTTTACTTAAAGTTCCCATTGCTTTATTTACTTCTTCTTGATCTACACCGTTGTGATCATTTTTAAATTAGTTAATGAATATTTCGTTAACAAGGGAGTAGACGTTGTTCAAGATCTAGATAATGTTGAATATCAACAAAACGTTAAATCACTCGGTACGGCAATGGATGAATTTTCATCAAAAGATTTCAAAGTAATTTTGGAGTTCGTAAAATTTATTGACTTATATGAGAACTACGAAAAAAATGAAAAGATAAATAAATTGAAATTAAAGAAGAGCAGCCCTCAAAATTCAATTAGTAATATAAAAGAGTCTGAATTAGAAGAATTGTTACCCATTACTGATACAGAAGAAACCCTAGATACTATTGTCAATCCTGGATATTCACTAATGGCTGCTAATGGATACAATCCAACTGCAGCTAGAGATTACGCATATAAATGGACAAGCAACACTTCTACATTAAGAAATAACTCACAATTCCCATACTATTCTGGATATTATGGATGTACTTCCTGTTGGAATGACTTTACGAATTTCGTATCGCAAGCTTTAGCTGCTGGTTCGATGCGTCAAATTGATGGATATGATTGGTATTATAGCAATTCAGGACCTTCACACTCATGGGGTGGAGCAAATAGTTTTTATAAAGTTTGGAAAGTAAGAGCTGGTGTCGCTTCTTCTGTATCTTCATTAGGTGTAGGTGACGTAGTAAATGCTGATTTCGATAAGGATGGAGATATAGATCACACTGCAATCATCACTAGATCAAGTAGCACTTCTTCTTCTGGAAAGTGGTTAACACAGCACACTTCCGATAAAGAAGAGCAAACAACAGTAGGTACCTGGTAAAACAGTGGTTATACAGTTTACGGTTATGAAATGGATAAAGCCTCTAATTAACGTTGTTAAAAATGGGGGATTCGTCAGGAAAATAGGCTTAGCGTTGTAAATCCGCATTTTCCTGACGCTACCCCATAAAGTAATTTTTCCTCGGCTGCCAGAAGCGTATATTAGGCAACCCTAAGCCCTTCAATGGTTGTATAATTTGATTTTCTGCAACATCCCAATAGAAGCGAAGTAATTTGCTCTCCATACGGCAACTTCTTGTTAAGTTGGAGGAAACGGAACCAATATAGATAATTATCCAGCCATCGTGTAGAGACTCCCTGAAACCTATCTAACCACTGTTTTAGCTGGTTGTGATAACTGTTAACGTGCTGGATATGATAAATGTGTTTACGCACATAGATACCTTTACTAGCGTTTATAGTTTCGTGCGGAAGTTTCTTCATTTTGGCGAATTTCTTGTAATTAGTTGCTGTATCAGTACATAAAATGCTGGATGGCTCGATATAGTCCGCTAACTCATCACTTTCAATGACACCTTGAAGAACGCTCTCCCCGATTGAGACCACGGTACTTTCCGTGACGGACTACCGTTGTTGAACCGCAGTGAACACACCCCAGTCCTTCGCTAAAACGGGTTTCTCGAATGTTGGAAATTAGTTTGGCAATATCAGAACTGTTGGCGGTTTTATCTCGCTCTATCGCTCGAATAAACTTTTCCTTTTCATCATCAGGCAAATCAAAGTAAGTTTGATACACATCTTCCCACATTGGAAACCCTCCCGTACACTTGTTCTTACAGCTATTATAAGGGAATTAGGCAATATCCACAATATTTACGAAAACAGGCTAGATAAAAGACGTGTAAAACCCACTATGGCGCACTGATGCCATTCATAAAAACTTTTTCCGTACCACGAGAAATCCCGCTTTATGCACAGACCATCCACCGATCGTCTGCATAAGCAGGGGGCATAGTTAATTCTTTTTCGTAAGCTGAAGTGCTTTTTTAATATCTTTGAACGAGTTTGACTTTCCGTACATTAAAACCCCGCCCTTATAAACGCGTGCCCCAAATACGGCTAATAAAATAATCGTCAGCAAGAGAATCGCGATGCTAAGAAGCGGTTCCCAAACTGGCAAAGTCAGCATACCAACGCGCATAAACATTAACATCGGCGCAAAGAAAGGAATGTACGATGTGACCGTGACAAACGAAGCTTCCGGCTGGCTTAAGCCTGTTATCGCAATCATAAAGCCTGCTACGACGAGCAGCGTCATCGGTGTAATCATTTGCTGGACATCCTCAATCCGGCTGACGAGTGAGCCTAAAAATGCGGCCATCGTTGCGTAAAGGAAATAACCGAGCAAAAAGAAGATAACTGCATAGATTATTGTTGCGAGTGGCGTTTCACCAAATCCAAAAAATTCGAAGAAACCGCCTTTCATCGTATCAAGGTTTTGTTCTATGGCAAAATATCCAACCGAAACCATCACCAATAACTGCGTTAAGCCGAGCAACGCCACTCCTAAAATTTTGGCAAACATCTGCTTAATCGGTGAAACACTTGAAATCAGGATCTCCATGACACGGGAAGACTTTTCAGTTGCCACTTCCATTGCAATCATGTTTGCATACATAATCACAGAAAAATAAATCACAAAAAGCAGGACGTAAACGAGCCCTCTTGCCTGGTTAAGCTCCTCTTCCGTTTTTGCGTTCTCCTCGAGAGCAATTTTGTCAAAAGTAACTGGCTCGTAAAGCCGGTTCAAATCCTCGGAAGAAAGATTAATTTGCGAAGCAGCCATCATCGTTTTCATCTGTTGCAGTGCGTTTTGCAAATCTGCTGAATCAGTTGAGTCGGCAATGCTCATCGCTTTATAGGTTGCGGATGGGAGTCCCGCCTCATCTAATGACAAAACAAGAAGGCCAGCAAATTTTTCGGCTTCAACATCAGCTGCAGCGTCGGCTTCAGAACCAGCGTATTTAGTCAGCTTTATTGTGTCATTAGCCGTAGCCAGCTGTTGCTCAAAAGACTCATAAAGCTCTCCGCTCTTATCAAGCACTGCGATCGTGCCAGCTTCATCATCTTGATTAAAAAAGTCGATGATGTTTGACATATTGGTTAATCCGATCACAATGATTAAAGTGATCAGAGTCGTCACAATAAACGACTTTGTCTTTAGCTTGCTCCAGTATGTATGAAAAAGTATAATCCAAAAGTTATTCATAGGAATCACCTACTTTCTCGATAAAAATATCATTTAAAGAAGGCTCTTCTAATACAAATTTTCGCACGAACCCTTTTTTAGCTATTTCAAAAAATAATTGTTCCGCAACCTTTTCCCCTTCAATTTGCAGTTGAACTCCTTCTGTTGTTTGTTTCACCTTCGTAACCCCGGAAAAGTCCCTCAGAAAGTCCAAATTGAAATCAGCATGAATAATCAGGTTCTTCTTCCCGAAAGAACGCTTTATTTCCTTAAGGGCGCCCATTACGACTGGTTTTCCGTGATGCATGATGCATAAATGCTCACACATTTCTTCGACATGCTCCATCCGGTGGCTTGAAAAAACGATCGTTGTCCCGTTTTCTTTTAATTCAAGAACAGCTTCCTTAAGGAGCTCAACATTAAGCGGGTCAAGGCCGCTGAACGGCTCATCGAGAATAAGCAGCTTTGGTTTATGGATGACAGCGGCGATGAATTGAATCTTTTGCTGATTACCCTTTGAAAGCTCCTCTATTTTTTTATTCTTATAGTCGGGAACTTTAAAACGGTCCAGCCAAAAATCAAGCTCCTGAATGACATCCTGCTTCTTCATTCCTCTTAGTCTCGCGAGGTAAACAATTTGATCTTTTACGGTCAACTTTGGATATAAACCTCGTTCCTCTGGCAGGTAGCCGATCAAATGACTCGTCGTATAGTTGATTGGCTTGCCATCCCAAGTAATTTTCCCATCACTCGTATCGAGCAGGCCCAGAATCATCCGAAACGTTGTCGTTTTCCCTGCGCCATTCGCTCCTAAAAAACCAAACATCTCTTTTTCAGGGATCAGAATAGATAAATCATTCACTGCAGTGAAGTTTCCAAATTTTTTTGTAACATGGTCAAGCTGTAAAGCCATTTTCATTCCTCCTCTACCATATGTAGTACGGTTAACCGATTTAAAAAGTTTCCTTTCGCTTATTGTAAGTTAAACTTTGCGTTCAAAAAGAAATTATGCAAGAATAATAGTGAGTAATCTGAATTTTATAACAAAGGGGTACTGTTATGAAAACGTATAAATTAACGGCGTTTGAAAAAGACGGGGAAAAGATTTTGGATGAAGCTTTTCAAGCCAGCAACGATGACGAGGCTAAAGCAGCTGGCGAAAAAATGCTCGAGGATAAAAATCTTCTCGACAAAACACACCGCTGCACATCACCAAGTGGCAAACTCGTTTTGTTTCATCCTTAGAAAAAGCAAAGGATCGCTCCTTTGCTTTTTTAATCTTTATTTCCCAATAAACTTTGGCTGCCTTTTTTCTAGAAATGCCTGAATTCCTTCCTGGTGGTCGCGGGTTTGTCTTACTTTATATTGTCCGTGCTTTTCGAGTTCCAATGTTTTTAAAAGATGCGGCCTGTTTCTTTCTGCCATAATTTTCTTCGTTTTCACCATTGCCTGTATGGGGCGGTTGAGCCAGTCATTTAATTTTTCGCTTAATGCCTCGCCGATTTCGTCTGCAACCTCCTGGATAAGACCCAATTGCATGGCTTCATCCGCAGACATAACCTTGCCATCCCAGATCAGCTGCTTTGCCCTTGTTTCGCCGAGCCGGCGCTCAAGGAAGAAGTGTGTACCCCCATCCGGGATCAGGCCGATTCCGATGAAATTCATGGCTATTTTACTTGATCGTTCAGCTAAAATATAATCGGTTGTTAACGCAAGGCTTAAGCCAAGCCCTGCAGCCGCCCCGGTAATTGCGCTAATAGTCAATTTTGGCATGCTGTAAAGGGTGACAATCAGCTCGTTAATACAATCCATCACTTGAAGGAAATCGCTTTCACTTATGCCCAAAAGCATTGACTTAATGTCGCCGCCGGATGAGAAAACCCTGCCGTTTCCTTTAAGCAACACAATGTCAACATCATCACAAAGGCTTAATTCTTTCAATTTTACTGCTAATTCTTTAATCATTTCTTTATTGAGTGCATTTAAAGTATCGGGACGGTTCATTTCCACGGTTGCAACCCGGCCATCCACATGGACGTTTACCGTATTGGTGGCAAATTCAGTCTTCATTTGATCTCCTCCTTATCGACTCCGGTCTCGTTTCTATTATAAAACGAGAGCGCAGGATAAAAAAACAAATTTTTCGAAATAATTTTAAACGTTTGAAAACGAGACTGAATGCCAGTATACTGTTTTAAAAAAAGAATGTTAGTTAGAGAGGGATCAGCGTGACAACTTGTCGGGCTGGATCGCACAGTTATTTTATTTCCACCGTCAGACCAAGATTAAACATGGATGTCATTTAAGCAAAGTGCCCTGCGGAGCGAAAACTATCCGAAGAGACAGCTTGTGAAAAACCGATTGATGATTCAACATGTGTGCTGCACAATTTATCACTATGGCGATTCAGTGCTGCAAGTTAGTTCCGCCTTTGTCCGTTGGCCCGGCTTGCTGATGTTTTCATTTTTGCCAGGGCATTGCGGCCGCAGTTTAAGTAAGTGGCTGATCAATGCGATCATTCCTGGTTTAGCCGGGCCATCCTGTAATTTAATACAAACGATGGCCTGCCAGGTGCTGAAGGACCTAATTGCGCAAAACAGGGGAGATTAATTCAAATATTAAGAACGAACTTGCGGCTCGGTCGATTATTATATTTGTGAACATTAGCTTTCCTGCACCCGACCCTTACATAATTGATGGTACGAAACCTAGAGTAGATTATTGGTCGGTTTATGTAACCATTACATGTATTTTTGCTATTACATCACTTTTCTTGTTGTTATTCTCAATCTATCGCTCAATATTGACTATTCGTGAAGGCGACAAAGACAATTCGATTAGAAACATGTATGTTTCCTTAGGATTGTTTATAATCCCCGAATCACTCTTGTTCTGTCTAGCATTTCAATGGTTTTCCGATTATATTTAAGGATCAGATAGTAACATTTACAGTTATTAACAAGTATCATTCTATTAATAACTTTAATTAGATATATTAAAATCGAAACTTTGTGACATATAACTTTTCCCTTGTTCGTTTCTACTGAACACTTGCACCGTTACATGTTCATCGTCCTTCCAATGGAAGTCAAAATAATCTATTTCTTGAACATCATTGACTTCGAGTTCTTTATATTTATCTAGAACGCTTCCATATTCCCCATAATAAATACGAAGAGAATGAAATGCTGGTTCAGTTGTTCCTTCTTTTGCTTCTGTAAATTCTTCATACATTTCTTTAATTTCGACTATATTAACTTTGTTTGGAGATGTACTTACAGAAATTGAAAAATCACCAATAATTTCAGGTTCTTTGTTAATTTGACGTTCAGTATACCAATAGGTACCAGCGAAAAATAGACACAGTGCTAATAACAAAACGCCTACTGCTCTCGACAATACATCACACCCTATAAAAAGTAAATTATGTCATTTTAACATATTATTTATATATAAATAAGAGTCACTAGGATTTTTAAGGGTCAAATAGGGACATTCGTTGATTTTTAGAGTGTTCCAAAATTAATGTTAGGCGCTAATAACAACAAAAATTTATAAGTATAATATAATTTCGAAAGGTCAAAACGTGCTTACCTGTTTTGACCTTTTCAGTGTTATGTTTGGATTCTTTATTTATTTACATACTTACTTCATTTCTATACTTTGAAGTAAAGAAAGCCAAGTCAGCTTACCTGCAACTCCATCAGGAGTTAATATAGTAAACTTCTGAAATTCTATTACAGTAGTTTTAACACTTGTATCGTATTGGCTATTAAAGCTCCAGGGTCAAAATTTTTGAGATATAAAGCAAATTGGAACAGCTTTACGAAATTGCCGCTACTGCCAACGGATAACGTCGGAAGACGATCTGTTGTGGAAGGGCCTACTGCCCCAGTTTGTTGGCTTGCAGGAATCCCTTCTTCTGTTTGAATACCGTATATCAGGGCTCTGTTAGTTCCTCTTTGATAATGGCCATCACAAGGCTGTACACCAGCAGTACTAAAATAGTAGTAGTTCAGATCACGCTGTATTTCTCTTACTCTTAGGTCTCCACCGGCCATTAATACATAAGCATCCATTACTAGAAACGCCTTAAATACATAATCATATACTTTTCCATCGCGAGCCGGCAGATTAGCATCTGTTTGCAATTTAATTACGGCATTCTTTGTTCCTTCTCCAAATGTCCCGGTAAATCCTCCTGGGTTATATCCCTTACAAAACATACCGCCTTGCAGAATTCTTACAATTCTTTGTCCTTGAAGAGTATCTGGTACCTTTCCGAGTTCCATTTCTCCCCAATTTCTATAAGCTTGTGCGGTGCCATTTCCGAAATTGTCTACTGGAGTTAAGCCAAATTCAATTTGAAGAGCTCTTGTAAGAGCATACATTGTTGACCAACCTGTTTTTCCATTTTCCGGGGCCGGAATAAACCCGGGCATCCCTTGATAAGTTGAATTCACCCATCTTTGTACTTCATATACCATTACATCACCATCAAACATTAAACATCATCCTCCCTTAGTTTTTTTGTGTGACATATTCACTTTCACTTGAAGAAGTGGTATCTTCTCCATGCTTTTTTCAAGCTATTATGAACATGTTAATTATTAAAGAAAGTTTCATATAAATAGATACAACCCTCTTGAAAAAATTTTTATAAAGTAAAAAAGCCGTCATGCATATACTTAGATGATGTGTTCAGTTTTATTCAATATTTACAGTTTCCTTTTTTCAGCAGTCTAATCATTTGAAAATATCCTGGAATATTTTCCACATCTTAATTTCTAATGCAAAATAACAATTTCATTTTAATCTCCTGGGATAAATCTTCCCTATCTTGCTGATTTGTTTGATTAAGGGAGGACACAATTTTTGGAGAAAACAGCTCGATGACAGTATTCAGTGAATTATTATCTGTTTTGGAGTTTTTCACGAGTGTATATAAACTATCCTTCATTTTCCTTAGTGTCTGAACGTTGGTGAATCGCACATGTTCGGATTTGAGACATGCGGCTCGACTTTCAATCGCCAGTCCGTACCTATTCTGTTCACATTGAACGAGTGGTTAACCCCATCATTACTATATCTAGTGCGTGATCGTGAATCGAACCACATCCCGATGTTATAATCCCATCTTTGAAGTGTCATGGTGTATTTGATGTACATGGTGAATTTATTCTCACATTCGCTGCAATGGCACTTGCTGAATAAGAAGAGCCACATACGGCAGCCGTTTCCCTTGAACAGACATTTGGATACGTTTCTCTACACGGCATTATGTTCCACCTCCTATTTATTTATTTTTCTTGCATAATCATAAAGAAAGATTTAGAGTAATTTTCACAACCCGCAGATTAATATATTTAGTCCGCGGTACCATGTACTTTGTAATAAAAAAACCGCTCTAGTAATATCTACAGGAGCGGTTCTTTTTTAATATAACCCACGGGAACCGGGCCTGATCTTTAGATCAGTAAGTTATACATTAGCGGATGTAGAATGTTGATGAATAGAAGGTTCCTATATACTTTGTCTTCGGCAGCATTTAAATACATATCCACCCCAGCACCGAAAAAAATATTGCTGGAAGATGGGATATGAACAAGCAAAAATTAATTGATGTTTTAACTCCTGTCTTAGAAGCAGAAACAATTGTTAAAGAACAAGCTCAACAAAATGAAAAACCTTCTTCAACTTCCCATAAAGGCCGCACTCGTACAATTGAAGTTTTCAAAGATGGCCAACTGGTTAGAACAATCGAAGGATTGATCGAGACTTTCAAGTGGGCGAATGAAAATGCGATCTGCGATCAGGGCTGGGTGAAGCACAGTTTGTAAACTGGTACAAAACAGTCTCTGGTCGTAATTCTAAGAAGGTGGTTACCTGTTCAAGTAAGCCGAGTGATCGGTGTTTTTATCAGTTCGAAATATAAAAACAAAAAATCGGAGGTTCTAAATGAATTATTCAACTGCTTTTCAAAACACGATGATCGAACCGTTAATGCAACTAAAATGTTGGTTAAAAACAGATTCTGGAAGAAGGACAAAACACTTGATGAAAAGATCGTTCTCATAAATGTGGCTAAATCTCGTTTCTGAAGTTACCAAATTCAAAGAGCAGAAATTAGTTTTGATTCAGATGAAATCATGTACAATCAAACAGGTGGAGGTTTCTATGAACCTTGGATGACCCGAATAACCTTTTTCAAGAAGATGAGCCTTGTAACTTTGCTTCAGGAGTTCATGCACCACATGCAAAACCAGATGGATCTGAAACTTTATCGAAAAGATATTGAAGAAGATGCTCGTGCTTGGTCAGTTAGCTTGTTCAAGGCTGCCACACCTAAAGCTTTCATGAACGCTGTAAATAAAGGAATTCTGCACTTCGACTGATCTAAATAAGACTGGACTTTTTCCAGTCTTTCTATTGACTTAAAATCTCTTTTTGTTAGTCTTAAACCAAAGGGGGAGATTTTTGAAATGAAGAAAATTGTAATCATAGCAGTATCTATACTTTGTGTTGGATTTGTGGCATCACAATTTATTAACACTGAAGGCACCAAAGCAGGGGAGAAACCAATAAAAAAATCCGAACCCATGGAACCCATCGAACAAGTTGAAGCTGCTGAACATCCAATTGAGACTAATATTTCTGAGTTCCAAGTGGAAGCTACCGAATTCAATAGTCTTGAAGGATTCGTAAACAGCACGCAAAGGGATTGGACTGATGGAAGTGAATACCGTAGTGTATATGCAGATGATCGAAACGCTGAATTACAGTTATCCAACTCCGTAGTGCGTTATATTAACTATTTCGAAAACGAGATCAAAGAAGCTGGATTGAGCAAAGAATTTTCTGAATGGCAGAACGTAGCTTTTGAGATTTCTAAACATGATCCTGAAAATTATGAAGAGTTGGTTTCAGAATTCGAAACGTCTCTGAATATGATACATACGAAAATGAATGAGGATACGGGGTCCAAATAAGCTATTCAGACATTATAAAATGTGTATAATTATTCTATAAGTAGTGTTCGAAGTGGACCAAACTTTAAAAGCTATTTAGCAACTAAGAACCGATATGAACCAACGGTTCGATAAAGTTGAAAAGAAGAGAAGAACATCACTAACCTGGCTTTCGGCTCCAATGACGATACGATTGTGCAATTCTAAAACGCATCGATAAGAATACGGAAGACTTGAATAAAGATGTTGAATATCTAACTGGTAAAGCAGGCAATCATGAAAGAATCTTGAACAGACTTCAAAATAATGAAGGACGATTTTTTTATGGATAAAAAATATACAGTTGAGCAAGTTCTGGAGATCATGAAAACTTGAAAAACGCAGAACGCTGGAAACTACTTGATAAGATGTACGATGAGTATTATAACCAGGGACCGATGTACCAAAGAATAATAATGGTTTAACTCCAATTTAAAACTGGAGTGCGTTTCCATTCTCGTAATTCTCAAGCAAGCTGTGTCTGAAACTATGAGGGTTCATATCAAGGTGTACGCCAGTTTTTTTTTCAAGAATCTTTCTGAAGCTTACTGTCCAATTGTACAATGTTTCATATATGGCAGCACGTTTATTTTCATCTTTACAAACAATCCCCATTTCAGGAATGTTAACTTCTCCGCTTTGTTCCAAGTACATCTTGGCAATTTCTCTCGTTCGAGAAAGATACATCAGAATGGTTCGCCAAATGTACTACTCTTACTGGCCAGACCTCAAAGGCCTTCTACTTACTTTCG
>NZ_PGVA01000043.1 GCF_002860125.1 Bacillus canaveralius
CGGCTACGCCATTATCTGGATGAGAAGGGAAATTCTTCTCCTACAAACATTTTACTCATACTGGCACTTATGTATAATTCATTCTTCAACTAACTTTTGAAAACTTTGTAAACCTTTTGGAACCGCCACGATTTCATCGTCGATTTCAAACGCAAATTTTTCATGGTTGTTTTCCAATAATTTCACTTTGCCATAATGCAATTGTCTGTGATGGTTAGGACAAACCGTGATGAGACTCAGGCTGGAAATAGAATTATCATAAGTTTGCGGATTAGGCATTACATGGTGTGTCTCTGCATAATATTCGCCATTAGGTGTTTCAAAGTAGAACGGTTCAATGCCAAGTGCAGTACATATTTCACATTTAAACCCTGAAGACCTTTGATAGTCCAGGGCAACATGGCTTTTTTCAATATATACACTGAGCGCTTCTGTTACTTCGCGAACTCCATGTATGTAAGTTCGCTCTAAAAAATGTATATCTTCGTATTGGCGAATTCGAGTATTAAAAAATTCAAACTCCAGCTTTTCGGTACCACCTATACTGCTGATTATACTTTCAAAAGTATGCGGATTAAGGGGGATGGAAGCCGTTTGAAAACCGTGGACAAGGTATTTATCGTACTCAGGTGACTCCTCTTCTCTAAAATGGTCCAAAGATATTGGCCTTCTTAACAAGTTTTGTAAGTACTTAATTTCGACACTATATCTTGGTTTTTCTTTTTCATCTTTTTCTAACCATAATTCATCTCCAGAAATTGAAAGGAACGGGGATCCGAGGATTTCGATGATTGCATAAATCCCTCGCCTTAAGCGCTTTTTTCCGTTTAATTGTTCCTTTGTCCTTTGATCATGCCCCACTCGAATAACCCCCAGCTGGCCCTTTTTAAACCAGTCTTTTTGCCAACGGGCCACCGAGAATAAATCATAAACTTCACCTGACAATAAAAACTCATCAATAGCCCACATTTTCGGGTTTGAAAAAAAAGTCCAATATCCAGTAGGTTCCACGCGCGTTCGCCTCCAATAGAAAACTCGACAATGTTCTTTCGTTATAACAACCACAGCTTTAGTATGTAAAATTACGCTTGGTTTCTATCACGTTGTAAGCAGATAACTACGAACAAAGCTTAACAAAAATTTTTCAATAAAATTACACTGTGTTCGAACATGCATAACAATAGTATTTTATACTCTGAAGCATAGAGGGATGCACTGCCAATACTATCAGTGCGAATTATTGTCACCTGAGTTCGGACAATAAGCAGTAAACATCTGTTCCCAAAAATGAAGAGGAGGGCAGTTATAGGGAAAGGATTCTCATTTGTTTTGATGTACATTAATTCTTGAAAAGGAATGGTGCGCCAGAATGAAGAATACACAGCAGGGGTATTTCGTGAAAAGGGCAGCTGTACTATTCGTTAGTCTGTTAGCAACAACATTTATCTCCCAATTCTCCCTATCAACTTCCCATTCAATTGAACAGAACATCGAGGTGCAGCTTCTGGGGATCAACGATTTTCATGGGCAGATTGATACATCCAAAAAAGTGAACAATCGGCCTGCCGGGAGGGCGGATTATTTAGCTGCATACTTAAAGGAACGAGAAAGAACAAATCCTAACACACTGCTGGTCCATGCAGGCGATGCAGTCGGGGGAAGCTCGCCATCATCCGCATTACTGCAGGATGAACCGGCCATTCATATGCTAAATGAACTAGGATTTGATGTCGGCACCGTTGGAAATCACGAATTTGATGAAGGTGTCCAAGAAATGATGCGTCTTATCGATGGAGGCAAACATCCTAAAACAGCAAAAAGGTACGGTGAATTCCAAGGTGCAAATTTTCCATACGCCGTTGCAAACGTAGTTGACAAAGATACGAACAAAACAATACTCGATCCCTATGTTATTAAAGAAGTTAAGGGGAAGAAAATAGGGTTTATCGGGGTCGTATACTCTGATACTCCTAATATTTTGGATTCGAGCAAGGTTAAAGATGTTAAGTTCACAGATGAAGTGACAGCCATTAATAAATATTCAAAAGAGTTAAAGGATCAGGGTATAGAAGCAATTGTTGTGCTTGCCCACAATCCAGGAAAATCCGAGATCGATGGGTCGAAACCGACTGGGGAAATTGTTGATTTTGCCAGACAAGTCGATGATGAAGTAGATGTAATCTTTGGTGCGCATAACCACACCTATTTGAACTCGATAGTGGATGGCAAATTGCTTGTCCAAGCGTATTCCGCCGGAACGGCATTTGCCGATGTCGACCTCGTTATCGACGCTGCAACCGGGGATATAATCGAAAAAAAAGCGGAAATTATCGTAACCTATCAAGATGCAATCGAAGCGGATCGCCAAATGACTGAAATAGTCGCCGCATATCAAGAAGATGTTAGCGAGACGATTCATGAAAAAATTGGTGAAACCGGAGTGGAGCTGACAAGAGGGCAAAACGCAGCTGGAGAATCTGATTTTGGTACGCTAATTGCAGACAGCATGCGGCACACGATGAACACTGACTTTGCCTTTATTGAATCGGCTGGTATTCGTGCGGATCTTGATGCAGGACCGATTACATGGGGTGAATTGTTTACTGCGCTGCCATTCGGCAACCGCTTAATGAGTTTAACTATGACTGGCTCTCAAGTGCGCGATGCTTTAAATCAGCAGTGGTCTCCCAAGAAGCGTATGCTGCAAATTTCCGGCCTGAAATATACCTGGTCAAACGAATTACCAGCCGGACAAAAAGTGGTTGACATTTACTTACCGACTGGTGAAAAGATCAATCCTGACTCTGAATATTCAGTGGCCGTCAATACCTTCCTGGCTATGGGGAAAGACAACTTCACAGCATTTACTAACGGCAAAAACCGAGTAAAAGGCCCGGTGGATTTAGATGCTCTTACCGGCTATGTGGAAGCACAGCCAAAACCTATCATAGCTTCAGCTGGCAGTCGAGTTACTAAATTAAATAATGAATTCGTTCTTGCACCTAAAGTTGATCTGTATGGAGCGGTGGTTTCTAATGAACCATAGTAGAAGGGAAAATGGAACAAACCCGGTTCGATGACCGGGTTGTTCTTTTTAAACAGATTAAAACTTCGATCTCTACTTTGGTCCTATTGTGATATTCTCTGTTTTCTGCAAAAATAGTCTTTTTCAATTTAAGAAAGGGAGTTTCGATTAGAGAGTAAGCTTTTTGCCTCTATTTTAAGGGGAAGGTTTTCTGTACTCTTACGCTAGACATACGTATGACGGAACGCTCCTAAAAGAAGTGAGGACGCAGGAGATTCTAACAAGTTAAATACAAACACATTATCACGAATATTAGTAGTTTTCAAAGCTCCTGATAGCATTATGAAAACAAGAAAGGCCTATCGCTCAGACAAAATATCTCAGGTTAGGCCAAGTGGCAAAAAATGAAAGCTAAATGATTACCTTGAAAATACAGCCGCAAAGCTTATAATGCTGCAGTTTCAGCCTCTTCTTTAATAAAATCAATTTCGAATCCCAAATCCTTTAACATCTGGTGGTCTGCTGTGCCTTCCTGTCCTTCTGTTGTTAAGTAGTTTCCTAAAAAAATAGAATTTGCAGGATATAATCCTAGCGGTTGCAGGCTGCGTAAATTAACTTCTCTGCCACCGGAAATGCGAATTTCTTTTGAAGGATTAATAAACCGCATTAAACATAATACCTTTAAGCAATACCGCGGATTAAGTTCATCAACACCTTCTAATGGTGTTCCAGCGATAGCGTGCAGAAAATTTACTGGAATTGAATCAGCATCTAAAATTTTTAAGCTCCTGGCCATATCGATGACATCCTGCTGAGTTTCCTTCATTCCGATAATAACACCGGAGCAGGGGGAAATTCCGGCTTCTTTTATAAGTTGGACAGTATCTACCCGATCTTGATATGTATGTGAGGTTGTAATGGATTCATGGTGATTTTCAGATGTGTTGATATTATGGTTGTACCTTTCGACTCCGGCATTTTTCAATCTTTTTGCCTGATCTGGTTTGATGAGGCCGAGGCAGGCACAAATTTTAAGATTATATTTCTCTTTGATCTCTTCAACGGCGGAGACAACGGTATCGATTTCTTTATCACTCGGACCGCGTCCGCTTGCGACAATACAGTAAGTGCCAACATTAAGCTGGTACGCTTGTTCGGCTCCCTTCAGAATAGTCGTCTTATCTACCATTCTATACTTCGGAATTGGAGCAGTCGAAACACTCGATTGTGAACAATAACCGCAATTTTCCGGACATAATCCTGATTTAGTATTAATGATCATATTCAGTTTTACGTTATTTCCATAGTAAAATCTACGGATTAAGTAAGCGCTGTTCAGCAGGTCAAGAAGCTCCTCATCGGGACAATTTAGAATGTTGAATGCTTCCTCATCGGAAATTTCTCTGCCCTTTAAAACATCAAATGCAAGCTGTTTCCAGTTTTCCATCATAGTGTCCTCCTTGGATTAAGATGCTAAACGATTCGCTCTTTTAAACAGGCCTTTTGAAAGAACGGTTTTGTCTAAACGGTGGGCTAATAATCCAGCACAGACAGCTAAGAAGATATCTTTCGGAAGCGGAACAACCATCCAGAGCCATGCCATTGTATAGGTGAAACCTTCCGGGGCTGCTGCCCATAGCTTATAAGCAAAATACATCCAATTTGTTCCGAATGCGTAATTAATCATCATTCCCACTAAGGATGCAATGATATAAGTACTAACCGCTTTGCTTTTTTCAACAATTTTTCCAGCGAAATAAGCTGTAAAAATAAATGAAATAATAAAGCCGAAGGTAGGACTTAGAATATGTGCAAATCCGCCTCCGAATTTTGCAAAAACTGGTATTCCGAGCAGACCGACCAATGCATAAACGATCATGGCAATGGCTCCTAAACGGCTTCCCAGAATAATACCCGCTAAGATAGCAAAGAACGTTTGTAAAGTAATCGGAACACCGCCAACGACCATAAATGGCACGATTGACGTAATGTTTGCCCCTATACACATTAGCGCAACAAATAATGGTACAAGGGTTAAATCAAAAGTAGTAAGTTTCCTGTTCATCTTATCCCTCCTTGAATTGTCATAATCTAAAGATAAATCGGTTAGTTATCATATGTCAACCTAAATGTTATTTTAGTTGACAAAAAGTTCTCTTTGTACGGATCCGAGTTATCAGAAGCAAAGTAAAGCGATTCAAAGATCTGCCTTTTACGGGTAGCTAATTGTGGAAGGGGATTTTGTAATGAGGAAGTATAGAAGGCATATGGAAAAAGATAAAGGAAATCCGTTGAATTAAAAATTTACAACTATTACAATAAAATTAGATAAAGGAAAACCTTTGAAAATTGAGGTGAAATCTAATGAAGTGGCAAGAAGTCCGGGAAATTTATCCTAATCAATATGTATTGTTGTCTGTTATAAATGCTCGTATGGTAGGTAATAAAAAGATTATCGATGATGTTGCTTTAGTTCGTCCTATTAAGGATTCACAAGAAGCTACAAAAGAACTTATAAATGCTAGAAAAGATACTATTGTCTATCATACAGACAATGAAGAACTTGTCATAGAAGTTAGGAAGACATCTGGTTTGCGAGGCTTAAGAAGAAGAAATTGTGTTATGGGAACGGTTTGATATCCACTTCAGTTGAAATAGGATAAAAGGAAGTACAAGGTTATCGAAAATGTTGTTATCGGTACAGGTGCTGCCCATTCTATCATTGTTGTAGATGAAGTAGATGAAATAGACATTTTTTTTGAGCCCGGCGATAGATTAGTCAGCAGTATAGGGATTGGTGGAGAGGAATATAGTTTCTCGAAAAAAGTTGATTATATTAAACTCGGGAGATACAATTGTTAACGTTGTTTACATTGATTTTGGAAATATACATGGTTTAAATATTACCGTTCCAAGAGAATATGCGAGTATTCATACATCAGCGTATAAGTAGATGGGAAAAGGAATAAGACGGGGATTTTTTGAACAATTTCTTGAACGATTCCTATTATTTGCAGATCGGTGCTAACTACTCCGGTCTTTTATTTTATATGTCTAATGATAACGCCAATTTCCTTAAATCAATCACAGCATTTAACTTCATAAGGATATCAAGGCCGAGAAGTCCATTTATATGACCTTGAGGATCGATGACTCCAAAATCCAACTTCACTTTACTGAGATTAACCGACCCAAGATTTACGCCGTCAACCTGCTTGGAAAAAAAGTTATAAAGGCTGCCGCCGACACCGTAAAAAGAATGTACATAATCGTCAAGTTCAGCAAAAATTCCTATCTCCTCAACAACATCGGGGGAAAAGATCGTTTCCGCGGCTCCCGTATCAATGACAATGTTCTCAATCACAATTGAGTTTCCACGAAAGAAATGAATAAAAGCCCATCTCTATACTCGATGTTTATCATATTGACCCCTAAATCCGAATAATTATTTGATTTGAATTTCGATCTTCTGTTTTGCTTTTACAGGCATGGGTTTTTTCTTTTTATTGTGTGTATGCTAAGCTTTGAATGTCAACACCAAAAATATTCCAGAAGAACAAAAGGAGGTGGTGCCCATATGACAACGAACAATAAACCTAATAGATTAGCCAAGGAAAAGTCGCCGTACTTACTTCAACATGCCTACAACCCAGTCGACTGGTACCCTTGGGGAGAAGAAGCATTTGAAAAAGCGAAAATAGAAAATAAACCCGTTTTTGTAAGCATTGGTTATTCAACGTGTCATTGGTGCCACGTTATGGAACGAGAATCATTCGAGGATGAAGAAGTGGCCAAGCTTTTAAACGAGAGGTTTGTTTCAATCAAGGTCGATCGCGAGGAACGCCCTGATATTGATTCGATCTATATGAATATTTGCCAGCTGATGACGGGTCATGGCGGTTGGCCGCTTAATGTGTTTATTACACCGGACCAAAAGCCGTTTTATGCCGGGACTTATTTTCCTCCTGAGAGTAAGTATGGGGTACCCGGTTTCAAAGAAGTCATCACCCAGCTTTATGATCAGTACCAAAATAACCGGGATAAAATTGATACAATTGCAGCCGAGGCTACCGAAGCGCTGCGGCTGTCTGCAGAGCGAAGCGGGGCAGAACTGCTTTCTGCAGATGTCCTTCACAAAACTTATCAGGAATTATCGAACCGGTTTAACAGCATCTATGGGGGTTTTGGCGATGCCCCGAAGTTTCCGATGCCGCACACGCTGATATTTTTGCTCAAATACTACAAATGGACAGATGCAGAAATAGCTTTGAAAATGGTTGAAAGAACTTTAAATGCGATGGCGGATGGGGGAATCTATGATCACGTCGGATTTGGGTTTGCCCGCTACTCTGTTGATGAACAATGGCTCGTTCCGCATTTTGAAAAAATGCTGTATGACAATGCCTTGCTTCTTTACGCATATGCCGAGACTTACCAGGTGACCAATGACAGCCGCTATAAGGAAATTGTCGAGCAAATTGTCACTTTTGTTGACCGGGAAATGACCGATCAGCAAGGAGCTTTTTACTCTGCGATCGATGCGGATAGTGAGGGGGTTGAAGGCAAGTACTATGTTTGGTCAAAACAAGAGATCATAGATTTGCTTGGAGAAAAGAATGGGGAGTTTTACTCAAGAATCTACGATATAACGTCAAATGGAAATTTTGAAGGTGAAAATATCCCGAATTTGCTTCAAAGCAATATGGCCAAAACATTCTCAGAAGCTGGCTTGAGCACCGAAGATGGAAAACAAAAGCTTGAGGAACTTCGGAAAGTGCTACTTGAAAAACGTACGCAGCGCGTCTATCCGCATTTAGATGATAAAATTTTAACAGCCTGGAATGCACTGATGATTGCTGGGCTCGCGAAGGCCGGACAGGCGCTGCAAAACGAAGCGTATTTTGAAAAAGCTGAAAAAGCTCTGCAATTTATTGAAAAGCAGCTTGTCGTTGACGGTGAATTGCTTGCCCGATACAGGGATGGGGAAGCAAAATACCTGGCCTATTTGGATGACTGGGCTTTTCTGCTTTGGAGCTATCTTGAAATGTATGAAGGTACAGCGAATATGGAGTACTTGAGCAAGGCCGTTGAAACGGCCAGAAAGCTGCGGTCGTTTTTCTGGGATGAACAAGACGGGGGCTTCTTTTTTACAAGAGCGGACAGTGAGTCACTCATCGTCAGGGAAAAGCAAGCTTATGATGGGGCGATTCCTTCGGGTAACAGTGTGGCAGCCGTTAATCTTTTGAGGCTTGGCCATTTTACAGGTGACACTGAATGGCTTGATATGGCTGATGAAATATTGAAGGTGTTTAAGCCGGATATCCAAGCGTACGGATCAGGGCATACATTTTTATTGCAATCTTTGTTGCTGAAGGAATTCCCGATGAAAGAAGTCGTGATTGTGGGAGAAGCAAGACAGCGGCTTGAACTTTTCGAAGAGCTGCGATCAAAATATACTCCGGAATTGGCTGTGGTCACTTCAGCGAGTGATGAAGGTTTACATACAATCTATGAGAGAGGATACCGGCCACTCGCCGATCGTTCATTAACCGTCTATATATGTGAGAACTTCGCCTGTAAGCAGCCATTAACATCGAAGCACGAAGTATTGTCGGAACTAAAAATTAATGAAAATGAGTCGTAAAAGGGAATCGGAACAAAAAGAAATTATCAACCAAACACGCTATCTGTAAACGATGGTGTGTTTTATTTTTTAAATCAATAACCAGAAAATTATAAAATCAATCATATCATTCAAAAACTATAAAAATATGAAAGGAAATGAATGATAATGATTGATTTTTGAAATCGGTTACAGTAAGATGGAACCATAAAGAGAAACGAGTTAAGGGGGTGGTTTACTTGCTGACACCAGAGCGTCATCGCTTGATCCTTCAATTGTTAAAGGAGAGGAATGTAGTCAAGATTCAGGAGATAGTTGAGTTAACTAATACTTCGGAATCGACGATTCGGCGGGATTTGATCCAATTGGAGCAAGAGAAGTTCTTAAAAAGGGTTCACGGCGGTGCTGCCAGACTACAAGGAAAACTGCAAGAGGCAAGCATGTCGGAAAAAAACTTCAAAAACCTTCATGAAAAAAGACAGATCGCTCAATATGCTGCAAGCCTGGTCGAAGAAGGTGATTGCATATATCTTGATGCCGGTTCTACCGTAATGGCGATGATCGAATATTTACCGAACGATAT
Source organism: Bacillus canaveralius (assembly GCF_002860125.1). Taxonomy (GTDB): domain Bacteria; phylum Bacillota; class Bacilli; order Bacillales; family Cytobacillaceae; genus Bacillus_BJ; species Bacillus_BJ canaveralius. Next base: position 9,232 of record NZ_PGVA01000043.1, read on the forward strand.
CGTTGTCGTCACAAATGGGCTGATGCACATTCATTTATTGCTTGATAAAGAAATCAACACGTTTTTAATCGGCGGCTTTGCTAAACATAAAACTAAGGCAATCATCGGCAGGGGAGCTCTTGCCAGCATGGAGAATTACCGCTTTGATAAATGCTTTATGGGGGTGAATGGGATTCATCCGCAATTTGGGTATACTACTCCTGATCAGGAAGAAGCACTCATAAAAAAAACAGCGATCTCTTTGTCGCGTGAGTCGTTTGTGCTTGCAGATGAATCAAAGTTTTCGGAAATCTCTTTTGCGAAAATTGCCGACTTGCACGAGGCGGCTATCATTACGAATCAATTAAACAAGGAAAATGAAGAGCAATTTTTAAGTAAAACAACGATAAAGGTCGTGACAGCATGATTTATACACTGACATTAAATCCATCCGTTGATTATATTGTCGAACTTGAACAAATAAACGTTGGAGCTTTAAACCGCACGATAAACGATACAAAATTCCCCGGCGGAAAAGGGATTAATGTTTCAAGAGTTTTAAAGGGAATGGGCATAAACAGCCAGGCATTAGGTTTTATCGGCGGGTTTACCGGACAATTTATTGAAGATTACTTGCAAAATGAAAACATTGCTTCACAGTTTGTTCGCGTAAACGAAGATACTAGAATCAACATCAAGCTGAAAACAGATAGAGAGACAGAGATTAATGCGAAAGGCCCGCTGATTACAAACGAGGATTATCAGGCACTTAAAAATAAAGTGCGTCAGTTGTCGTCACAAGACTTGCTTGTGTTGGCAGGAAGCATCCCAGCAACTATGCCGGAATCGACATATGAAGACCTTGTTGACATATGCAGTGCGAATGGAGCGCGGTTTGTAGTCGATGCAGAGGGAAACTTACTAAAGAATGTATTGAAATTCCGGCCATTCATAATTAAGCCCAATCATCACGAGCTTGGCGACCTGTTTGAAGCAACTATCGAAACTTGTGAACAGGCAATCCACTACGGGCAAAAACTCGTCGAAATGGGCGCGGAAAATGTCATTGTGTCACTTGCTGCAAAAGGAGCCGTGTTTATCAATGAAAATGTTGCGTACATTGCCGAAGTGCCTAAAGGAGACGTAAAAAGCTCGGTTGGCGCAGGAGATTCAATGGTGGCAGGTTTTCTTGCAAAATATGAAACGACCAACAATTTTAAAGAAGCATTTCAATATAGTGTCGCATCCGGCAGCGCTACCGCATTTTCGATCGGTTTATGCACCCCGGAAAAGGTTGCTGAATTATTGCCACAAGTAGTGATTAAGGAGTTCTTAAAGGAGAGATAAAAATGAGAATTACAGAGCTGCTAACGAAAGAAACAATTTTGCTATCAATGGACAGCCGCCAAAAATCGGGGGCTGTGGATGAATTAGTGGAAGTCCTCGCGAAAGCCGGAAAGATCTCGGACCGAGTTCAATTTACTGAGGCAATTTTAAAACGGGAAGAGCAGAGCACGACTGGAATCGGCGATGGAATTGCGATTCCCCATGCCAAAACGGAAGCTGTTATCGAGCCGGCAATCGTTTTCGGCAAATCGGTTGAGGGTGTGGATTATGAGTCTTTGGATGGCCAGCCGGCCCATCTGTTCTTCATGATCGCTGCTCCTGAGGGAGCCAACAATACCCATCTGGAAGCTTTATCGCGGCTTTCAACTCTTTTAATGAAGGAAGAAGTCCGCGCAAAGCTGATGGAGGCCAGAACAAAAGATGATGTGATCAATCTGATAGACAGCTATGATCGCGAAGATGAACAAGAAGAACAAACGATTTCGACTACAAAAAAATATGTCGTCGCTGTTACAGCTTGTCCGACAGGTATTGCTCATACTTACATGGCCGCTGATTCCTTAAAAGCAAAAGCAGCTGAAATGGGTATTGACATTAAGGTGGAAACTCGAGGATCTGGCGGGGCAAAAAATGTTCTGACTCCGGAAGAAATCGCAAACGCAGCCGCGGTCATCGTCGCTGCAGATACTTCTGTTGAAATGGAGCGCTTTCGCGGAAAGCATGTGGTCGAAACGCCTGTAGCCGACGGTATTCGCAAGCCTCAAGAGCTAATCACCCGCGCTGTTAACCAGGATGCACCTATTTTCAAGGGCGGTGCTGGAAAATCGGAGGACAATGAAGAGAAGCGCGGCGCAAAAACGGGTATTTATAAACACTTAATGAACGGTGTGTCAAATATGCTTCCATTTGTCGTTGGGGGCGGAATTTTAATCGCGCTATCGTTTGTATTTGGCTATAATGCTGCCAATCCCGAAGATCCTTCCTACAATCCTATTGCTGAAGCATTAAGCATTATTGGCGGAGGAAATGCTTTTGGCTTGATGATACCGGTACTTGCAGGGTTTATTGCATTAAGCATTGCCGACAGGCCTGGATTTGCACCTGGAATGGTCGGCGGTTTGATGGCTGCTACAAGTGGCGCCGGGTTCTTGGGTGGACTGATCGCCGGCTTTCTGGCTGGATATTTGGTTGTGGGTTTAAAGAAACTACTGGAGGGACTGCCAGCGTCTCTTGAAGGAATCAAGACGATTCTTTTATATCCGTTGCTCGGAATTGGTATAACTGGATTTATTATGCTTTATCTTGTCAACGAGCCAGTTGGAGCGATGAATAGAGCAATTACAGAATGGTTAACAGGACTTGGAACTGGAAACGCAGTTTTGCTTGGTATCTTGCTCGGCTTAATGATGGCTGTTGATATGGGCGGTCCAATCAATAAATCAGCCTACGTGTTTGGAACAGGCTTGCTCACAAGCGGTGTCTATGAACCAATGGCTGCAGTTATGGCCGCAGGTATGGTACCGCCTCTAGCGATTGCGCTGGCGACGACTTTCTTCAAAAATAAGTTTACCAAGCAGGAAAGAGAAGCAGGGAAAGTCAACTATGTCATGGGCTTATCATTCATTACAGAAGGTGCGATTCCATTTGCAGCTGCAGATCCGATTCGCGTTATTCCTTCACTTATGGCTGGGTCTGCGATCGCAGGAGCCCTATCGATGATGTTCTCAATAGGACTGAGAGCACCTCACGGAGGAGTCTTCGTTATTCCGCTGGTTGAAGGCAACGGTTTCCTTTACTTCGTTGCAATCATCGCAGGTGCGGTGGTATCTGCATTACTGCTCGGGTTCTTAAAGAAACCTGTAAAGGCTTAATAGGAAACACGAAAAGGGCTTCCCAACTTTGGGTGAGCCCTTTTTCTACATAAATTAATCGCCCGATGCTTTAAGGATAGAGGTATTTCATTTAAAGGGGACACGGTTAGGAAAAAGATAAATGCGAAGACTAACAGCGAAACTGAGTCATAATGGAAGGAGACGAATATGAAAACATTTATTCTTTCACTGACTGTTTTTGCATGGATTATTCACCCTCTTTCTTTTGTCAGGGCAGAGTCAACGAATGAGCTAAAAGCTGCGTTTATCAGAGATAATGACCTCTGGATTAAAATAACCGAACAGGAAACCAAAATTACAAACGGCGAATTTGTAAGATATCCTAAATGGTCTTATGATGGCAGCTATGTTGCTTATTTAAAGGACCAGAAACAAAATGAACCGCTGTATGAAGGCTCACTCTGGATTTATGATCTTAAACTGAATCAGCACTATAAAATAGACTCGAATGTTAGCAATAATTTTCAATGGGCACCAAACAAGAACACGTTAGCATATCAAACCGCGACAAGCTTACATATCGCCGATGCAGCTAAAATAGATAAAATCCACCAGATTGCTTCCCGAATCGAAAATTTTTCATGGCTTCCGGACGGAAGTGGGTTGTTAACCTCTTCTAAAGCCAATAAAAATATTTTTTCGGATATCAGACTGACTAGAATACTGTTCAACAAAAAGATAAATCAACCTGAATCGCACGATTTTTATACAGTAAAGGTGGGACAAGATGATTATTTTATCAGCACGAGCGAATTTAAATGGTCATTTGATGGCGCCTGGATCGCTTTTCAGCTAGTCCCCACTGCATCAATGTCAGCTGATAGCAATACTCTTTGTATAATTTCACGTGATGGACAGCATTTTCAAAAGATTGGTGAAATGTTATCTGACGAAGGATGGTTTCAATGGGCGCCAAATCACAATACGTTAGCTTATATAGAAGGGGTTGGCCGGACAGCGACACTTAATAAACATTTAAATGTCACAGCCATCGACAAAAAGAAAACCATTAATTATACGCCGGGGAAATTTGCTGATCGTGACTTCACATGGGTAAATGGGGATTTGCTTATCGCTTCACGTTCATATGAAAGTGATCTTGTTGATATTGAACAACGGCCAATGCCGAGTCTATACAGAGTAAATATTGACACCGATGAACAAAAAAAGGTTACGACCCCTTTGGAAAAAGAAGGAGACTTTCGTCCTCAATATAACAGGGACAGTGATCAATTAGTCTGGATTAGGACGAATAGAAAAAGGGGAGATGTGTTAACGTCAAACCGCGATGACTTAAATCAGATCAAGTGGATAGAAAATATCAAATTAGGCAGCTGGTATTATGAAAAGTGGAATTGGGATGAAGTTTTTTGCTTATATAAGATTAATGATTTTAAAGAGAACTGAACAATTCATCTCGAAAAACAGCCAACACAGTTAGTTTCAGTTAGGGACAACCAGCAGAAGGCTGACTTACAAACTTCAGCGGCATCTTCCTTAAATCCCCGCTTATTTCGTTTTGTTTTTAAGAAAAAGGTTAAAATGATACAGAGTATCGTGAAGGAGGATGTTTATGCCATTAAAAGCAATTTTTCTGAACTGTACATTAAAGAAAAGCCCTGAAGAATCCAATACGGAAAGCTTAATGCGCGAGGTCGAAAAAATCTTTACAAAGGAACAGGTTCAATCTGAAATGATCAGACTGGCCGATTATAATATCGCATACGGGATTTCAGCTAATGAAGGTATTGATGATGAGTGGCCTGATATTTTTGAAAAAGTAAAAGAGGCTGATATACTGATAATTGGAACACCGATCTGGCTTGGAGAAAAAAGCAGTATTGCGACGCTTGCAATCGAAAGATTATTTGGGGCAAGCAGTATGACAAATGAAAAGGGCCAATCCCTCTACTACAATAAAGTCGGCGGTGTTGTCGTTACCGGGAATGAAGACGGCGCCAAGCATGCTGCGGGGTCGATCCTTTATGGATTGTCGTATATTGGATTTACGCTACCCCCTAATGTTGACACTTACTGGGTCGGGGAAGCGGGTCCAGGCCCTTCATATATTGAAGCAAATGGCTGGGAAAATGACTATACGATGAAGTCGGTAAGTACAACTGGATATAATCTTGTTCATTTTGCCCGTCTGTTAACAGAAAATCCGATTCCTGCAGAAGGAAATTTACTGGAGTGAAAAAGGCACATCCGTTGGGATATGCCTTTTTTGCTCGGATAATCCCGACAGATGATGGCGACCCTGAGACCATTTTAATCTCAGATCTGCTCCTTTATAAAATCGGTGACAGCAGCCTTGACACGGATTCTTTGAAGCGGACCCGTGCAGAGCGGCTTTGATAGCTGGCCAGCGTCAATTCGTTCGAAACGAGTAAGTCTTCTTGAAAAATACTGCTAAGCTTTCTGGAGATTGTTTCATCGTAAAGAAATGCGTTGACCTCAAAATTCAGCTTAAAGCTGCGAACATCAATATTTGCTGTACCAACAGAAGAAATTTGCTCATCAACGACAAGCATTTTTGCATGGATGAAACCTTTTTCATAAATAAAAACGGTTGCCCCTGCTTTTAAAAGTTCCCCAATATATGACAGGGTCGCCCAATAAACGAACATATGGTCAGGCTTATTAGGGATCATGATTTTGACATCGATTCCCGATAAGCAGGCAATCTGTAGTGCATCCAACAGGCTTGCATCCGGGATAAAATAAGGTGTTTGAATAAGAATCGATTTCCTGGCGGAAGAAATCATTTTAATATAGCCGTTTTTAATTTGCTGCCATTCAGAATCAGGACCGCTCGTCACAATCTGCATCCCAACATAGCCCCTGCCAATTTCCTCGGGGAAATACTCTGGCGCGTAAGCGATATCCCGGTTATGAGAAGCCTGGTTCCAGTCAAGAATAAAACGAGTTTGGACAGCGTGAACAGCTGTGCCTTCAATGCGCAAGTGAGTGTCACGCCAATAGCCAAACTTCGGATTCAGGCCTAAATATTCATCGCCGACATTAAAACCGCCAACATAGCCAATTTTCCCGTCAATGATGACCAGTTTGCGGTGGTTACGGTAATTGAGACGCAAATTAATCAAGCGCAGTTTTGAAGGGAAAAATACTTCGACTTCTCCGCCGGCCTGGCGCAATTCTTTCAAAAACGATTTTGTGATCGTCCTTGATCCGAGATCATCATATAAAACCCGGACCTTTACACCATCTTTAGCTTTGACAGTCAGTGCATCGATCAACTTTTTTCCGAGTTCATCCCTTTTGATAATGTAATATTGTAAGTGGATATGATTTTTCGCAGCTGCAATATCCTTAAAAAGGCGCGCAAACTTTTCCTGCCCGTCGGTAAAAACTTCTACGCTATTATCTTCTGTTAAAACAGCATCATTATTTAATAAATGCATATGAATTAAGTCCTTGCTTGTTTCTGTAGCTTTATTACGAAAGTGGAATTGTTCCGTTCTTAACTCATGCAATTGATTCCAGAGCATTTTTTCAATGCCGATCTTTTTTCTGTCATCCCATTGAAAGAGATGGTAGCGGCTTAAGTTTTGGCCGAAGAGCAGGTATAGGATAAATCCAAGCACGGGAATGAAGAAAAGAACGAGCAGCCAGGCCCATGTGGAGCTGGCATCACGGCGTTCCCGAAAAATGACGAAAATAGCAAAAAGGAAATTCAGAATTAGAACAAGAACCAGTAAAATCGATGTTAAATTAAAACCAATGTTTGGATTAAGATTCAAGACCATATCATTTCCCCACAATCACAGCAAAAAATACCTTCTGTAGTTCAATTATAAAAAACATCCTAACAAAAGAATAACACGTTATTGTTCAAAATCTAAAACTTGATGATTGTCAGTTGGCATTTTAAAGAGTTGGAGCCGGGGCTGGACTCGGATCGATTTATAAAATTTTCATTGTCATAAATACATAAGTAAAAAGATAAGTATCAATGTAGGCAGTGAGAAAGGAGAGATAGCGTGGCTTCCACTTTTCAGAGTTCAGCTCGGTTTGAACACAGGTTTTGGCTGCAAGTACTTGGGGATCACAGCCGGTTTATTCACGATTCGCTCGCACCAAGTGAAACAAAGGATGTCGAGGAGGCGGATTCTTTTATCTATCGATTTGACCAACTGCTAGAGAGGGTTAATGCAGGCGATTTAATCGAGCTAAGTAACGTAGCGGATCGCGAAGCGAAACAAATTCGGGAATTCAAGCTTTCGTTACTTGCCAGACATTTGCAAGGCCACATAAAGATGAGCCTATCCCCAACATTTATTAACCATATGGTTAATGAAGTAGAAGAATATATACGAGTTCTCGATTATTTAAAAAATGGGCAGACACCGCCAATATTCCATGAACTGCATCATCATCTCGTTTGGTTTCTGGATGCTGCCGGACACGCAGGTGCCATTAATGACAATCTGGACCAGATTGAAAAACAGCTAAAGGCAAAAAGCATGATGTATGTTAAAGATTTTGAAGCATTTTATCTGAAGGCCGTTGAAATGACCGGCTATTTGCGAACGAACCTTGAATCGTTTCCGGCATTGACTCGTATGAACAAGGAAGTATCGTTGGAAATACAGCTGTTTATGAATTTTCTCAACGAGCTTGAAGAGCTAGAGCTGTCAGCACAGGCGCTGGGAACTTTTGCTCCATTGATGGCAGACCATATGTATCGGGAAGAATGCTATTATTTAACTAAGGTAGCCGAATCGGCTTCATTAGAAAGGCCAGGGTGTGATCCGGGAAAGCCAAGAATTGAAGCTGAATGAACCAGCATCCCGCAGGTAAGCAAGACTTTTCACTTTCAAAAAAATAAATGTGCTAACGGTCAAGCTTTGTTGAATGGGTAATTTTTAAGTTTCCGGGATAGGAGCATAGTCTCAATTTGCAGAAAAACAGAACATCTGTTCTATACATAGGACGAATCTGTGTTATACTATAGAGGCGATAGTTTGTTTCTCAAGGGTGGTCGGCTAGCCCCGTACGAAAGGGGGTGATGCTATGTCGGTTTTTGAAGCGATGATGATGATGTTGTCTTTTGCCAGTTTAATCGTCGCAGTGATTACCTTCAACCAAAAAAAATAGACCTCCCTTGACCGGCAAATTGAGGGAGAGGTCTATTTAAATATGAGATAGGCCGATCCCCTATGGGAACGACTATGGTACGCCGCAGGTGCAGCAACACTTGCGGTCGTTTATATTTTATGCAATCTTCAACTAAAATAATAACATAGAACGCCGAGAATGTCACGATTAATCCGGATTGCAGGAAGCTGAACGTTTTGCAGAGGTCACAGTTGTTATATTTTATATCCGTTTTGATCACGGCCGGGCGCGTCGAGATCTAGACCTTGCTTGTTCACTGTTCTTTATCAGGCTTTATTTCCTTGAAAGCGATTAGAGCTGCAACAAAACTAACCCCACCCAGTAGGTAAAAGATCCAATTATGTGCATGTTCCATCAATATCGCCATGACAGGCGGACCGGCAGCCACCCCGATAAAACGCATCGAGCTATAAATGGAAGTAATTGTGCCCCGTTCTTCTTTTTCGATTCCTTCGGTGATCAGAGCGTCCATACAGGGAAGGGCGACTCCTATTCCAATGCCACTTAGGGAAAACATTCCGATCAAAAATACAAGCTGCTTTGAAAAACTCAACATGCCAATTGATACGGAAAGCAAAAGGATTCCCCCAAATGTAATCCATTTCATCAACACCTTGTTTTCTTTAATTCTTTTCCCGGTCAGATAAGATGACAGACAAAGCGTACCTAATGGCGCTGCCAGAAGCAGGCCTTTTTTTAAATTTGTAATCCCGTATTTTTTTTCGAGAATATCGGAAAGGAAAAACAGTACCGCGAAGAGGACAAACATTAAGATCATTCCAATTGCAAAGATAGCGTAAAGCCATCTTCCATTATCCGTGAATATTTTTTTTACGTTAAAGAAAAATTGTTTAACTGGAACTCCCTTTTCATTTTTGTTCGGCGTTTTAACAAGCAAAAACATTAAGATAATTGATATTGTACAAAAGACCGGGATTGCAAAGAATGGTGCGAACCAAAAAAATCCGGCAAGAAATGCTCCCAAAATCGGGCTTAACACCTTGCCGAGCGTATTGGAAGTTTCGATGACGCCAAGAGTACTGCTGACTTCGTCATCTGTTTTAAACATGTCACCCACGAGAGGGAGGACAATTGGTGCAGCTCCGGCAGCCCCTACTCCTTGCAGCGATCTGCCAATTAATATCAGCCAATAGCCGTCATTCATCTTCCAGGCAGCCCAGCCGGAAATTAGCCCGCCAATTGCTGCAATAATCAGGCTCGGTATAATCACTTTTTTTCTGCCAATATGGTCGGAAAGGTAACCTGCGAGCGGAATAAGAAAAATGGCAACAACTGAATAGACCGTTATAATCATGCTTTATTGAAAAGGGGAAATATTCATTATTTTTTCCATTTCGGGCAATACGGGAATCAGCATTGAGTTGCCGAGAGTCATCACCAATGGGATCGAAGAAATGGATAATATCGCCCATCTTTGTTTATGTAAATCGATGCTTTGCAGTGGGGATGAAAGCTGGTTACGAGATTTTTTCATGATATTCCGCCTTTATATTTGAATAAATTTCAAAAGCATTTCTTTAGTTGAAAAACGAACAATTATTTAAAATTAATACAGTATTATTCGCTTGATACTAAATTCTTCTCGTTTATTTAGACAATTAAATTCGTTTTTCGGTGTAGCTTAATACATTGAGAAATTTACTCATTTACATAAGTTTACTATTTGCATTTTTGTAATAAAAAATTTGTGGAACAGGTGCGATTATAAATAAGCCCAATGAAAAAAAGAAGGAAAAACCGGCTTAAGCGGCGAAAAAGAACATGGGGGTGATAAAGATGCATAACGCTGCACCAATCATATCGCTGTCAGTCGGAGAACCAAAAGACTTCCGATGGCAGGGACGAGAGGAAAAATCGGCAATCTGCAAGAAACCGATTCAAGAGGTGCTGTTAACGAAAGAAGGGTTTATTGGCGATGGAGTCGCGAATCATGAGTTCCACGGCGGCCCCGAGCGCGCAGTTTGTCTTTATCCTTTCGAACATTATTCTCTATGGGAAAAAGAGTTCAAGATCCCGCTCCAGCTGCCTGCGTTTGGGGAGAATATCACGATTGCGGGAATGACAGAAGCGGATGTATACATAGGAAATATTTACAAACTGGGAACTGCAGTTGTCCAAATTTCTCAGGGGCGGGTTCCATGTTCAACAATTTCGAAGCATAATGCCATCGACGAGTTGTTAAAAAGAATAGTTGACACAGGATATACAGGATATTTTTTCCGGGTCCTGGAAGAAGGAATGGTTTTTGAGAATTCACATATGCAATTGGTAGAAGAAAACGAAAAAAAGGTATCGATTTTATTTGCCAATCAGACTCTTTTTCATGACAGGAAAAACAAAGAGGCGATTGAAAAAATCCTTGAGGTTGAAGAGCTGGCATCTGTTTGGCATGAAAAGCTTAAAAGAGAACTGCAAAAGGAGCAGTTGTAAGTTGTGTTTTAAGAAGCGTAAATATTTTTAAAAAATAGAATTTGCTTCTTGACATTTTTTATGATTGTAATTATTATTGAAAACAACAAATCAAACGTACGGCGATGACGAAGATTAGTAACTTTTACGGAAACTGCAGAGAGCTGATGGTTGGTGCAAATCAGTGTCGATGTAAGAGTGAATGGACTTCAGAGCCTCCGAACCGAACTTCTTTACGAAAAGTAGGCTTTGGCGAACAGTCTCATCGTTACAAGAGACAGATATTAAAGCAAATGCTTTGATGTCGCAAAGTGAGCTGAATTTTAGCTAATCAAGGTGGCACCACGGGTCTCTCGTCCTTTTGTTGACGGGAGGCCCTTTTTGTGTTGAAAATTTGATAATAAATCGCTGAGTAAGAAGAGTAAGCTGATCGATCTTCGTTCCAGAGAGCCGGGATTGGTGGAACCCGGTACAAGAAGTCAGCTGAATGGCCTTACGAGAGGTGCCTTGAACGCCAAGTAGGGGTACACGGACTTCCACCGTTAAAAGGATAGGATATCGGCTGAGCTGGAGTATTCCTCTTTAGAAGCGTATTCGTTTCTAAAGTTGTTTCCGAGTTTAGCTTGTATCTGAACGAGGGAGCCATTACGGCTCCGAACTTGAGGTGGCACCACGGTCCAGCATAATCGTCCTCTATATACACGTCCTTCGCGTGTGTATAGGGGACTTTTTTATTTTCAGAAACAGCGTTGAAAGGAGCTTGGGTGGATGAAAAGTTTATTGGAGAATAAGAATCTAATCGTTGAACAACTAGAGGGGGATACCTTCACACCGATTTTAATTTTTCAACGGTTATCAGGACGAAAAAAATTTTTATTGGAGAGTTCGCTTAAATATGAGGCTTCAGGAAGATATTCTTTCATCGGAACAGATCCGGTCTTCGAACTTACCGGCAATGGAGATAGAACAACCATTAAGACTGAGACCGGGCAGGAGCTAAGACATGAAAAGCCGCTTGAAGTATTAAAATCACTGTTGCCGGAAAATGGAGCAGCCGATTTCCCACTGGCGGGCGGGGCTGTTGGTTATGCCGGCTATGATGTCATTCGACAATACGAGAACATCGGCGAAAACTTGCCTGATGAGCTGAGTATTCCCGAGGTTCATTTTATGTTTTATGAAGATGTGATCGTCTTTGACCACCTTGAACAAAAAATCTCAATTGTCGCATCCCCGCTACGAAAAGAAACGACCATTGACGAGTTAAAGGATCGGATAGCGAAAAGGAAAACCGAGTTATTGGCGGGTGGGGAAACAAAGCTTACAAACGACGCAAACCTTTCAGCATTCAAAGCCTCGATCAGCAAAAACGATTTTATCGAAAAGGTTGCAAAAGCAAAAAAGTACATTTCAGAAGGCGATATTTTTCAAGTCGTTCTTTCACAGCGGCTGCAGGCAACATTCACGGGAGATCCTTTCTCATTCTATCGAAAGCTCAGAGTCGGCAATCCTTCCCCCTATATGTACTATCTTGATTTTGGAGATTATGTAGTGGCGGGATCTTCGCCTGAAAGCTTGATTAAAGCTAACGGCAAAAAAGTAACTACAAACCCTATCGCCGGTACAAGGCCGCGTGGTAAAACGGAGCAGGAGGACAGGATGCACGAAAATAGTTTACTTGTGGATGAGAAAGAACTGGCGGAGCATCGCATGCTTGTCGATCTGGGCCGAAACGACTTGGGCAGGATCTGCGAATTTGGCACGGTCCATGTTGATAAATATATGGCGCTTGAAAAATTCAAGCATGTGATGCACTTAGTTTCCGAGGTGACAGGAACGCTTAACGAAAATTATAAACCGATCGACGCATTAATATCATGCCTGCCAGCCGGCACTGTCTCGGGAGCTCCGAAAATCAGGGCGATGGAAATCATTAATGAGCTTGAAGAAGTGAAGAGAGGCGTCTACTCAGGGGCGGTCGGCTATGTCTCCGCCAGCGGCAACCTCGACTTTGCGCTTGCGATCCGGACGATGCTTATTAAAAACGACAAAGCATATATCCAGGCAGGAGCGGGAATTGTATATGATTCTTCCCCGGAAAAAGAGTACGAAGAAACGCTTCACAAACTAAAGGCCTTTTTGGAGGATCAAGATGATATTGCTAATTGATAATTACGATTCATTTACTTATAACCTTTATCAGTATTTCGGTGAACTCGGTGAAACGGTTACGGTTGTCCGCAATGATGAAATCAGCATTGAGCAAATTCAACAACTAAAGCCGGAAGCGATCGTCCTGTCACCAGGTCCGGGCCGTCCCGAGGCAGCCGGCATTTGCATCGAAACGATCACAACTTTTTATAAACAGATTCCGATTCTCGGCATTTGTTTAGGGCATCAAGCGATCGGTTATGCATTCGGGGCAAAAATTGACGTCGCTAAAAAGATTATGCATGGAAAGATTTCACAGTTGACCCATTCGGGTACTTATATATTTCAATATTTGTCACAGCCGATCGAAGCGATGAGATATCATTCACTCGTAATCAGCCGCGGCACCTTGCCAGAAGAATTTCAAATCCTGGCCCGCTCCATGGATGATCAGGAAATCATGGCGGTCAAACACGAAGGGTACCCGTTATTTGGGATGCAATTCCATCCTGAGTCAATTGGCACAGGACTTGGAAAGCAGATACTAAAAAATTTTTTGAGCGAAATAGGGAGGGAGTTTGAAGATGAGAACGTATCTTCAAAGGCTATCTGAACGGGATTCATTAACTGAAGCAGAAATGAAGGAAGCAGCTCTCCAGCTGCTTTCGGATGATATTACAGACAGCGAGATTGCGGCATTTTTAATCAGCTTAAAGACGAAGGGCGAAACCGTCGATGAGATCGTGGGACTCGTCCAGGCACTGAGGGACGCTTCCTTGCCCTTTCAAAAGAAGTTTAACGATGTCCTGGATAACTGCGGTACAGGTGGCGATGGCTCGAAAAGCTTCAACATCAGCACAACTTCAGCATTTGTGATTGCTGGTGCCGGAATTACGGTTGCCAAGCACGGCAACCGGAGTGTCTCCAGTAAAACGGGAAGTGCCGATGTCCTTGAACAGCTTGGTGTAAATCTTGCTTCGTCGGTAGAAGCAACCGAAGAGATGCTTGAAAAAATCGGGATTGCCTTTTTGTTCGCGCCTAATGTCCACCCGAGAATCAAGCAAATTATGAAAGTCCGTAAAGACCTGCGGATCCCGACCGTTTTCAATTTAATCGGTCCGCTCACTAACCCGGTTAATTTGGATTATCAATTGCTTGGAACATACCGCCGTGATTTTTCGGAAATGTTTGCAAATGTGTTAAAAAAATTAGGCAGAAAGCGCGCCGTTGTCGTGAGCGGGGCCGGCCATATGGATGAAGCATCGCTGCAAGGAGAGAACCATTTAGTTATTCTTGATGCCGGTGAAATAAAAAAGCAGGTTCTTCTTCCTGAAGAAGCAGGGCTGTCGCAATATGATAATCAGGAAATCAAGGGCGGGGACTCCAGGGAAAATGCTGAAATTTTACAAGCTGTTCTCAAAGGGAAAACAGGAGCTTACCGCGATACGGTTCTTTTAAATGCCGGGATTGGCATCTATGCCGGCGGAAAAGCAGCATCAATCAAAAAAGGGATTGAGCTTGCTACAGAGAGTATCGACTCTGGCGCTGCCCTTGATAAGCTTGAACAATTAATTGAAAAAACACGTTTTTATCAACAAGAGGTGATTTAAGATGGCGACGATTTTAGACGAAATAATCGCACAAAAACATCGGGAACTCGGCGAAATCAAGCATGCCCTTGAGGAAAAACGCGGACAAGACACCTATCATAAAAGATCGTTCCTCGAAAAGCTGAAGCTGGCAGATGAACTAAGGATCATTGCCGAATTTAAACGCGCTTCACCGTCGAAAGGCGATATTAATATCAAGGCGGACCCGCAGGCACAAGCCCGCGCGTATGTAGAATTCGGGGCAGACGCAATTTCTGTTTTAACGGATAAGAGCTTTTTTAAAGGCTCATTTGCTGACCTTGAGGCGGTGAGGGCAGCGGTGGATAGCCCAATTTTGTGCAAGGATTTTATGATCGACAGCTCACAGATAGAGCTCGCAAAACGGTCCGGGGCCAACATCATTTTGTTAATCGCGGCTGCCCTGGAAAAAGACCAGTTAAAAGAATTATATAATTATAGTATTGCAAACGGCCTTGAAGTGTTAATAGAAGTGCATAATGACAAAGAACTCGATACTGCGTTGGAAACCGGAACAAAGCTGATTGGCGTAAACAACCGGGACTTAAAGACGTTCAAGGTTGATCTCGGAGTAACCGAAACGCTCGCTCCACAAATTTTAAACGCTGGTGCCTTTTTAGTCAGCGAGAGCGGATTGAAAACAAAGGCTGATGCGGAAAGAGCAGTCCGGGCTGGTGCAAATGCAATATTAGTTGGAGAAGCGCTGATGGCTGCCGGTGGGCTGGAAGCACAATTAAAAGGCATGAAAGTACCGATGATCAAGGCGGAGCAGCGATGAAGGTAAAAATATGCGGAATAACGGATAGTATAACGGCTCAAGCCGCAGTAAAGGCTGGTGCCGATGCGATCGGATTTGTTTTTGCTGAAAGCAGCAGAAGGGTGACGCCCGAGCAAGCAGGCGCCATCGCCGCAATCCTGCCTGGTCATGTCCAGAAGGTTGGCGTGTTCGTTAATGAAACGATTGAACAGATTGAAAGAATTGCGAATACGGCCAAGCTCGACCTGATTCAGCTTCACGGAGACGAATCACCGGAATTCTGCAAGGCGATCAGCCTTCCGGTGGTAAAAGCGATAAGTATCAGCACCTCTGAAGATATGAAAGAACTGGTGAGGTATGAAACTGAATACGTGCTTCTTGATAGTCCGAAAGGGAAGTACCGTGGCGGAAACGGCACGAAATTTAATTGGGAGCTTGCCGCCGAGGCGTCAAAAAGTGAAACAAAGGTTATACTTGCCGGGGGACTGAATGCAAACAATGTTGCCGAGGCAATTGGAAAAGTTGATCCCTATATGGTTGATGTCAGCAGTGGCGTTGAAACAGACGGAAAGAAAGATATAAGTAAAATCAACAGATTTATTGCGATTGCAAAACAAGCAGGAGAGGAATGATCATAGTGACATACACATTACCGGATGAGAAGGGTCATTTTGGAAAATACGGCGGAAGATTTGTTCCAGAAACGCTAATGCAAGCTGTCTTGGAGCTTGAACAAGCATATCACAAAGCGATTGCCGATGAATTTTTTCAGAACGAGCTTCGTGATTTGCTTACGGATTATGTCGGACGGGAAACGCCTTTATATTTAGCGAAAAATTTAACGAAACACGCAAACGGTGCAAAAATTTATTTGAAACGTGAAGATTTGAACCATACTGGGGCCCATAAGATCAACAATACAATCGGCCAGGCGCTGCTCGCTGTCCGAATGGGCAAAAAGAAAATTGTTGCAGAAACGGGGGCTGGCCAGCATGGGGTTGCAACGGCAACGGTCTGTGCACTCCTAAATCTTGAGTGCGTCATTTTCATGGGCGAAGAAGATATTCGCCGCCAGGAGCTTAACGTTTTCCGGATGGAACTGCTTGGGGCAAAGGTTATCAGCGTCGCATCGGGGAGCGGAACATTGAAGGACGCTGTAAATGAAGCCCTCCGGTACTGGGTAGCCAATGTAAATGACACGCATTATATTTTAGGCTCTGTGATGGGTCCGCATCCATTTCCGATGATCGTTCGTGATTTTCAAAGCGTGATCGGGAATGAGACAAAAGCCCAATATGTTGAAAAAGAAGGCAAACTGCCAGAAGCCGTTGTCGCCTGTATTGGCGGCGGCAGCAATTCAATGGGGATGTTTTATCCGTTTATAAAGGACGAAAATGTCCGTCTTTACGGCATCGAAGCTGCAGGTGCCGGGCTCGATTCCGGACGCCATGCAGCCTCACTCACAAAGGGAAAGCCGGGTGTTTTGCACGGGGCGATGATGTATCTGCTCCAGGATGATGCCGGGCAAATTCAGGAAGCTCATTCGATTTCGGCGGGATTGGATTATCCGGGAGTAGGCCCTGAGCATAGCTTTTTGCGTGATTCAGGAAGGGTCACATATGAATCAATTACCGACGACGAGGCACTTGATGCGCTGCAGCTGTTGTCGCAGTTGGAAGGTATTATTCCGGCACTCGAAAGCGCTCATGCTGTAGCATACGCTTTAAAGCTCGCGCCAACGATGGCCGCTGACGAAGCGATCGTCATTTGTTTATCAGGCCGGGGAGACAAAGATGTACAAACAGTAAGAGCTGTGCTGGGAGGGAAACAATCATGAGCAACAGATTGGAAAAAGCATTTGCAGCAGTAAACGACCGAAATGAGAAAGCTTTTGTCCCGTATATCATGGCTGGTGACGGGGGACTCGAATCGTTAAAGGAAAAACTGCTATTTCTTGAAAAATGCGGCGCAACCGCCGTCGAACTTGGCATCCCATTCTCCGATCCTGTCGCAGACGGTCCGACGATTCAGCGGGCGGGACTGCGCGCTTTGAAAAAGGGTACAACGCTGCAAGGTGTTTTAGAGGCTTTAGAAACAATTCGAGATGAGGTCTCAATCCCGTATTTAATTATGACCTATATGAACCCAATTCTCGCTTATGGGCTGGATTCATTTATTGAATCAGCAACCAGGGCAGGTATTGATGGCTGTATTATCCCCGATTTGCCTGTTGAAGAGGAAGATTTGATTGCACCAAAATTAGAGGAAGCGGGAATCGAACTGATCCGCCTTGTCACTTTGACAAGTCCGCCTGAACGGATAAAAGAGATTTCCGAGAAAGGAAATGGATTTCTTTACGCCGTCACCGTAACAGGCATTACAGGAGCTCGAAGTGGATTCCAAACAGAAATCGGAGCCTATCTCCAGAAAGTAAAAGAAGCGAGCAACAAGCCTGTGCTGGCGGGATTTGGAATCTCAACGCCTGACCATGTCAGAGAGTTCTCTCAATATTGCGATGGTGTCATTGTCGGCAGCCGAATCATTGATTTGTTTGAGGCTGATGATTTAAAGAGCATTGAACAGTTAATACAAGCAGCGAGAACGGTCGGCACTGCATAATTACGGTTTTTTCAATGCTGTCACACAGACAGTTCGGACCGGGCGAAATTGTTTATAAAAGGCAGTGATTTGTTGAAAGCCGGCTTTTTCAAGGTCGGCTTTAATTTTTTTACCTAATTTGGCTGCTGTCCCGTTGTTAGCGTCTTCTTCGCGGGGCTGGACGGTAAAAGCAATTTTTCCGCCGGGGGCAAGCATCGCGAGTACATTTTTAAGAGATTGGGACGGTTCTTCCCAGAGCGGATAGTTATTAACAGAAAAGATCTTATCATAATAATCTGCGGGCGCCTCGAATTCAGCAATATCGCCAGTGTAGAGCTGGACTTTGCCTGACTTTATCCCTTCTTCATTCACTTTCTCCGCTTCCGTTTTCATCTTGTTTGATACGTCGATTCCATCGATTTTGACCTGCTCATACTTTTCCATGATATGTTTTATCGCATAGCCAGGACCATAGCCGATTTCGAGAATGCGATCGCCTCGCTTAATGTCCAAATGGTTGATTGTCCATTTGTTGATTTTTCGATTTTCAAAAAACATGATTTTCCCGGCTATTTTTCCTAATAACCCTTTTGGCTTTTCAAATTGATTAACAAACCCCGACATTTTACCACCTCAATACGATATTATTACTCCTTTTTTAGTTGATTTTAAACCTGTTTTTACAAAAAATGTTGAATGGATTATTTAAACTTTTTACGTAAATTTGTTGTACGAGCCTGTGCCTCCGAATAAAAATGAAAGACAAGAAAAAAAGGAGGATGGCTTGATGACTGTTTTCTTCAGTTATATACTTTTAGGGCTATCGCTTGCGGCACCAATCGGACCGGTCAACGCAGCCCAATTAGATAGAGGAATAAAAAGTGGATTTCTGCATGCATGGCTTGTCGGGGTCGGAGCGGTTGTTGCAGATGGAATATACATGCTTGCTGTCTATATCGGCGTAGTCCATTTCCTGGAGACACCTTTTATGAAAACGTTTCTCTGGCTGTTTGGCTGCTTCGTCCTCACATATACCGGTATCGAGAGCCTCATCAATTCTCGAAAACCAATCGCAAACCGGACAAGATTCAACGAATCGTACTCGAAATCGTTCCTATCCGGTTTTTTAATGTCGATCTCAAATCCATTGACGATTTTATTTTGGCTTGGCATTTACGGATCCGTACTCGCTAAAACCGCAGCCTCCTACGGCCACAGCCAGCTGATTATGTATAGTTCTGCGATCTTCATCGGCCTGTTGATATGGGATGTAACGATGGCGGCCGTCGCAAGCAGCATGAAAAGATACCTGGATCACCGCATTCTAATGGCGATCTCGGTCTTATCCGGCTTATCAATGATCGGCTTCGGGATTTATTTTGGCTGTTAGGCGTATAAGGTGCTGACAGGGTAGGGATTATTATTAATCTTTAAAAGGTAAACGGTAAACCCTCGCTTTATTCATGCCTTCATATGTTCCGTTCAAAGACTTGAGTAACCGGTTTGTAAGAGAAGGGCTGGAAATTTGCAAAAAATCTCGCAATTCGCTATTTGTAATTGTAGACCCTATTAAGAGGCAGTAATCCTTTAGGGATGAAAGGTGAGCGTTTCTATCTTTGAGGCTACATGCAGGGCAATACCAGGTTCCGTAGATTCGAAATATTGGAAGATAGTAACAATTTGTGCAATGAACGCCTTTGATTAATTCATCTTTTGTCATTTGGTAGCGGTTCAAGATGGATTGATCAAGGGGAGTATGCTGCTTTTCGAGCTGACGAATTATTTTTTTAAGCTCTTTTTCCGAAATTTTTGATTCGTGATAAAGATTTTCAAGTTGCTTAATTTTCTGAGGGAGAAAATCACGGTGTACAATTTTTTGTTGAGGATTTATATTTTCTGGTGTGGTGCGAATAAAGCTGTATGGGTTACTAACAACGACTAAAGAAGCAATCGGAATGTCTGGTAAACGGTGATTTTCCAGCCATTTTTTGAGCTGAGACTCCTGCCGGAAGATTTGGATTAATGGATCCGGGAAGACTTCTTCTTTTTCATCCACTTTTCGGATAAGCTGATGGAACACCTGATCAAAAACTAGTGTACCAGTTATATTTTTTACCTCCAGGATCAACAAAAAGGTATGAGTTAAAACTAATGTGTCGATTTGGAAGTAATGCTGCTGGTCATGAAGTCGAAGATCATGCAAAATGAAGTAGTTCTCTTCTGGAAGGAAACTCAGTGGGAAATCAATTGAAGTCTCGCCTTTAAATCCAGCAAGACTTTTAGACAAATTTTCTTTAATAATTGGAATTTTAGTGTGATCAGGTGGCGTCCGCCGCTGTAAGGCTTCCAACTTTTGAACAATCAGTGGAATTTCACGTTTTCTTATGATCATTTCATCAATCCTCCTGTTAGTGGCTTTGAATTATCATCAACTTTGTCTACTTAATCGTCAACTTTAGAAATATATCATCAACTTGACCCCTTTATCATCAACTTTCAAGTATATCATCAACTTTGTCTGATTAATCCTCAACTTTAGAAATATATCATCGACTTCACCCCCTTTATCGTCAACATTTCAAATATATCGTCAACTTCACAGCAAACTTTTGAAATGCGATCGTATTAATAGCGAGTTTAATTCTAAACAGGGAGGAAAATATAATGGGTATTAGGCAATGAAAGGATGACGGTAAATGGATGCAGAAGCGCTGAAATTCAGGGTAAATGTCGCACGGTATTTGAGTGAAATTCACAGCAGTGTGTCGGAAATTGAAAATTCGATTGATGAATTGGATTGTTGCATTCTCTCTAATTTTGAAAAATTAGCCTCGCTTGTGGCGGATGTACAAACAATTTCATCTTCGTATTACTTAAAGTCATATTTAGAACCATATACGCATGAATTCTCTGATATTGCACAGGCGGTGGACACGCTTTCTGCTAAAAGGCATGGAGCGCTTATTATCGTTGAGCGGAGCAACCCGATTGAAGCGTTAATAAATAACGGAATCCAAATAAACGCAAAGGTCAGCCAGCAGCTGCTTGAAGCAATCTTTTATCCGGGCAATCCACTTCATGACGGGGGAACGGTAATACTTCAAGACCGTATTCTTTCAGCGGGGAACATTCTCCCAATATCAAATAAGCCTGCAAAGAGAAAAATCGGGACGAGGCATCGCGCTGCTATCGGGATTACTGAGCACACAGACGCGCTTGCCCTCATTGTTTCAGAGGAAACGGGACGGATTTCGTTTGCTTACGGGGGCGATCTATATGTCGTCAAAACTTGAGGAGCCGCCAATCTCGTATAAAAATTGGACTTTCCCCGTTTTAGATTGTGGAAAAGGAATTCATCCTTCGAGTAAATTCACAAAGTAATAAGCTAAACCGAAAAACAAATGAAGTTGTCTGCAATAAACAAGAGTATCCCGTGGAAAACGAATCATGCTGTCTTAATTTTAAATAATTGTTCTACTTTCAATTTAAAAATTGCTTTATGAAATTCATTCATTCACCTGTTGTTTTTTAAATATTTATCAAGCAGATGATCAATCTGTTTCGAAAGCTGAATAAATTTTGGACTGACCGGACCTTCTATTTCCATCATTCGGGTTTGTCTAACCCTGAGTTTAAATAGTTTGCGAAACAACCGCTGTTTATGAGCGTCCATCACGATCAACCTCTCTTAATGGGACTGGCAAAAATAGAATGCCATAAATCGTTTCTTGATGCAGTGACATTTGCCATACCCTATTCAAAAGGAATTTGTTAAATTGGTTAACAAAAAATAGAAAGATATGACCGTGCGATCAGCACGGTATTCGCATTAATGTCAAAATTTTAATAATGAGAAAAAAGAACGGACGCACTGTCCGTTCTTTAGTAAGCCATTCATTATAAAATTATCAGCTATTTTGTGCTATTCGTAAAAGCTCAAATGCATGTTCCCCGGCTTTTTCCGATAAGCTTTCCCAATATTCATCCCGAAGCAAGTCAAGTTCAATAATTTTCTTCACAATCTCGAGCGTTTCCTTCTGGTTCATCTCCGATCATCCTCTTCTTTATTTATGATGCTGCCCCGATTAGTCATTTTTTTATTGTTTATTTGGAGCCTTTTGCATTCCGTTTTCAGCTCAGTAAATGTCCATTTTTGATATTCCTTATCGGAGTTCCTCAACACACCCGCGTTCATTAGGATGCTAATAAATTCTCTCCGTTTCTTTTCAACCGCCTCACGTAAAAATGGCATTTGACCATACCCCCTTTACTTACGTTTTTCTTATTTTAATAAAAAATGTTTTGTTCAACATCATTTGCGTAAGATAATCTAACACTAATTTTAAATCTATGTTAGATTATCTTACATAAAGGTAAATTTTCTTATAGGAAAAATGTAAAATTATTATAAATGTTATAGAAGAGGATGTGAAAAGCGAATGGAGGATGAATCTTATAAAGAAAGAAAAGTGATCACGATTGGTGTTGTCAGTGAGCTGACGGGACTTACTGAACGACAAATCCGCTATTATGAAGACCGCAAGCTCATCTTTCCAGAAAGATCGGCGCGCGGGAACCGAAAATATTCATTCGCTGACGTGGAACGATTAATTGATATCGCCAATAAACGAGAAGATGGAGTTACCACGAAGGAGATCAAGCAGGAAATGGAAAGCAAAAGCAGAAAAGAGGATCGAAAAATTAGAAAGCAAATGCTCCGCGGCCAAATCAATGCGAGATTCGGAGTTCAAAAGGATTAATGACAATCATATCAAAAATAATCTTGAACCAAGAAAAAAATTCAATAGCGAATTACCCAAAGAAGCATTGCAACAATTCCAGTCTTTTTGTGTTGATTTCTGAAAATTCATAACCTATAATACTTTACGTAACAACATTTCGAGTATAGAAATAATTTTCTTTGGGGGAAGATTGAATGCTTAAGCTTTTAAAAACATTAACATCATTATCCGGGCCCTGCGGATATGAACATTCTGTTTCTTATTTTCTACAAGATTACTTAAAAGATAAAACAGACGAAGTTTTCATTGATCCAATCGGCAATGTTATCGCCAGGAAAAAAGGTGATAAACCGGGGCCGGTTCTATTGTTAACTGCACACATGGACGAAATCGGTTTTATTGTAAAAAAGATTGAAGCGAATGGTTTACTGCGCTTTGAAAAACTGGGTGGCCATGATGACCGGATCCTGCTTGCCCAGCCTGTCCGAATTATGGGAGAGAAAGGTGAACTGTCCGGTGTGATTGGCACGATGTCAGCCCATTATGTAAAATTTGATGATCCCGCTAAAGTCAGAAAACACAGCAGCCTTTATATTGATATTGGGGCATCTTCAAAACAGGAAGCGGAGGAGATGGGCGTCGAAGTCGGAACACCGATTACATGGGGAACGGAATTCCAAGTTTTCGGCCCGGAATCACGGCCGCTGGTCCGTTCAAAAGCTCTTGATGATCGGGCAGGGTGTGCAGTATTGGTAAAGGTGTTAGAAGAGCTGCAAGAGGTTTCTTTTGCCGGCGAACTTATTTTTTTGTTTGCAGTACAGGAAGAGGTTGGTTTGCGGGGAGCCAAAACAGCAGCCGAGCATTTATTTGCAGATGCTGCACTTGCCGTTGATACGACTGCGGTCAACGACACTCCGGAAGAAACGATGGACCAGTCACTCTCTCTTGGAGCGGGAACCGGGATTAAAGTAATGGATTTCAGCTTAATTGTACATAAGACGGTGAAGAATTTGCTTGTTAAGCTAGCAAAGGAGCAAGGGATTCCTTACCAGCTCGAAGTTTTTCCCGGGATTGGAACAGATGGCGGTGCAATCACCTATTCCAACAAAGGAATTCCAACCGGTGTCCTTTCCATTCCTTCACGGTACGCCCATTCTCCTGTAGAAGTGGTTGATATACGTGATATCGAAGCAACAACAGAACTTGTTAAAGCCTTCATATTGGAAGAGGGAAAAAACTTTGCTTTTTAATGCTGTGTGGGCGAAAATCGATGATTTATTATTGTTAGGATTCTCATCATTAAGAGCAGCCAATCCGTGTTGGCTGCTTTTTGCTGAATTAATAGATTAACATATGGGTAGAATCCTTGAAAAAAATTCCTGACAGCCCTATAATCCTAGTATGTTTGCAACTGTGAAAAGGAGAATAACCCAAATGATTAAGCGGTTTTTTACATATTATATCCCGCATCGAAAACTTTTCGTGATTGATTTTAGCAGTGCTGTGGTCGTGGCCGTGCTAGAGCTTGCATTTCCACTTGCTGTGCAATGGTTTGTAGACTCGCTGCTTCCGACTGGAAATTGGTCAGCGATTGTTTCTGTCAGTGCTGGATTGCTGGCACTTTATATTGTGAGCACGGGCTTGCAATTTATCGTCAACTATTGGGGCCATAAGCTCGGCATTAATATTGAAACCGATATGCGGCAGCAGCTGTTTCAGCATGTCCAGCGCCAATCATTCAAGTTTTTCGATAATACCAAAACTGGCCATATTATGAGCAGGATTACAAACGACCTATTTGATATCGGTGAGCTTGCCCACCATGGACCGGAGGATTTGTTTATTGCCGTGATGACATTTTTCGGCGCTTTCTGGATCATGCTTACCATTAATGTGAAGCTCGCTCTCGCAACAATACTCATCGTCCCATTCCTGATTTTGCTGATTGTTGTCAGCAATCTGAGCATGAACAAAGCATGGAAGCGAATGTTCGGTGATATTGCGGACGTTAATGCACGAGTGGAGGACAGTGTCTCAGGCGTCCGGGTTGTGCAATCGTTTACGAATGAAAAATTTGAAATCAACCGTTTTGCAAAAAACAACAAAAAATTCCGCAAGGCAAAGCTTGGTGCATATAAAATTATGTCTTTCAGTTCTTCCGGAATCTATATGATGACGCGTTTCATCACCCTGGTTGTTCTCGTATACGGTTCCTGGTTAAGTTTCAGCGGAGATCTTTCTTATGGTCAGCTCGTCGGGTTTGTTCTATATGTGAACGTGTTACTTAAGCCGATTGATAAAATAAGTGCTTTAATGGAGCTATATCCAAAAGGGATGGCTGGTTTTAAACGATTTACCGAGTTGCTCGACATGGAACCTGATGTTAAAGATACGGAGGATGCAATTGAAGTTTCTTCTTTGCATGGCCATATTGATTTTAAAAACGTATCTTTCAGCTATGATGAAAATAAACCTGTACTTAAGCAAATTGATCTTCATATCGTGGCAGGGGAGACGATTGCATTTGTCGGTCCGTCAGGCGCGGGAAAAACAACGATCTGTTCTCTGATTCCGAGATTTTATGACGTTGATGAAGGGTATATTTCGATCGATGGAATCGATATTCGTGATATGACAAAACGATCACTCAGATCACAAATCGGGATTGTCCAGCAGGATGTCTTCCTTTTTACAGGAACATTAAGAGAGAATATCGCCTATGGGATGTTGGATGCCAGCGAAGAGGAGATAATCGAAGCAGCAAAACGCGCCCACCTCGAAAGCTTTATTCAATCATTGCCTGATGGTTATGAAACCCAAATTGGCGAACGCGGCCTGAAGCTTTCCGGCGGACAAAAGCAGCGGATTGCGATTGCCAGGATGTTTTTAAAAAACCCGCCAATTCTGATTTTGGATGAAGCAACCTCTGCCCTTGACACTGAAACAGAACAGATCATCCAAACGGCTCTAACAGAGCTTGCCGTAAATCGGACTACACTTGTGATCGCACACCGGCTCGCTACAATCAAGAATGCCGACAAAATTGTCGTCGTAACAGAAGATGGGATTGCCGAAGAGGGGAGCCATCAACAACTGATTGAGCAAAACGGAATTTTTGCGAATTTGCACCGTGTCCAGTACGCAAAAACTTCAACAAGTTAAATATGCAAATACGTGATGAAAAAGCCGGAGTAGTTTTCCGGCTTTTTCAATTGTCTAATTGTTCGTTTTTCAATTAAAGAAGTGTTCTGTGAAATTTATTAAACTAACTTTTCAAAAACAGGTAAAAAATCCTAAGTAATTGGATATATAAAAAACTGATTTTTCAGACATTCCGGGTCTAATGCGGTATAGACATCTATACAGAAAAACAATTAATCTGAAATTAGATTTGCAAGCCTTTTCACTTCGGAAATTTGGTTAACAATATTAAAGAGCTGAAGCTCAAAAGGAGGAAGTATGAAAAACAAAGATTTCATGTTTGCGATAGCAGCTGTGATGTGCACTGCTATGCTAATTCCTGCCAGCAGTCCCGCTTTAGCAGACGAAATAACAGGTCATTTTTTTAAGACGTACGAAAATGAAATCGAGAAAAAGCCATTTAAGCAAAAGAAGCATTCAAAGTTCGCATGGGATCATCCGGGAAAGTCATATCCTGTATTGTTGCCCGGCTCTCCAAGAGCAGCCGGAATGGTCCAGGAACCTCTTGACCAAATAGACGCTATCATCAACAAAAAGATTTCTGAGCGGGCAATGCCTGGTGCCGTAGCTTTTGTTGCCAGAAGAGGACATATCGTTAAGCATGAGGCATATGGACACGCGCTCCGTTATGAAGATGATAAATTCACGGAAGTGGACGAACCAATTCAAATGAAGACGGATACGATTTTTGATCTCGCCTCAATCAGCAAAATTTTTACGACAACCGCCGCTATGAAACTGTATGAACAAGGCCTTTTCGGATTGGACGATCCTGTTGCAGACTATCTTCCCGAGTTCGCGCAAAATGGGAAGGAATCTGTTACGATCAGACAGCTGATGACCCACACCTCCGGATTCACGGCGTGGATTCCGCTTTATACCAAGGGGAACAGCCGGGAAGACCGAATTCAAACCGTCTTAAAACACCCATTAAAAAACGCACCGGGGAGCACCTATACATACAGCGACTTGAACATGATCACACTTGGTGCCCTTATTGAACGTTTATCCGGACAGCGGTTGGATGCTTTCGTTGCAGAGCATATTACCGGACCGCTTGGAATGAGGGATACGATGTACAATCCGCCAGCCGCGCTTAAAGACAGAATTGCTGCAACTGAATATCAGGCTACACCGGCGCGCGGCGTTGTTTGGGGAGAGGTTCATGATGAGAATGCCTGGTCATTGGGCGGGGTTGCCGGGCATGCCGGAGTGTTCTCAACCGCTCGTGACCTTGGTAAATTCGCGCATATGTTTATGAATGAAGGCAGCTATGGCAATAAAAGAATTTTAAAGGCGGAAACCGTGCGCTTGCTTGCCGAAAACCAAATCCCGCAATTTCCGGGAAATGACCATGGGCTTGGCTGGGAGATCGGCCAGGGATGGTTTATGGACGCGTTATCGGAAGGAACTACGCTTGGACATACGGGCTATACGGGGACATCAATCGTGATTAACCAGAATAATGACACAATTGCGATCCTCCTTACCAACCGGGTTCATCCGACAAGAAATACAGTTTCTACTAATGGCACTAGACGAGAGTTTGCGAGACAAGTAGCCGATGCAATTCCAGTAGATATTCGTGGGGGAAATGGAGCTTGGTTTTCCGGATATGGGGATCGTTTGGATCGGACTTTAACAGCACGGGTTAATATTGAAAAAGCTGCAACTCTGTCTTTTAACACATGGTACCGGATTGAAACCGGGTTTGACTTCGGTTATGTTGAAGTTTCTGAAGACGGGGAAGTGTGGACACAACTGGGCGAACCTACCACAGGAAGCAGTGTTGACTGGCAGAAAGTTAACCTTGATGTTCCGGGAAATACAAATTTTATCAGGTTCCGTTACAAAACAGACGCGTCAACGAATGGAAGAGGCTGGTATATTAATAACGTCAAAATTAAGGAAGCTCGCAGTAAAACAATTAAGCCTGCATTAACTGGTGCAGGATGGCAGGAGAGAGATTATTAAAGCCCGGCTTAATAGTAAATCTAAAGCCGTTTCTTGATTAGTTAAAAAAAACGGAGGGGACCTGACTTGGTACAAACGCGGAGAAATCGAATCATCACCTTTATCGTTTTAACGTTAATGCTTTCACAGCTATGGGTAGGCATTCCTGCGCAATCAGCGGCAGCAAAGGAGCAAGAAACGGATCTGATTATTTTTGAAAATGTACCGGAAGCAGATGCTGAAATCGTTGGCAACAGTTTTCAGCTCGAGGCACTTCATGTGTATGAAGACGGTCATTTCATGACTGTGTCAGAAGGATTAAAATGGAGATCTTCGAACAAACATGTCGCGACCATCGATGAAAAGGGACTCGTCACATTAACAGGCAAAAAGGGGCGGACCTTTATCATTGCCAGTGACGGAAAACAAGTGGACAGCATTGCCATCGACTATAAAACCAATCGAAACGGACGCGCTCGGGAAGGTGGAAAAGACGATTGGCAGCCATTACTCATAAAACAAAAAGGGAAGAAGTATGACGTGATCTCGCGTGCAATTAAGAAAATGACACTAGAAGAAAAAGTCGGGCAAATGCTTATGCCAGATTTCAGAACCTGGAAGGGCGCAAATGTAACCGAAATGCTTCCTGAAATTGAGCAGCTCGTTAAGCAATATCATTTAGGCGGTGTGATCTTATTCAGGGAAAATGTCGTCACAACCGAACAAACCGCGAAACTTGTTTCCCAATATGCGGAAGCTTCTGAGAAATACGGTCTGTTGATGACGATTGACCAGGAAGGCGGAATTGTAACAAGGCTTCAATCAGGGACTGATATGCCTGGCAATATGGCAATCGGCGCGACGGGATCACCTGAAATTGCCGGGAAAGTCGGCAAGGCAATCGGGGAAGAATTAGCAGCTCTTGGAATTAACATGAATTTTGCACCGGTTTTGGACATTAATAACAATCCGGATAACCCGGTAATTGGTGTTCGCTCGTTTGGTGAACACCCTGAGCTTGTTGCCGAATTGGGGGTAGCGTATACGAAAGGACTTCAGGCAGCAGGTGTTGCAGCAACAGCCAAGCACTTTCCTGGCCATGGCGACACCGCTGTAGACTCCCATCTCGGACTGCCGGAGGTCCCGCATGATAAAGCCCGCCTTATGGAGGTAGAGCTCTATCCATTCCAAAAGGCAATGGAAGCGGGAATCGACTCTGTCATGACCGCGCATGTGACGTTCCCGAAGATTGACGATACAAAAGTAACGTCTAAATTGACGGGAGAACAGATCGCTTTGCCGGCAACACTGTCTTATAAGGTACTGACAGAATTGATGAGGGAAGAAATGGACTATGAAGGTGTCATCACAACCGATGCGATGAACATGAAAGCGATCGCTGACCATTTTGGACCAGTTGATGCGGCCATTCGTGCTGTCAAAGCCGGGACGGATATCGTCTTGATGCCCGTCGGCTTGGCAGAGGTTGCAAACGGCCTGTTAGGCGCTGTAAGAAACGGAGAAATATCTGAAAAAAGAATTGAAGAATCGGTTGAGCGAATCTTAACGTTAAAAGTCAAGCGGGGCATCATTAAGGCAGAGATCCCTGTCCCGATCGAAGAAAAGGTTGCCGAAGCCCTTGAAGTTGTTGGATCAGCCGAACATAAACAGGTCGAAAAAGAAGCAGCTGAACGTTCGATTACACTTTTGAAAAATGATCAAGTTTTACCTTTGAACACAAATAGCGGTGAACACATTGTCGTCGTTGGAAGCACCTACATCACCGACCTTGGCAATGCGATAAAAGCCTATCATGACAATACAACAGTACTTGCCTTATCTTCCGCCTACAAGCTTACTCCAGAGCAGCTCGAGCTTGTGAAAAATGCAAAAGCCGTTATTGTCGGAACCCATACAAGCAACGTGTCTGGAAGATCTCCGGGCAGTGCACAAATGAAGATGGTCAATCAAGTAATTGAAACAGCAGCGGGCCCTGTCATCGGTCTCGGAATCCGCAATCCTTATGATGTGATGGCCTATCCAAACACAGATGCCTATTTAGCGCAGTATGGCTTTCGATCGGCCAGCTTCAAAGCAGCAGCAGGCGCTATTTTTGGAGAATTCAGCCCGTCAGGAAAGCTTCCTGTTACGATCCCGGGAGTAGATGGTGGAGTCCTTTACGGGTATGGACACGGTTTAACGTATTAGTTTACCTGGTAGTGAGGCAGGGATAAGTGAATCTTTTTCCTGCTGCCTCTCACTATCGTTTCATAAATCGAAATGGGGTGACGAAGTTGAAAAAATGGCTTGTAACGATTTTGACGGCAATCCTCGTCCTGTCGTCGTTGACAGGAGTATTGGCAGACGATGGTAAAGGGAAACGATATGGTAAAAGCAAAAAGAGCAAGAAGCTGGAAATCGGCATTGAAGTGCTGTTAGAGGACGACAAAGACTTGATTGAAGGAAAAAGAGTCGGTCTTATTACGAATCCAACCGGAGTCGATCCCGATCTGACCAGTGTTGTCGATTTGCTCCATAGCGATCCCGATGTTGAACTGACCGCCCTGTATGGACCGGAGCATGGCGTACGCGGCAGCGCCCAGGCAGGTGAATATGTGGAATTTTACACCGATGAAAAAACAGGGCTGCCTGTATACAGCCTGTACGGAAAAACGAGAAAGCCAACACCGGCAATGCTCGAAAACGTTGATGTGCTGCTATTTGATATTCAAGATGTAGGAACCCGCTTCTACACTTATATTTATACGATGGCTTATGCGATGGAAGCCGCAAAAGAAAACGATATTCCATTTATCGTGCTTGACCGTCCTAACCCGCTCGGCGGACTAAAGGTTGAAGGACCGGTCCTTGACCCGAAATATGCATCCTTCGTTGGCAATTACCCGATTCCGCTCCGACACGGAATGACAGTGGGGGAACTGGCAAAATTGTTCAATGAAGAGTACGGTATCGGGGCTGATTTAACTGTTGTTGAAATGAACGGCTGGAAACGATCGGCGTATTTTGATGATACTGGTTTGCCGTTTGTTCTTCCATCGCCGAACATGCCGACTGTTGAGACAACGCTTGCCTATCCGGGTGGTGCTTTAATTGAAGGAACAAATGTATCAGAGGGAAGAGGAACAACGAAGCCATTTGAATTAATCGGCGCCCCGTTTATTAATGCAGAGGTTTTGGCACATGAACTGAATTCTCTAAAGCTTAAAGGAGTTACATTCAGGCCGGCATCCTTCAACCCGAGTTTCTCAAAGCATGCTGGAGTCCTTTCGCACGGCATCCAAATCCATGTAACGGATCGGGAGGAATTTAAACCGGTCGAGACAGGCCTCCATATTGTCAAAACGATTCACGACCTATATCCAGGCAAGTTTCAATTCCGGGCCGAGAACAGTGCTGGCATTTCCTTCTTCGACCAATTGGTCGGAAATGGCTGGATTCGTGACGGGATTGAAGAAGGATGGCCAGTCCAGGACATGAAAAAGCAATGGCAAGAAGGACTGGAACAATTTATCGAAGTTCGCGAGCAGTACTTGTTGTATTAAGATTACTCTAATATGAAAGCTAAAAACATCGAATAAGGCTATAAGATTAGCCTATTAATCTAAGCCACTTTTTATGAAAGCAATGTTGAAAAATTTTCAGGCCAGCTAAATAATATGTCGGACAGTACATTCATATCTATTAAATAAGTAAAGCTGCCTTTTTGGAGTATTATCATAAAAAATAAAAAAGGGGTGTTTACAAATGTTAGGGTTTCTACAGCGCATTGGAAAATCATTGATGCTTCCGATTGCCGTCATGCCTGCTGCTGCATTGCTTTTACGTTTAGGACAGCCGGACTTATTGGATATTAAGTTTATTTCCGCAGCAGGGGATGCCGTATTTGCCAATCTGGCCATATTGTTTGCAATCGGGGTTGCCATTGGATTCTCGAAGGATGGAAACGGTGCGGCAGCGTTGGCCGGCGCGGTCGGCTACTTTGTATTGACGAATGGTGCCCAAGCATTGGATAAAACGATCAATATGGGCGTATTGGGAGGGATTATATCAGGTATTGTGGCCGGGCTGCTTTATAACAAATATCATGATATAAAACTGCCTGATTGGCTTGGCTTTTTTGGCGGACGCAGGTTTGTACCGATTATCACGTCACTGGCAATGCTGATCCTTGCGTTTATTTTTGGATTTATTTGGCCACCGATTCAGGAAGTAATCAATAATGTCGGGGAATGGATTATTGGTGCAGGAGCAACCGGGGTTGGAATTTATGGGTTCTTAAATCGACTGTTAATTCCTGTCGGCCTCCATCACATCCTGAATACACTTGTTTGGTTTGAATTTGGCGAGTTTACCAATGCCGCAGGCGAGCTTGTTAAAGGAGACTTATATCGTTTCCTTGCCAAGGATCCGACAGCAGGGGTCTTTATGGCTGGATTTTTCCCGGTCATGATGTTCGGACTTCCGGGTGCAGCACTGGCAATAATTGCAGCAGCAAAGCCGGAAAGGAGAAAAGCTCTGACGGGGGTATTGCTTGGCCTTGCATTTACTTCTTTCTTAACGGGAATTACAGAACCAATTGAATTTTTATTTATGTTTTTATCACCGGCACTATATTTTATTCACGCGATATTGACTGGCCTATCCCTGTCAATTGCCTATCTTCTTGATATCCATCATGGTTTTGGGTTCTCGGCAGGAGCGATTGATTTTATCTTGAACTTTGGAATCGCCCAGAAACCACTCGTGCTGGCAGGTATAGGATTAGTGTATGCCCTCCTGTATTTTGTTGTTTTTTACTTGTTGATCAAGAAACTGGATTTGAAAACACCGGGACGGGAAGATGATGTCGAAGGTGAATTTGAAGAAAGCGGAATTGCCACAGGCAACTATTCTGAAGTAGCTGCCGGTTATCTTTCAGCTCTTGGCGGAAAAGAAAACCTTGTGGAAATTGACAATTGTGTCACCCGCCTGCGCCTGAAAGTAAAGGATATGAGCCTTATCGATGAAGCTCAGCTGAAAAGATCAGGTGCAAAAGGGGTTATCAAAATGGGGAAAACAGATCTCCAGGTTGTCGTCGGGACAGATGTTGAATTTGTGGCCAATGAAATGAAGAGAATATAACGAAAACACGGGACCTGCGAAGGTTCCGTGTTTTCATGTTTATTTTGCGGTTCTGTGCCGGTATTGAATCCATTGGTAGCGGATAAAACAGCCGATGCAAAAGCCAAGCAGTGCAAAAATGGAAGCGAGTGCGACCATCGCGGAAAAAATATGACCGATCACGTTCCAGCCGGCAGCATAACCGATAAGTGCGCCAGTTAGACAAACAACGGCGATGATTTGGTTGAATTGCTGCTGGTCATATTCTTCCGGGATGTACTGGGAGTATGGTTTCTTTAAAAAAGCGCTCCCGATTTTCATAATTGGATTTACACCAAATAAAAGGCCGAATAAACCGGCGATAAGCGGGACGGCAAGTATCCAGATTTCTCCGGTTAGCCAGGTTAACAGTACGCTACCTGCAATAAATGATTGATTTATTCTGACGAGCGGACGGGGAATAGTCCGAACTTCTTTTGTCATCATTATTCCTACCTTTCCTATATGATTATAAGAAGTTTATCCCTTTTTAGTTAATTTGTGAAGAAAAAAGTCCGAAATAAGCAATAATCCAATTGATAGTGGTTGCAAGTTGTTTTTCTAAAAGAATGAAATGTAGTAGAATCTGAATATAATTGCGTTATACTGGCAATAACAGCATTTTTGCGATAAAAAAAATTATGATAAACATGCACTGATAAAATATTGGAGAAAATCATGAAAAATAACGAAGAACGAACGATTGAAATTATTGAGTTATGCCTGCTGGCAGGTAAAATTATGCTTCAGTCCGGTGCTGAAACATACCGGGTCGAAGATACGATGTCACGCATTGCCACCTCTTTCTCTGTCCATGGATCCCACAGTTATGTGACACCAACTGTGATTATTTTTTCAGTTGACGGAACGGTACCGACTAAGCTGATCAGGATTTCTGATCGGACGACGGATTTAAGAAAAGTTACACTAGTGAATGGGATTTCACGAAGGATCAGCGGTGGCGAGTTGACGCTGGAGGAGGCATTTTGCGAATTAAGAAAAATAGATCTAGCCAATCTTGCTTTCCCTTTATGGCTGCAAATTGTCGCTGCCTCGATTTCGAGCGGCTGTTTTTTAATGATGTTCAGCGGTATCGCAAGCGATTTTATTCCAGCTATGCTTACGGGTGGACTCGGCTTTATCGCTTTAATATACGTACATAAGCTGGTTGAAATAAAATTCTTTGCCGAGTTTCTCGCTAGCCTTGTGATCGGTTCGACCGCATTGTTGTTAGTGAACGCAGGAGCAGGGCAGGAATTGGATAAAATCATTATTGGTTCGGTTATGCCATTGGTGCCGGGGCTATTAATAACAAATGCAGTCAGGGATTTAATGGCCGGCCATCTTGTTTCCGGCCTGTCGAAAGGCGCTGAAGCTTTCCTGACTGCTTTTGCGATCGGTACCGGGATTGCGGTCGTTTTTTCATTTTATTAAAAAGCTAAGAGGTAACGTTTATGATTGTACAATTGATAACGAGTTTTATTGCATCGGCCGCTTTTGGGATTATTTTTAATATTCCGGGAAGATCATTACTGCAATGCGGGTTTGTTGGTATGCTAGGCTGGGTTGTCTACATATGGCTTTCCGAAGACTATTTTGATATTGCCCTCGCAACGGTTATCGCTTCAGTTGTCATCGGGATTATCAGCCAAATTTTTGCAAGAATATATAAAACACCAATTATCGTGTTTAGTGTTGCCGGAATCATTCCGTTAGTGCCTGGCGGGCTTGCTTACGACGCGATGCGCAATTTCGTTGAAAATGACTACAACAGCGCATTACAGCTTGCAGCCAAAGCATTCTTGTTTTCAGGAGCGATTGCAATTGGCCTCGTCATCTCGGAAGTAATCAACCAGATGATCCGAAAAAGCACACCTCAACCAACAGTTAAAGCAAGGAAGCAATAGGAGGCAGTCGTTGGAGTGCTTCGTGTTGGGACAGAGATATTTTTTATTATCGAAAGAAGACGGCCGTATATTAGCGGAGGTGGAAGAATGGAGCTTGAAAGGTTAATAGGAATGCTGAAAGACCGGACTCCTGTCATTTTGGGCAGTGATCAATTTATAAAATATTCGATTCTGTTACCCTTGATCCATCATGATGGAGAGATCCGCGTCTTATTCGAGGTTCGGGCCCATACATTAAGGAGACAGCCAGGCGAGATTTGTTTTCCTGGCGGCAAAATAGATCAAGAGGATCGGGATGAACAGCATTCTGCGATCAGGGAAACTTCAGAAGAGCTCGGGATTTCGGAAAGCACCATCGCAAATGTATTTCCGCTCGATTATATGGTGTCCGCTTTTGGGACGATCATTTATCCATACGTTGGTGTGATTGAAGATTATCAGGCAATCAAGCCAAACCCCGCTGAAGTGGCAGAAATATTCACCGTACCTTTAAGCTTTTTTAAAAGGACAAACCCGGAAAAGTATAAAATCAATTTTCAAATTCAGCCGGAAGAAAATTTTCCATTCGATTCGATCCAGGGCGGTGAAAAATATAATTGGCAAACCAGGCAGCTGGAAGAGTATTTTTACCGTTATGAAGGCAAGGTCATTTGGGGACTTACCGCAAGGGTGCTATCACACTTTTTGGAGATCATCAGTGAAAAATAATTTTAAATAAACAAGTACAAACCGTCCAAGTTCCGGACGGTTTTTTAATACATTTAAATAGTCTTTTTCCAACAAAACATTGGGTGCATGATTATCGAAATAGCGAACATTTTAAGACAACCCTTCCGATAGACGAGCATATTTTAAAGAAAGGAGTTAATAAGGAGGGTTTAATAATGATTAACTGGAGAGTCCGATTCAGGAACTGGCGTTGGGTTGCAGCATTTTTATCCCAACTGCTGATCGTCCTGCAAATGTTGCTAGTTGGTTTAAATTCAGTGGGGCTGACTGATTTCCAGCTCACCGAAGAAATTGCCGAGGGGGTATTAACATTCGCTAATGCAATATTTATCCTTCTCTCGATGCTTGGAATTGTCCAGGATCCGACGACAAAAGGCTACAGGGACAGTGAACGGGCGAAAAAATATATCGAACCGAACTAACAAATAGACTTAACGGAAAACCTTCAGCTGTATCGGAGGTTTTTTGTTTTTAGAGTATGTAAAGCTAACTTTAAATAAAAAAGAAGGGCAAGTGATTGTTATTCGGTTTTTATAGTTATTGATCTGTTTGTTGCTCGCATCGATGGACCCGATCATTTTGTATATCGCGGCTTTTTTAACTTCAATTGTGATATACGATGCAGCAGCAGACGCTATTATTCCAAAACTGGTACATCAAAACGAGCTGGTAAAAGC
This sequence comes from Bacillus canaveralius, assembly GCF_002860125.1. Taxonomy (GTDB): domain Bacteria; phylum Bacillota; class Bacilli; order Bacillales; family Cytobacillaceae; genus Bacillus_BJ; species Bacillus_BJ canaveralius. The sequence continues at coordinate 45,525 of NZ_PGVA01000043.1, forward strand.
GAATGCGAAAATTTCCGGGCTTACCCAGTTGATTAGACTAATTGCTTTACCTGTCGGCGGATTTTTGGTCGCCAATTTCGGACAAATAATCGCTGTCGCGATCGTGCTGTCGTTTTATCTTTTTTCGATCATGCTTCTTCCTTTGTTAAAAGAGAAGAACAAAAGCCCGCTAAGTAAAGCATCATGGATGGGACAATTCAAGGCAGGACTGGATATATATACACAACATAAAATCCTGCTTATTCTCGGAATGTTCATTGCCACAACAAGCTTTGGTGTCTTTGCGACGCAAGCGATGTATATTCCATATGTTACGGACATATTGGGAGGAACATCTTTTGAATATGGTTTTTTTGCCGCGTCTTTTCCACTCGGTTATATACTCGGTTCATACCTGGTAGGAAAGCTAAAGGCGCCCGGAAAGTATTTGTATCTTGTTATGATAAGTGCACTGTTTGTCGGCGGGAGCACGCACATATTTCTAGGATTAACCGAATCTTTTTGGCTGGCGCTCTTGTTCGAGATGGTGGCCGGAATCGTAATGCCATTCTGGAATGTTTATAGCACGACAATCTATCAGCGCCTCGTACCTGATGAGATATTGGGTCAAGTATTTTCTGTCCGTTTTTTGCTGTCGAAAGCGGCAACGCCAATTGGAATACTGTACGGAACCTTTTGTGCAACCGTGTTCAGCTTGCCATTTTTATTTCTGTCTGTCGGGATCATCCTCTGCGCGGTCACAGGTATGGGATTCTTTCTGATCTACCGTGCTTCGAAAGCGAACTATAAAACAGTCCTTAGTGTTAAACAATAAAATTATAAATAAATTGCCAGATTCATATCTCGAAAGTTATCAATTAAACGTCTCTATCAGATCGGGTATAATGAAAATACCAATACAAAGAAGAGGTACGCGAATGGCGGATACGTTGCGAAAAGAAATTAAAGAGAAAATTGAAAACGGACAGTTTAATTGTGAGAAGGAATTAACGCTGTCCGTAATCAGCGGGAAATGGAAGATTGTGATTCTCTGGTACTTAGGGAAGGCAGGTCCACACCGTTTTAGTGAACTGCAAAAGCTTTTCCCAAAAATTACGCAAAAAATGCTGTCAAGCCAGCTGAAGGAATTGATTGAGGATGGTGTCGTACTGAGAACAGCCTACCCGGAGGTTCCTCCTCGAGTTGAGTATTCGTTAACGGAACTCGGTCAAACGCTGATGCCAATTATTGAAATGATGTATGAATGGGGAAAAAAGCGGATAGAAGATATTCAACAAAGTCTTTGAAACTAGCAGCGATCCAATAGTACCCCAATAGTACCCCAAAAGTAACCTACTTACAAAAAAGTACGTTCTTGTCATGTTCATGATTATCAATGATAATCAAACAAGAAAGATAACGTTTTGTAAGGAGTGGTTTGATGAAAATTCGTGTTTCTGCAGTGCAGTACCATTTGCACACGATCCAATCAATTGAACAATTCACGAAGCAATGTGAGCATTATATAAAAACAGCCCAGGAGTACGGTTCCGAATTTGTGCTGTTTCCAGAATTTTTTACGACCCAGCTGCTGTCAATCGGCAGTGATCATGGAGCGAATCTGACAATCAATGAACTGCCCGGATTTACGGAGCAATACCGTGAGCTTTTTACAGGTTTTGCAAAAGACACCGGTATGCATATTATCGGGGGAACCCATGTCATAAACAGGGATGGCAAATTGTACAATGTCGCACATCTTTTTTATCCGGATGGAAGAATTGAAGAGCAGGCAAAGCTCCACATTACGCCAACCGAGGTACATGAATGGAACATGACTGCTGGCGATGGACTGGCTGTGTTCGATACCGAAAAAGGGAAAATTGCGATTCTGACATGTTATGACATTGAGTTTCCGGAGATCGTCAGAATGGCGAAGGCAAAAGGAGCCGATGTGATTTTCTGTCCGTCATGCACTGATGACCGCCATGGCTTTCACCGCGTCCGCTATACAAGCCATGCTAGAGCGATCGAAAACCAGGTCTATGTCGTTTTGACCGGCACAGTCGGAGCTTTACCGACTGTTGACTTTATGCGCGCAAACTTCGGCCAGGCAGCAGTGATTACGCCCAATGACATTCCATTTCCTCCGCAAGGCCTTCTCTCCGAAGGTGAATTGAATAACGATATGATCGTGACTGCTGACCTTGATTTAAGCCTTCTTTATGAGGTTCGCGAAAAAGGTTCCGTGACGACATGGCGGGACCGCCGTGTTGATTTATATCCGGATTGGGAAAAATCAAATATTTGAAGGGTGACTGAATTGCGATACCGAAGCGAGTTTTATGTGTATGATCAGGAGAAGCCTGTTCCAGTCGTAATTCGCAACTATAACAAAAACGATTTTGATGAGCTTATCCAAATCCAATCCGAATGTTTTCCGCCGCCGTTTCCAGCTGAGCTGTGGTGGAATAAAGATCAGCTCAATAACCATATTACACTGTTTCCCGAGGGGGCGCTTTGTGTAGAAGTAAATGGTGAATTGGCCGGCTCTCTGACGGGCTTATGTGTTGATTTTGACCCGGATCATCCTGTTCATACATGGGAAGAGGTAACGGATAATGGCTATATCCGCAGCCATAACCCGCAGGGCAGCACTCTTTATATTGTCGATATAAGCGTACGCCCTAAATATCGCAAGCTTGGCCTTGGCAAGCTGATGATGCAGGCAATGTACCATGTTGTCATCGAACTTGGCCTCGAACGTCTGCTCGGCGGCGGCAGGATGCCGGGCTTTAAGCAAAAATCAGCTGAAATGAGCGCTGAGCAATATATCGAGGCTGTTACTGCGGGTGACATAAAGGATCCGGTCATTTCGTTCCTGCTCAGGTGCGGCAGGGTGCCAGTTGCCGTTGTTGAACAATATTTGGATGACGAGGAATCGTGCAATTACGGGACGTTAATGGAATGGAAAAATCCGTTTAAATAATCTGAAGGAGCGCTTACGTAGATGAAGTACTTGAGAATTACCAGCATTGAAGACCCGTTATTTCGGAAAATGCACAACTTAATGCAGGAAGTTTTTCCGCCTGAAGAAGTGCTTGAATATGAACTATGGAAGGAACCGCTTGAAGATCCAGGTATTCGTGTATTTGTCGCGGTTCATGGCGATGATGTCGCAGGTGCGACCGAATATCGTTACTATCCCGACTGGAATATCGCGATGACCGATTTTACGATCATTGGCCGGCCCGGCTTAAGCCTTGGCCGTTTTCTGGCGCAAAATCGCCAGAATGACTTGAACGAACTGGCTAAAAGCAATGGGAAAAAACTGTTTGGAATGTTTGCGGAAATTTACGACCCATACAAGGCGGGAGATCACGAGTTTGGCGGAGTAAAAGCAATGAATCCGTTCGTACGGCGTGAAGTTCTGTCCCATTTAGGCTATAAGCGTCTCGATTTCACGTATGTGCATCCTTCATGGAAAAACGACGGCGAGGCAGTTACCGGCCTTGACTTATGCTTTATGCCTGACGATGAAAATGTTAATGAGATTCCCGCACAACTCGTTGTCGATTTCCTGAAAAATTACTATACCGTTTTGCCAAACAAGCCATCCGAATGGTTGAACATGGTGGAGCAGCTTGAAAGACAGGAATCTGTACTACTTCTGCCGTTGTAAGTAGTAACGCTCTTAGTAGGGTGGTTGTTCTTGCCATCAACTATCAATTCAGTTAAAATATTGCTAACTTTACAATATGCCTAAGTGATGACAGGAACGAGTAGCATTTATCTCCATGGAGCAGAGAGCCGATGGCTGGTGAAAATCGGAGCATAGATAAAGGTGAATTACCTCCTCGAACTTTCTTTGTGAAAACGAGTAACAAAGGACGGACGAACCGTTATTCGATTGAGTGGAAGAATTTTTTCTTCAACAAGGGTGGTACCGCGTGCAATAAACCACGTCCCTTTTATAGGGACGTGGTTTTTTATGCTAAAAAAGGAGGAAAATCGAGATGGATAACTTCGCAGAGAAATTATCTAAACAGCAAGTAGTGGAACTGGAAAGGCAGTTTTCGTTATATGCAACTGGGGTTCAGGAGATTATTCCTGAACAAGAGCTAAAAAACAAGCTGGCGAAATCCTTGCTGACAAATAAGCCATTAAGAGTCAAGCTTGGCCTGGATCCCTCTGCACCAGATGTGCATTTAGGCCATACTGTCGTCTTGAACAAGCTTAAGCAGTTTCAAGAAAACGGCCATACGATCCAGTTGATCATTGGTGATTTCACCGGGAAAATCGGTGATCCGACCGGGAAATCAACGAGCAGAAAACAGCTTTCCGTTGAAGAAGTAAAACATAATGCAAAAACTTACTTTGAGCAGTTTGGAAAAATACTCGATATGGAAAAAGTTGAATTGCATTATAATTCAAAGTGGCTGTCGAAGCTCGATCTTGAAGCAGTTATCAACCTTGCTGGGAGTATTACTGTTGCAAGACTGCTAGAGAGAAACGATTTTTCCATACGGCTTGCGGCGGGAAAACCGATTTCGCTTCATGAATTTTTTTATCCGCTGATGCAAGGCTACGATTAAGTGATGCTTGAAAGCGATATCGAGCTTGGCGGCAATGATCAGCATTTTAATGTATTGATGGGCAGGCATTTGCAGGAATACTACAATAAAGAGAAGCAGGTCGTCATGCTGCTGCCACTCCTGGAAGGACTTGATGGTGTTGAAAAGATGTCAAAGTCGAAAGGCAATTACATCGGCATAGACGAAAATCCTCAGGATATGTACGGAAAAACGATGTCGATTCCCGATGAGCTTATGGTAAAATACTTTAATCTTGCTAGCAATCTGCCTATAGACGACAAATTAAAAATCGTTGCAGATCTCGAAAATAGACGCGTTCATCCCCGAGATGCGAAAATGCTGCTCGCAAGAACAATTGTTTCAATGTTTCATGGAACAGAGGCAGCGAATCAAACAGAGCAGATCTTTAAAGAAGTATTTCAAAAAGGGCTTATTCCAGATGATATTCCAATGATCGTCTGGGATACTGCTGAGCCTGTGTCAGTCATTGATGCCATCGTAAAACTGAAATTGCTTCCTTCAAAGGGAGAAGCGCGCAAAATGATTCAAAACGGTGGAATTAGAGTGAATGGCGAAAAAATTATCGATATTAATTTCCTGGTAGTGGTTCAAGATGAAACAATCATCCAGGTTGGCAAACGAAAATTTATAAAGTTGCTTAGGAGCAATCCGGCGGTTAATTGATTCACTTTTTAAAGGATTAATTTAAACACATCCACCCACAAAAGGTTGCTCCGGCTGGGAGCAACCTTTTCGGATTGCCGATCCAGTATCGCCGCTGCCAGTGATGGCTACTGACGCGCCGACAATCGCTGCATACATGGCAGCCTGTTGAGCCTGGATCAGTGCTTCCATTGTTGTATAGTCCCCGATTTTCAGCTGTTATCGTAATGATTCTGACAACATGCGACATCATTTCTATAAGGGACAGGAGGTTGTAAAGTTTCAATTATTTGTAAAATTTTCGTATTAAAAAAAGATTTTAATTTACAGCAATATTTTTGGACAAGATTCATATATTTTGAGAAGGAGGATGATCGCTCTCATGCTAATGGTTCAGGCCGGTTTATCAATTCTGCTTTTATTCGCGGCGTTTCGTTTTTTATCCGCTCAGTCCCGCCAGCGAAAGCCATATGGTAAAGCCATCTTCAACTTGCTGTTTCTATTAAGCTCAATTCCGTTAATGTATCTTGTGTATGGGGACTACATCGGAGGTAATTTGGATGCCGGAATGGGAGTTAGGACTGGCTTTCTTTTAACATGGTTGGTAACTGGTTTCGTGTTTATTATTGGAGCGATAAAATATTTTAGGAACAGATTATGATAAATTTTTTTCACTATACATCACTGGTTAACGGTGATGTTTTTTTAATTAGGTATGATAACCAAAAATTTGGAATGTGGTAAAATAAAGGAGTCTGAAAGCGTTTTAAACACAAAATATAAAGAAGGGAGCAGCTGATGAAAGCTGTATTATTTGATTTGGATGGTACATTGCTTGATCGCGATCAATCTGTACATAGGTTCATAGTTTCCCAATATGATCGCTTTTCCAATTACCTCGACCATATTCCTGTAGATACTTACTTAACCCGTTTTGTCGAACTTGATTGTCGTGGTTATACAGGAAAAGACATGGTTTATTCAAAGCTGGTAAAAGAGTTCAACATTCCAGGGTGCAATTGGGAAAGTTTATACGATGATTATTTTACAAATTTTCATGTTCATTGTGTCCCTTTTCCTAATCTAATCAGGATGCTCGAAAATTTAAAAAGAAACTCGCTGATACTTGGAGTCATTACCAATGGATATCATGATTTTCAATTAAAAAATATTAAGGCATTGGAAATTAAACATTATTTTGACGTTATCCTGGTTTCCGAAACAGAAGGGATTAAAAAACCGAACCCGGAAATTTTCAAAAGGGCTATCGACCAGCTTGGAGTTTCCACAGAGGAGAGCATTTTTGTCGGCGATCATCCTGAAAACGATATAGCTGCGGCGAAAAGCGCGGGAATGACTGCGATTTGGAAAAAAGATGAAGGTTGGAGCATGGACGAAACGAAAGCCGATTTTATCATAGATGACTTGCTTGAGCTTTGTTCGATTTTTGAAGAAATGGATGCTAAGTGAGAGAAAAAGACTGCATATAAATATGGAAATAAAGGTGTCAAATGAAAAATTATCGGATGAAGTATTTATGCAACTGGTAAATTTAAATTAATCGGCATTACCCGAACGCATCAGAATATTATAGAGGAAGAAACATGGGAGGTGAAGATATGGCAGTTGTTAAGGCAAGGGAGTCTGATATTGACCTTTTGGCAAGGCTGCTCAGGGCAGAGGCTGAAGGAGAAGGAGACATTGGTATGCTGCTCGTTGGCAATGTTGGCATAAATCGGATCAGGGCAAATTGCTCCGATTTTATAGGGTTGCGTACCATACCGCAAATGATCTATCAGCCCCATGCCTTCGAAGCCGTGCAGAAGGGTTACTTTTATCAACGGGCACGAGAAAGTGAGAAACAACTGGCCCGCCGCGTTATAAATGGTGAAAGACGCTGGCCGGCAAAATTTAGCTTGTGGTATTTCAGACCTCCGGGCGACTGTCCGCCAACCTGGTATAACCAGCCACACGTTGGCCGTTACAAGCTGCACTGTTTTTACCAGCCAACAGGAGAAGAATGCGAAAATGTGTATAATACTTATTAAATCGAAGTGCTAATGAATTAAGCAAAAGTAGCTTCTTGTCCACTTGCTGATTAATGCTTGTGGACTTTTTTTAATCTCTAAGTGACTGCAGGATGATACCGAATTTTTGCTATCAAAATATTAGTTCATTATAATATCCCCTAGAGAGTGCCAAAAAGCTATAACGTTCTACAATTGGTCAAAAGGGGTTAGATGATGAAACGAACAAGATATAAAAACTATGAGGATGTAGAAAATCTACATTCGTTTTCCGATATGCTGAAATGGTCAAAGGAACGAAGGGGGAAAACGAAGGATTTGACAGTTCAAATTCCCCAGGCTGACCTTAAAGAAGTAGCCAGACTGCGGGAAAACAGGACTGATTTTTCGATTACATGGGTTGGACATTCAACATTTCTAATACAAATGAGCGGACTCAATATATTAACTGATCCGGTTTGGGCAAGCAGAATGGGCTTGCAAAAAAGACAGACTGCTCCCGGCATCCAGATTGATCAGCTCCCTGAAATTGATGTGGTCATCATTTCGCACGGCCATTACGATCACCTTGATTTCGGTTCGATCCGAAGACTGAAAGGTTCGCCAGTCTTTTATGTACCGGCCGGATTGAAATCAGCCTTTAGGCGAAGAGGATATAAAAAAGTAGTTGAAGCGAATTGGTGGGACTCTTTTACAGAGGCTCGCCTGCAAATTTCGTTTGTCCCTGCCCAGCATTGGACGAAAAGGTCTTTAACGGATACAAATACATCCCATTGGGGCGGTTGGGTGTTTGCAGGGCTTGAAGCCGGGGCCAGATCTGTTTATTTTGTCGGTGATACCGGTTACTTTAACGGTTTTAAGGAGATTGCTGACAGATTCACGCTGGACATTGTCCTTATGCCGATTGGTGCCTATGAACCGGAATGGTTTATGTCCACTTCTCATATTAATCCTGAGGATGCGATAAAAGCTTTTTTACAATTAAAAGGACAAACATTTATCCCGATGCATTATGGAGCTTACCGCTTGGCGGATGATACAGGACCAGAAGCTTTAGAAAGAATGTATGCAGAATGGGAGCGGCTTGAATTGGATAAAGACCAGTTGAAGGTGCTCGCATTGGGGGAAAGCTCCTGGTTGTAAAAGCGGGTTTTTCCCGCTTTTTCAATATTAATTGAATGGCTATTCATTCACTTTTGTGATAAAGTAAATCTATGGAATTCTGAATTTTAAAAAAATGCTTGGAGGGTAAGAGATGAATAAAAAAATCCCTGATGAGTGGTGGAGCAATTTAAGGCTTCCTGTTATTTCAGCACCAATGTTTCTTGTCTCAGGGCCTGATTTGGTAAAAAATGCGTGTTTAAGCGGTGTGATTGGTTCTTTCCCGGCACCGAACGCCAGACCGATTGAGGTTCTTGATCAATGGATGGGGCAATTAAATGAGGAACTGGCTGAAGCAAACAAAAAAGAGCCTGAACGGAAGAGTGCACCATGGGCAATGAATATGGTCGTTCATAGTTCATACAGCCGTCTTGAGACTGAACTGGAACTGCTTCAAAGACATCAGCCAAAGCTGGTCATTACGTCTTTAGGAAGCCCCCGAAAAGTTGTCGAAGTCGTCCACAGTTACGGAGGTCTTGTTTTTTCAGATGTCAGTGATGTTGCATTTGCGAAGAAAGCAGCTGCGGCTGGAGTGGATGGTTTAATTCTTGTTGCTGCTGGTGCGGGCGGCCATGCTGGTGAATTGAACAGCTTTGCCTTCGTCGATATTGTCCGCTCTTTTTGGGATGGAGTGATTATCCTGGCCGGAGCTATTTCAACTGGAAGCGGCTTGCTGGCTGCACAATCTGCTGGTGCAGACCTCGCCTATATAGGCACGCGCTTTATCGTTGCGACAGAAAGCATGGCAAATGACGATTACAGGAAAATGCTCATAGAAGCAACCCAGGAGGATCTTATTTTAACCGACGCCTTTTCAGGAGTAAAAGCTAATATGCTGAAACCGAGCATTGTGAAAGCAGGCCTCGATCCAGCCGAATTAACAAAGAAAGCAGAAGTTGATTTTGATGGGATGCAAAAAGAAACGAACGCAAAGGCGTGGCGTGACATTTGGTCCGCAGGCCAGGGGGTAGGCGCGATTAATAAAATCGAAACAGTGGCAGAAATTGTCGACTCTTTAGAAAAAGAATACTATAGCGCCATCCAGAGAATGAATAATCAAGTCGCGAAACTGACCGGGATCCCTTGTTAATGCTGAGCTGGAGTTGAAAAGTATCTAATAACTACTAAATTTCAAGCCTTTTCTCATAAAGAGGAAAAGGTTTTTTATATTTCTAATGAAAGTAACGAATCATAAAAAGGCTGTTATGAAACCAATGATTTGCCCTCGTATTTTATTTTTGAAATAATTGATGCAGAAAATGAAATCAAGGAAGGAGTATGGCTAAATGAAAGTACTTGTAGTGGGAGCAAACGGGCAAATTGGCAAGAAGCTTATTGAGCTGTTAAAAGAAAGCAAGGAACATACACCGAGAGCGATGGTCAGAACGGAAGAACAGTCAAATGAATTAAAGCAGCAGGGGATCGAGACAGCAGTCGCCAATCTGGAGGATAGAGTTGATGCTATTGCTGAAGCAGCGAAAGGCTGCGATGCGATTGTTTTCACTGCAGGGTCTGGCGGACACACAGGCGCAGACAAAACTCTGCTTATCGATTTGGATGGAGCTGCAAAAACGGTTGAAGCAGCAGAAAAAGCCGGGATAAAAAGGTTTGTATTGGTTAGTGCTCTCCAGTCGCACAACAGGGAAAACTGGAGTGAAGCAATAAAACCATATTATGTTGCCAAACATTACGCTGATAAAATCCTTGAGCAAAGCGAGTTGACCTATACGATTATCCGCCCGGGCGGTCTCATCAATGAAGCCGGAACCGGAAAAGTGTCAGCTGCAGAGAATTTGGAAAGAGGTTCGATTCCCCGTGAAGATGTAGCCCACACCATTTTTGCTGCTCTAGATGAAGAAAACACTTTTTATCGCTCATTTGATCTCGTTTCAGGGGAAATTCCCATCCCAGACGCACTGAAATCATTGTAAAGATAACATTTTTTTGCCGTAACTAACAGGCTTGTATCAGCATATGGGATAAAAAATAAATAAAATTTTAGACCCCGTATCTTTCTCCCGTTCGAAATCGTTTAAAAGACAGAAAGGTGCTGAAGGAGTGAAATGATGGATAACAGGCTCGGCAAAAATGAACAACTGGAAACTCCGCGCCCAGAACAGGCAGAAAATATCTTGGTTACGTTATATCCCGGTTTGCAAAAATATTGCCGGTTTCTGGCCCAAAATAAATGGGATGGAGACGACATTGCGCAGGCAACCATACTGAAGGCGATTCAGCATTACCAGCACAAGCCGGTAATCAGCGCTGCTTTACTGAACAAAATGGCTTACAATCTTTGGATTGATACGGTTCGAAAACGAAAAAAAGAAATGATTGATGCAAGTCCTGAATTGTCCATCAGGGAACTACACAGCGGGCTAATGGAAACGACGGAGTTATTAATGCAGCAATTTACACCGAAGCAAGCGATCATTTTTACATTAAAGGAAGCCTTTCAATATCAGGTTAAGGAGATTGCGGACATTTTGAGTGTAAGCGAAATGGCTGTCAAAAGCTCACTTTTCCGGGCAAAACAACGTTTGACTAACGACAAGTTTTACGAGGTTGCAACCTTTTGGGAGGACGGGGAGCAAAAACAGATCTCCGAGCTTATTTACGAGTCTTTGCATGAACAGGATCCAGCTGTTCTGATTAGAGCAATTCCGTCTATTCGTTCATTAGTGAATGAAGCGCCGGTCCAAATGCGGGCTCGAAAAAGAAAAATCGCAAAACAGGCCCATTCTCCTTTCAGCACCTTCTGCATGGCAGCATAGCCATTTATATGACAGGAGGAATACGGATGACGGCAATTCCATATGTAATTGAACAATCAAATCGCGGCGAACGTTCCTATGATATTTATTCACGGCTTTTGAAGGACCGGATCATTATGGTGGGCGACGAAATTAATGACCAGATGGCAAATTCGATCATCGCCCAATTATTGTTTTTGGCTGCAGATGCACCGGATAAGGATATTTCGCTCTATATTAACAGTCCGGGCGGCTCAACCTCGGCAGGATTTGCGATATTCGATACGATGCAATACATCAAGCCCGATATCAGGACGATCTGTACCGGAATGGCGGCTTCATTCGGAGCAATGCTTCTTCTCGCCGGCACGAAGGGGAAGCGCTATGCTTTGCCAAATAGTGAGGTGATGATCCATCAGCCTCTCGGCGGTGCGCGAGGCCAGGCTACTGAAATCGAGATATCGGCCCGGCGCATATTGAAGCTGAGAGAGCATATTAACAACATCATCGCAGAACGGACCGGGCAGCCGAGCGAAAAGGTTGCAAAAGACACGGACAGAGATTACTTTATGAGTGCCGAAGAGTCGAAGGAATACGGGATTATCGATGAAATTCTATTCCCGGCTTAAGATCGTCCAGCAGCGGAAAGAGCAGTCTATTCCGCTGCTTTTTTTTGCATTTAATACCTTTAAAAACAGGGTAAATTCAATACCTTTCTTTTCGGATTACATTCATATGGACAGAATGCTAAAATAAGAATAACCGAATGGCCTCATTTCTAAAAAATTATCTAATATGTTTAAGATTACTCATCCAAGGCAAAGTAGAAGGGAATCAAGGGTTTCTGCGAAACAGCGATCATAGAATTACATAATATTCTGTTATTCAGTTTTAAATTTTTTGCGAAATGGAGAGGTGTTAAACTGATGAGTCTGCAAAAACAAATCATTGAGGATTTACACGTTAAACCAGAAATAAACCCAAAAGAAGAGATCAGGGAAAGAATCGATTTTTTAAAGGATTATTTAACAAAGTCGAAGGCTAAAGGGTTTGTATTAGGGATTAGTGGAGGTCAGGATTCTACGCTGGCTGGCCGGCTTGCCCAGTTGGCTGTTGAAGAATTACGAAATGAGGGCTATAATGCCCGGTTTATCGCCATTCGCCTGCCGTATGGCGTGCAGTTTGATGAAAATGATGCCCAGGTCGCATTGGATTTCATTAAAGCTGATCAGGAGTTTACGTATAACATTAAGGAAGCGGTCGATGTGGCAGAAGACGAGTACACCAACGCTGTAAAAGAGTCACTGAGCGATTTTCAAAAAGGAAATATAAAAGCAAGAATGAGAATGATCGCGCAATATGCGGCAGCGGGTGAAAAAGGGTTTCTTGTCATTGGTACGGATCATGCGGCAGAGGCTATAACCGGATTTTTTACAAAGTATGGGGACGGGGGTGCGGATATCCTGCCTTTATCAGGTTTAACGAAACGCCAGGGCAAAGCTTTATTAAAAGAGCTGGGAGCTCCCGAACGCCTTTATTTAAAAGTACCGACAGCAGATCTGCTCGATAACGTCCCCGGACAGGCTGATGAGACGGAACTTGGGATCTCATACGCGGTGATTGATGATTATCTTGAGGGAAAACCAGTTTCAGCCGAAGCTGCTGAGAAGATCGAGAAGCGTTATATGGTCTCAGAACACAAACGCAGACTTCCGGCCACAAAGTTTGATTCATGGTGGAAATAATTTTGAGATGGTATGCTAATTTTATACTGAACAGATGAAAGGAAGACTCAAATGACAGAACAGCAGGCTGAACACGATATTAAACTGATCGCCCTTGATATGGATGGAACATTATTGAATGATCAGCTAGAAATATCGATGGCAAACAGACAGGCGATTGAGGAGGCGCAACAACAGGGCATCCATGTTGTGCTCAGTACCGGACGTTCCCGGATGACGTGCCGGGAATATGCCGAATCGCTCAAACTTTCTTCTTATTTAGTCACCGTGAATGGAAGTGAAATATGGAACGAAAAAGGAGAACTGATTGAGAGAAACCGGGTCGAGCATGACCTCGTTCAATGGATGTGGGGGCTGACACAAACTCATAAAGCAAATTTTTGGGCAATCAGCAGCGATAGCGTCTGGAACAATGAAATGCCTGACGATATCAAAGCACTTGAATGGCTGAAATTTGGCTTTGATATTGAGGACGACCAAATCAGGGAAATCATCTTAAACGAATTGAAAACAAAAGGTATGTTTGAAGTGACCAATTCAAGCCCGACAAATATTGAAGTCAATCCGCTTGGCATCAATAAAGCGCGAGGAATCAAAAGTGTCTGCGACAGGCTCGACATAACAATGAAAGAGGTCATGGCCGTCGGTGACAGTTTGAATGATATTGCAATGATCAAAGAGGCAGGATTGGGGATCGCAATGGGGAATGCCCAGCCTATAGTGAAAGAAACAGCCGATTGGATCACAGCGACAAATAATGAAGACGGTGTAGCAAAAGCAATCCGAAAATGGGCAATAAGAGATAAGGTCCAAGGCTAAACGAAAATCACAGGTTTACATATATAGATCCCTGGAGGAGATTCGAATGAAAGCTCAAGTTATTCACTCATTTGGTGCACCATCAGCATTTCAATTAGAAGAACTACAAAAGCCCGAAGTGGTGCCAGGCCATGTTCTTATTCATGTGAAGGCAACAAGCGTGAATCCGATCGACACGAAGGTTCGCAGCGGGGCAGTTCCAGCCGATGCTCCTGAATTCCCGGCCGTCTTACACGGAGATGTAGCTGGTGTGGTTGCTGAAGTTGGGGACGGGGTAACGAAATTCAAGGCCGGCGATGAAGTGTACGGCTGCGCTGGCGGTTTTAAAGGACTTGGTGGAGCGCTGGCAGAATTCATGCTTGCAGATGTCCGCTTGCTCGCCCATAAGCCAAAAAATATAACAATGGAAGAAGCAGCGGCGATTCCGCTTGTTGCAATCACAGCATGGGAAGCACTGTTTAACAAAGGAAAAATCTCAGCAGGGCAGGATATTCTTATCCATGCTGCAGCCGGCGGTGTCGGACATGTAGCGATCCAACTCGCAAAATGGGCGGGTGCCAATGTTTTTACAACGGTTTCGACAATAGAGAAAGAAGAAATCGCCCAGAAGCTTGGAGCCGATACGGTCATCAATTACCGTCAGCAATCTGTTAAAGATTATGTTCAAAAATATACAAACGGAAAAGGATTTGACGTCGTCCTTGACACTGTCGGAGGCGAAAATTTGGATAGATCGTTTGAAGCAGCTGCCCCTCATGGTACCGTACTGGCGATCGCAGCCCGTTCAACGCACGACCTTTCTCCATTGCACTCAAAAGCCCTTTCTTTGCATGTTGTATTTATGTTATTGAAGATATTGGATGAAGATCACCGACATGAACACGGTGAAATTTTAAACAAGATAACTGCGATAATCGAAGAAGGAAAGCTGCGTCCTTTGTTGGATGAAACTTCTTTTTCTTTTGATGAAGCTGGCAAAGCCCATCAATATTTGGAATCAGGCAAAGCGACTGGAAAAATTGTATTGAAAAATACATGGTAATTTGGGAGAAAGGAAAGGCTGCCATTTGGTAGCCTTTTTTCTCTTGTTTATAGTTGAAAATCCGCAAAAAAAACATCAAAAAAAGTAAAATCTATAAATATAAGAATATATACCTATAAAAATTTGTGGAATTATGGAAAAATATGTACTAGAATGAGATTAAAGCTATTTTTTATGTCAAATTGTATAATCCCTAATGCAAACTCAAGGTGCTTTTCAGTACAGAGTATCTTAGCATATACATAGTCACGGCAGAAAGAGGGTTTTTGAGTGGGCATAATAAATGAAAAAAGTTTCATTGAAACGGTCCACATGAAAGGGCTGCAAATTTCCTTAATTGCTTCCGGTGATGGGACTGAAGTGATTTATCATAAGCTGGAAAACGGTACAAGATGGGGGCTTGAGCCTGCAGAGCAGTGGGAAGCATTGGAATACATATATGTACTCTCCGGCGAACTTCATTTGCTGGATCCGGAGGAAGAAACGTTTTTAAAACCGGGGGATTCCTTTTTTAAGAATCCTGTTGCAGTAACTTATTTCTTTCAGGCTAACGGTCCAACCGAATTTTTATATATTACTTCCCAGCCTATATACCACCTTTACAGTAAGGCTACGAAAGAACTGTTAGAGCTGGCTGTCTCGATTGAAGAAAAAGATGGCTATACGGTTGGGCATTGTGAACGTATTAAAAAATTATCAATGCTAGTAGGAGAAACAATCGGCTTAAAAACAAACCAGTTAAAATGCTTAAACATTGCCGCTTTTTTACATGATGTTGGAAAATTAAGGATACCACTCGACATCTTGCAGAAACCCGGGAAGTTAACTCCAGAAGAATGGAATATTATGAAAGAGCATTCTTTACATGGCAGAAAAATACTTGAGGAAATTGGCTTGCCTTTTTTAAAGGAGGCCGGAAAAATTGTCGAACAGCATCATGAAAGATACGATGGCAGCGGCTACCCGCATGGTTTAAAAGGGGATGAAATCTCGATTGAAGCAGCAATCATTGCGGTTGTCGATTCTTATGATGCGATGACTACCGAGAGAGTGTATCAAAAAGCAAGAACAAAAGAGGCAGCACTAAACGAGCTCTATCAAAACCGGGGAACTTTGTACAATCCGTACATTGTTGATACATTCCTAGAGTTACAAAAAGATGAATTTTAAAGGAGAGAAAATAATGAAAAAGTTGGGTTTTATGCTAATGGCTTTATTGGTTGGCGTTTTCATCGCGGTTCAGCCTGCAGAAGCTGCTTATTTATCCGAACATGATAAGTATGTTGAAGTATCGAATGAAGAGGCAAGGCAGCTTGCAGATCTACTTGGCTTGAAAGATATTCCGCTCGGGGAAGAGACAGCAAAACTTTCTTTTCAATATCAAGAAGAACTAATAGCGAAAATTGAGACACAATTCAACATCGAAATTGATCATTATTATATTTGGCTGACTGTTAATGGAGAACCGGTTTTAGGCATCGATCCTCCGTTTGCAATGTATTAAATAATTATTTGGCTGACTCTCTTGAGTCAGCCCTTTATATTTTCTTTCAATATAATCTATATTTATAATTTTCTATATATCTATTAGTTTTGTAAAATAAGAAGGGAATAAATTAACTTGTTGAAAGCTGGTGCTATCTATGGGAAAAGTCTTTTCAAAGCAGCGATTGCTTGCAGAATTAAACAACTGTTCTTTCTATCCAGGGATTGATCCTGAAGAGTTGGCTGGAAAATTATCAATTTTAGCCGGGATCGGCACAACTGTGGAGGGCGGCATTACACGCTTTCCTTATACTGACGAAGAAAAAAGTGCAAAAGAAATTTTTAAAAGCTGGATGGAGGAAATAGGTCTTATTGTAAGAGAAGATTCGCTTGGGAATATATTCGGCGTTCTTGAAGGAGAAGACCCTTCTTTGCCCATTGTGTTAACGGGCTCACATTTGGATAGCGTGCCAAATGGCGGAGCGTTTGACGGACCGCTCGGCTGCTTAAGCAGCCTGCTTGCCATGAAAGCAATCACGGAAACAGGAACGAAGCCAAAGAGATCGATTGAGCTCGTTGTGTTTGTCGATGAAGAAGGGGCGCGATTTGGAAACGGACTTTTTGGCAGCAGGGTGATGATGGGGGAAGTAACCGCTTCCGATTTGAAATATTTCAAGGATGATCAAGGTAATCTCCTTTACGATGAAATGAAAAAAGCTGGTTTCAATCCTGACGAGCTTGCCAGTTGTTATCGTAAGCACGAAGATATATTTGCATTTCTTGAACTTCATATTGAGCAGGGGAAACGGCTGGAGTCGGAAAACAAACAAATCGGCGTTGTACACGGAATAGCCGGGCCATCGTGGGGCTCGATCATTTTTTATGGCGAAACAGACCATGCCGGCAACACACCGATGGAATATCGGAAAGACACGGTGGCAGCTGCGGCAGAGTTTATTCTGGAAGTCGAAAAATCGCCAAGGATGTTCAGCCAAACTGCCGTTGCCACAGTCGGGAAAATAACTGTTTTTCCAAACGGATCAAATGTCATTTCCGGCAGAACAGAGCTTTCTGTTGATGTAAGGGATATTGATGAACAGGCAAGGGACAATTTGCTTGCACATCTTGAAGCAAAGGCGGACGAAATTGCAAAAAAGAGGGGACTTTCATTCGAAGTTGAAGAAGGGATTAAAATCCCACCTGTGATCGTTCCCGAGCATATACAGCAAACGATTAGGACTGCATCGGAAAATAACGGCTTATCCGTTCTTACCGTTATAAGTGGTGCCGGGCATGATGCCATGTCGCTTGGAAGATATGTGCCATCTGGAATGATTTTTGTACCGAGCCATAATGGAAAAAGTCATTCCCCTGAAGAATGGACCTCACTCCCTGATTGTGTGAATGGTGTTCAGGTATTAAAGGAATCGATCCTGTCTCTGGCGAATCAATAAAAAAACAAATCAACTTTCTTAGTCAACTGGGGAAGGGGTTTTTCCCCATCCTCTTTTTTTGTAAATTTAAAATGCAGATACAAAAAAAGTGAGCCAATAGGTGTGGGAAGATAAGGAGACGGTATAATGCGAGCTGGATTGATTGGCGGGAAAACAATTGAAGAATGGACAAATCGTGTTCCGATCCTTAAAAAGCTCATAGATGAGCGAGAAGCGTTTTGGTTGAATCCAGATTATGGTGAGAACTGGAATGTTTCCGTGACAGAGAAAGAATTGATGGAAGCTTCATCAAGGCTGAAACGGTTTGCCCCGTATATAGCCAAGGTTTTCCCCGAAACAAGAGTAACAGCGGGAGTGATTGAATCACCGCTTTTGATGATATCCAGAATGAAACGGTTGCTGGAGGACAGGTTTCAGCAAAAGATAAGCGGTGAAGTTTGGCTTAAGTGTGACAACGAACTTCCCATCTCAGGATCGATTAAAGCGCGAGGCGGAATATACGAGGTTTTAAAGCACGCGGAAAGTCTCGCATTGCAGAACGGTATGCTTCGTATGGAAGACGATTATACGGTTATCAACAGCGACAAATTTAAAAAATTCTTTTCCAACTATTCCATATCGGTCGGTTCTACCGGCAATCTTGGTTTAAGCATCGGAATCATCGCTGCTAAGCTGGGATTCAAAGTGACCGTTCATATGTCCGCCAACGCAAAAGCCTGGAAAAAAGATTTGCTCAAGAAACTGGGTGTCGGAGTCATTGAATATAACTCGGATTATTCACAGGCGGTTGCTGAGGGCAGAAAGCAAGCTGAACAAGACCCGTTTTGTCATTTTATCGATGATGAGAACTCAAGGGATCTTTTTCTTGGTTATGCTGTGGCAGCCTTGCGCCTGCAAACACAGCTAATGGCACTCGGTAAAATGATCGGGAAAGATCAACCCCTTTTTGTCTACCTTCCTTGCGGTGTTGGTGGGGGGCCGGGTGGTATCACTTTCGGTTTAAAGAGTTTATACAAGGAAAATGTTCATTGCTTCTTCGCAGAACCCGTCCAATCTCCATGCATGCTGGCGGCAATGGCTACAGGGTTACATGAAAACGTATCCGTACAGCAATTCGGTCTCGATAATGAAACAGCAGCCGACGGCTTGGCCGTTGGGAGAGCATCTGGTTTTGTAAGTCGGAATATGAAAAGCTTGTTGAGCGGTATTTTCACCATCAATGATGAATCACTGCTCCAATTAATGAAGGATTTCTGGCAAGCTGAGAAAATCTTTATCGAGGCTTCTGCGGCGGCGGGAGCACTCGGGCCCATTTCACTTTTCCGCACTGGCCTTGGACTGCAGTACTTAGAAGAGCACCAATTGCATGAAAACATGAAAAACGCCGTTCATGTTATTTGGGCAACCGGGGGTGGCATGGTCCCTGAAAGGATAAAAGCGGAATACTTGAGCGGGTAACAGCAATCAGGTGCTTAAAGAAAGGCAGCATCTTATAACAGGTGCTGCCTTTCAAATATATTACAAGTGACTAAGGGTAAACATCTTAAATATCCTGTACAAACCTTTCATCAGGAATTTTATTCAACATCACGTATAAGCAGGTTGGATCAGCTCCTGTATGTTGAAACGATAACTCCTCAGCTCCATCGGCCAGAATAACATCCTTCTCGGTTACTTCTGTCTTGACGCCATCAATGGTGATAACCCCGTTTCCCTGCAGTACCATTAAATAAACTTCAGCGCCTGGATGCTTGTGGGGCGGAAGATATTGGCCTGCCATAAAATTAAGCAAGAAAACGGTACTTTCTCCCTTGTTAAAAATGACACGCTTCGTAAAATGATTTTCATTAAATTCTTGTAAAAGGGCAGCAGATTTCTTTTCCATAATGATTTCTCCTTCATTTGTTTTCGTTTTCTCCTTAATGATAATGAATATCAATGGATAAAGTGATGATGTATATCACTTAAAGAAGATAATTTAAATTTTATTTTGATAAAGGTATTTTCCCAAAAAAACTAATACGCTCGAAAATATTTGCATAAGTATAAATATTATTGCTGGAAAACTTCAGGAGAGGGAGGATGCTATGAATTTTTGGCTTGAAGCTGGAATCGTAATCACGCAGCTGGTTGCTGTTTTTTTAAGCGCATTTTTGGGCGTGAAATCTGCGGTTTCTATTGAAAATTTTAAAAAGGATCGTCAAATAAAAGAAAAAATGCTGGAGCAAATTTATGAACCAATATGGAAGATCTTTTTTGAGGAATATATAAAAAGTAAAGGGTATAAAGGAATAACCAAGGATGATTATAAGCTGCTCAGAGAAGTAGTTGACACTAACCTGTCCTATATCGATCCTGAATTCGAGGATATGATTATCCGCAATGACCTCATTTTGGAAAGTATTGAATTATGGGGTATCAACGATGTATTGATAGACCATGACGGAGAATTATACAACTATGTAAGAACGAAGTATAACGAGCTGCGAGAAGATTTAAAGCTGCCCCACTTCAATGGGTATCGAATATTAAAATGATCTAATCTAGATAAGCAGGAAAATTGTATTTCAAGATAAGATTATTTATGATGATATCGAGCGAGGACGATGAAAGATTTGGACAGGGACAGCAAATACTATTATATGGCTATACAGCGAGGAGGAATACAGGTGATTGTTATTCATGCATTTATTACGATCGATGCAGCAAAGCGTGAAAAATTTCTTGAGATTAGTAAGCTAATCATCAAGAATTCCCAGGCGGAAGAAGGGAACATTAGCTACCAGCTGTATGAAGAGGCAGATCAGCCGAATTCATTTGTGATGCTGGAAGAGTGGAAAGATCTTGCTGCGATCCAGTTCCATGGGGAAACGGACCACTTTAAAAATTTTATGGATGAAACAAGCGAGATGCTGGTTGAACCGCTGCGCGCTGAAAGGTATGAAATAGCGAGAAAGCTTTAAGGCGTTGTATCCTCTTATTAACTGATTATCATCAAAGACAAAACATGGAGGTTAAAATGAATAAAAAATACGCACCATTATTCGAAAATTTCACTTTAAAACCGGAAGTACAATTGAAAAACAGACTTGTGATGGCACCGATGACAAATTTCTCATCCAATCCAGACGGAAGGGTAAGCGATGCGGAACTTGCCTATTATGCCCGCCGTGCAAAAGATGTAAGCATGGTGATCACCGCTTGTACATATGTTACAGAAAATGGAAAGGGATTTCATGGAGAATTCGGTGCGGACCGCGACGATTTAATACCGAGCCTGCACAGTCTTGCCTCTACGATTAAAGAACAAGGCGCAAAAGCGATATTGCAAATTTTTCACGGTGGCCGAGAATGTCCGCCGGAACTCGTTCCGAATGGCGATATCGTTAGTGCAAGTGCGGTCCCGTCAGAACGGGCAGGGGTGAAAACTCCGCGCGCATTGCGCGAGGGAGAAGTTGAGTCACTGATCCGCGACTTTGGCGAAGCAACAAGGCGGGCCATTGAAGCAGGCTACGATGGTGTCGAAATTCATGGAGCAAACGGATATATCATCCAGCAGTTCTTTTCCCCACATTCCAATCGCCGGGAAGACCGCTGGGGCGGAAGTCTTGAAAATCGTCTCAACTTCCCTCTCGCGGTAGTTGATGAAGTTCAGAAAACGGTAGCTAAATATGCGGACAAGCCATTCATAGTAGGGTATCGCTTTTCGCCTGAGGAGCCGGAAACACCTGGAATCACGATGGCAGATACATTGTTCTTAATCGACAACTTAGCTCAGAAAAATCTGGATTATCTACATGTTTCACTGCAGGATTTCAGGTCAACTCCAAAACGCGGTGTCGAGGATAGCCGTACCCGTCTGGAGATTATACAGGAACGTGTAGGTCATCTCGTCCCGGTAATCGGAGTAGGTTCTATCTATACTGTAGAAGACGCTTTTGAGGCTCTTGAAAGCGGAGTGCCGTTAATTGCATTGGGCCGTGGTTTGATTATCGAACCGGATTGGGTTGAAAAGGTTGCAAGCGGCAGGGAAGATGACATCGAAACAAAGATTGATAAAGATGCACAGGATCGCCTTGTTATACCGGATCCTCTCTGGCAGGCGATTATCAATACACCAGGCTGGTTTCCAGGAGTGTAATTTGTGAAAAAAGCACTTCTCTATTCCCATTTCAGGGATCAAGAGAAGTGCTTTTAAATTTATCCGGAGTGATTTACAGGTTCTGGATGGCGGTGCAACGCAGCTGAAAGGACAAATCCACAGATTAGCAGCAAGGTGCTTGTGATGAAAAATACTGCCGAAAAACCGAAATAACCGGAGACCATCCCGCCCATTACAGGGCCGACAACATTACCTAAAAACCTCAAGCTTGTATTGTAACCAAGAACTTCCCCTTGCATGGCGATCGGAGCTTCCTGGCGGATATAGGCAACCCTGACCGGAATGATTCCGCCGATCGAAATACCAAGTATGAAGCGGATGATCACAAGCTGCCAAAAATCAGTCACTAAGCCGCCTGGAAAATAAATAATCCCCGCGATAAACAGAAGCACGACTAAAATTTTGATATATCCGATCCTGTCCGCCAGTTCTCCCCATTTCCGCGCCATTAATAAATTGCCGAGCCCCGCCGCAGAAAAGGCAATTCCGGAATAGAAGGCCAAATTCGCATCTCCGTGCAATTCGCTGACATATAAGGATAAAATCGGCTGAATACTGAAATGGGCTATTTGTACAAGCATTGAGATAAGCAGGACGGTAAGGAGTACAGGATTCGCCAAAATATGCGTGACGACTTCTTTACTGGTATAGCTCGTTTTTGTACCCGAAGTTGATTCGATCATGAATTCCTTTGTCGCAATCACAAGGAATGCTGAAATAAAAATGGACAGGGAAGTCCACTGAAAAGTTGTAGCATACCCCAATGAATCCGCCATCAGTCCGCCAAGCAGCGGTCCAATGAGAGAGCCGGTAATGCTGCCTGTTTGCAACGTTCCAAGAACCCGCCCCGCAATATTTTTCGCTGTTTGCGTTGAAATAAATGCCTGGGACATCGAAATAAAGCCCGCAAATACCCCCATAAATAATCTTAGTATAAATAGCTGCCATACTGTATTAACAGCCCCCATTAGATAAATCGAGATTGCCATTCCGAAAGCACAAAAAATAAGAATCTTCTTACGGCCGATTTTATCACCGACCCGCCCCCAAATTGGAGAAAAGACAAAGGCGATTACAAACGTAATTCCAAATGTAAGGCCGGACCAATTTTGCACATACTGATCGGAATATTCACCTAAGGTTTCTATATATAGCGATATAAAGGGCAATACCATCGTCATACTGCCGGAAATGAATACATTAGCAAACCACATGATCACTAAGTTCCGTTTCGCTATATCTTGTTGATTCATGTAAAGTACACTTCTTTCCTAAAACATTTCGTTTTCCTAAATATTATAATACCGAAATTTTTTGAAAAATTGAAGCTTTAAGTGCAAGTTTCACTTTTTCGCCATTTATTTTCTTCATAGCCGCAATCATTAAACGCCTCGGCTAGTAGAAAAGAACGAGTTTAAGATTTTGATAGAAAAAGACGTTTAGTGTTACTTTTGAAATATAAATGTAATATTCTCATAACATATTTGACAAAATATGATGATATACTACTATTTGTAGCAAATGAAGGTTTAATTTAGATTATTTTCCAGATAAATGTCATAGGTACATATAACGATGCACGCTTCTTTGAAACACATACTTTTTACCGGAAAACAAATATGCCAAACCGGCTAAAAACAACGGTAATTTTTATCGATGCTTGGAAACATCTCCATGGATAGTTAGAGAGGCTTTTAATGGTTTGGATTAAGGGAAAGCAGGGGACGAAAAGATGAAAAAGAGGCTATTGGTTTTAAACACGACAGTAATGATTGGCTTAGGAAGTACATTTGCGATACCGAATGCAAATGCAGAATCAATTAACAGCTTGCAAAACCAACGAACAGAAATTAAAGCGAGCATATCGCAGGCGGAGCAAGCTTTAGCAGCGGCACAGGTGGAGATAGCCAATTTAAATGAACAAATTAAGCGAATCGACCAGGCTATCGAGGATAATAATCACATGATTGTGAAAACAGAAGCGGATATTATTGCTGCACAAGCGGAA
The DNA here is from genome assembly GCF_002860125.1 of Bacillus canaveralius. Taxonomy (GTDB): domain Bacteria; phylum Bacillota; class Bacilli; order Bacillales; family Cytobacillaceae; genus Bacillus_BJ; species Bacillus_BJ canaveralius. The sequence goes on from NZ_PGVA01000043.1 coordinate 69,418, forward strand.
ATTCAAAAGCTGGAAGAAGAGATAGCCATTTTGCAGGAGCGCATCGCCAAGCGTAACGAAGTATTAAAAGACCGTGCTCTTTCCTTCCAGGAAAGCGGTGGGAATGTTGGCTATATAGAAGTTTTACTTGGTTCCTCAAGCTTTAGTGATTTTGTTGATCGCGTTGATGCTGTATCGAAGATAGTTGAAGCAGACCAGACACTTCTGGAACAGCATGATCTTGATAAAAAAGATCTTGAAACAAAACAGGGCACAGTACAAACGAAACTGACCGATCTTAACAACCAGAAAATCGAGCTTGAAGGAATGAAAGCACAAATCCTCGAGCAAAAACAAGAAAACGATCGTCTTAAAGCAGAAGTAGAACAGAAGGAAAAGGACAATGCTGCAACACTTGCTGATCTCCAATCACAAGACAGTCAGATCGCTTCAAGGATAACCGCCATTCAGCAGGCCATTGAGCAAGAACAGCGTGCGGCCGCAGCAGCTGTCCAAAAAAATGCTGTTGCTGCCAGCTTTCCCGCCAGTGAACGGAAAGCAAGCGGAAGCATCAATGATGTCATTACAGCAGGCTACAAATATATCGGCAATTCTGCTTATCGTTTTGGGGGCGGAAGAAACGCATCAGATATTGCAAATGGATACTTTGACTGTTCAGGTTTTGTTCACTGGGCGTTCGCTCAGGCTGGTATAAGGGTCGGAGCCAGCACAGATCAACTTAAAAACGCAGGAACTCAAATTCCAACAAGCCAAATGCAACCGGGAGATCTGGTATTCTTTAATACATATAAAACAGATGGGCATGTAGGCATTTACATTGGCGGCGGCAAGTTCATCGGCTCTCAAGACAGCACGGGTGTAGCAATTGCCGATATGTCTAGCGGCTATTGGCAAGGACACTTCAACGGACGTGTCGTCCGCGTTCAATAATGTAACGAACAAGAGGCTTAGCGTAAAGTCATCCAACTTTATGCTAAGCCTCTTTTATTATGTAGTAGCGGCAACATGTAATCATTTATCTCCGAAATTTGTTAGTATGCGAAGCAGCTGTTATTCGATATTAAGCATTTCCTTTAAATCGTTTAATAGCTGTTCTGCTGCAGCCGGACTTAAAACGATCTTTCCATCTGCAAGTCTAAAATTCTGGTCTGATACTTCACCTGTGATAAGACAAGCTTTATATGGGCTATATTTCTTCAGAACAATTTTTTCATTGTCCACAAAGATCTCGAGCGGATCTCTTTCCTGGATTTCAAAAGTATTGCGTAATTCTTTTGGAATCACTATCCTTCCAAGTTCGTCTACTTTTCGTACAATGCCGGTTGACTTCATTCTTATCAAGCTCCTTTGTTTACATTTTTAGGAATCTTTCCTGTGTGTCAAGCATAGCGCTTTTCAATAAATCTATCAACATATAATTACCATTTTATAGAACAAAAGTACTCTTTTAGGACAAAAGGTGAACAACATACAAACTAGGCTAATATAACTAATCGTGTTTGGAAAAACAAATATGAATACTTTCTGAATATTTAATTTTAAGATTAAAATTAAAAAAAAATTGGAATGCTTGCAGCTTAAAATTTGGAAACCCGTTGTAAAAAAAGTAAATATCATTTACATCAAATTTTAACCAGATTATTGCAAACAAAGGATTGAAAAAGATATTAGAAATAAAGAAGCGGATTTTACATTGCTCATTCGTTGCTGTAGGGAATAAGTGCAATTTGTAAACGACATTGAAATATTATACTGCTATAGGACAAAGGCGGTCAATGTAAGGAAAACTAGAAAACCGCTGTCAGCAGGATACTAAATAAATTTGTTATATAAATAACGAAAAAGTATTTTACAACAACGAAAGATTTTATTTATAATAGATTTTGAGGTGGTAATTAATTGGAAATGTAAATATAGTAACAGAATCTTGTCTTTTGTGTTTGAACGGGCAATCTTAGTGCTTATTACTAGCATGAATACTTACTAAACTTCTCTGTTTACTTTCTTTTTACTCAGAATTCGCATTAGTATCAAGCTCAGTTGGAGTATATAAACTCAGCTGCTAATGATCTTTACTGTTTTGCTGAGCGATTAATTAAGGAAGGAGAGCATCAGAATCAATGGACATAGTAAGGAAATATTTAGTGAACCGCAATACTTCTGCCGTTTTACCGGACTACGACCGCCAAGGGAGGCTTTGGTCCCAGGTTATCGAAGGGAAAAAGAATTTTCTTGTTAAAGTCCCGCCGCGAAAATTATTGAACGAGTGTTTAGAATACTATGGTGATAGTATGATAGGGGCAGTAAGAGGTACACGAGCGATTCTCGGAAATATCAGAATGGCGCCGATTAAGATTCACGCTGATGTAGAGCTTTACTGGTTTCCGACACTGTCTCCCCGAAAAAACAGTTGTATCTGGCTTACTCCTGCACACATTATTGACTTTATCTACATCAGCGAAAATCGTACGGAAGTGGTTTTAACAGAAGGAAACACGGTGACGATCGATATGACAATACGGCGGCTAATAAAGAAAAGGCAAGTGACTTATACACTGAAAAGCCAGGTCGAAGAAAGAAAAAATCGAAATGGTTTTTACTCGATTGAACAAGGTGATGGGATTCAGCTCATAAAGGATCCGAAAGGTGTAAACTATATACGCCGCGGGAAAAAAATAATAAAAAATTAAGAGCAGCAAGCTTTCACTGCTGCTCTTTGAATATCATGAAAGGCCTAAATAACAAACATATACACGCACAAGAAATGGGCGAGGCTGCCAAGCAGGATGAATATGTGGAAGATTTCGTGAAAGCCCATATATTTAAATTCTAAAAATTTTGGTTTGATCGCATAAATAACCCCGCCAATTGTATAAAGAATTCCCCCAAACAATAAAAGAAACAGACCAGTTGCGTTTAACGCGGAAGAGAGCGGGGCAGCAGCAACAACGATGATCCAGCCCATCGCGATATACAATGCAGTTGATAACCATCTCGGACAATTAAACCAAATCATTTTAAAAGCAATTCCGCATATCGCGATAACAGACACAATGGAAAACATAATCCAACCAGTTATTCCATTTAAACTAATCAAGCAAAAAGGAGTATATGATCCGGCAATCAAAACAAAAATCATTGAATGATCGAAACGTCTTAACAGTGCGATTACTTTATCCTTGGCAATGACCATGTGATATGTCGCTGAAGCAGAATACAGAAGGATCAGACTAATTCCGAAAATCATTACGGCAGCTATTGCAAGTATAGAACCGCTGGATAGTGAAGCTTTGATAACCATTGCAAGCAATGCGGCAAATGACAGAATAGCTCCGCCTAAATGGGTAAGCCCATTAATCGGTTCGCGAATATGAGACAACATTTAAATACTCCCCCAATTCAAATATGTAGTTTTCGATACTACATATAATAATATACATATCACAATAGATAGTCAAGATTTACGTGAGAGGATAAATAAGCTAAAATACATAAGAAGCTTTACAGCGTTCAGTATACTAAAAAAAATAAAACAGAGGTTTTATAATGGACAATCTAAATCGTCTGATTGAAAAAATCAGTCTGGAAAATCAAATAGGCCTGGAGGATATTCCATCAATAGACTTATACATGGACCAGGTGATTCAACTATTTGAAAATAAATTCGCCGGATCTAAAAGGAATGAAAACGAGAAAGTTTTAACCAAGACAATGATAAACAACTATGCTAAAGGAAAGTTGTTTATCCCGATTAAGAATAAAAAATATTCTAAACAACACCTCATTTTAATTAGCTTGATTTATCAATTAAAAGGTGGTTTATCCATCAATGATATTAAAGCAACTCTTGATGGTATTAACGAAAAAATCATCGATGGAGACATTGATTTAGAGCGCTTCTATAACAGCTATCTCTCCCTTTCCCGCCGAAATATTGAAAGCTTCAAAGAGGATTTAAAACACCGGGCTTCAGAAACAATGGAAGAAGTAGCAAAGCTGGAAGACAAGCAGCCTGCACAGTTAGAGAAAATCTTATTGGTCGCTTCACTAGTGAATATAAGCCAATTATATCGAAGGGCAGCAGAAAAACTTGTTGATGAAATTATCGCTGAACGAGAAAGCTGAACTTTCTAAGCAGAGCCATCGCTGTATGTATGAGTAAAATGTTTGTAGGAGAAGAATTTCCCTTCTCATCCAGATAATGGCGTAGCCGT
>NZ_PGVA01000044.1 GCF_002860125.1 Bacillus canaveralius
CTTATAAACCCTCTGATATCAATGTATTTGCTTGATTTATATATTTAATTTTTGACAATACGTCCAAGGTTGAGGAGGTAAAGGTATGGAAAATGTACTTGAGGTAAAAGACCTCCACGTCACTTTCACTACATATGGCGGCACAGTTAAAGCAGTAAGAGGCGTTACTTTTGACCTCCATAAAGGCGAAACGCTTGCAATCGTCGGCGAATCGGGTTGTGGAAAAAGCGTAACGGCGCAAAGCATTATGCGCTTGATTCCAATCCCTCCCGGAAAAATCACGGCCGGTTCAATCCTCTTCAAAAGACAAGATTTAACTAAAATGAAGGAGCCGCAAATGAGAAATATTCGCGGTGCGGATATATCGATGATCTTTCAGGACCCAATGACAGCTCTTAATCCGACACTGACAATTGGCGACCAAATCATGGAGGGTATTATCCGCCATCACAACGTCTCAACTGTTGCGGCGAAAAAAACGGCTCTGGAGATGATGGACCTGGTGGGCATTCCAAGCCCCCACGTGCGGCTTAAGCAGTATCCCCACCAATTCAGCGGCGGAATGAGGCAGCGGATCATGATTGCGATGGCACTTGTCTGTCAGCCTGAGGTATTAATTGCAGATGAACCGACAACGGCTTTAGACGTAACGATACAGGCACAAATCCTTGAACTGTTTAAAGATATCCAACAAAAGACGGGAGTTTCGATTATCTTAATCACCCATGACCTTGGAGTCGTTGCCCAGGTTGCTGACAGGATTGCAGTCATGTATGCAGGAAAAATCGTCGAAGCAGGTACAAGGAGAAACATTTTCTATAATCCCCAGCATCCGTATACGAAGGGATTATTAAATTCGGTCCCACGTCTTGATCAGGCAGGAGCCGATTTAATTCCGATTCCCGGTTCACCGCCGGATTTATTCTCACCACCTGCGGGCTGTCCATTTGCGGCGCGCTGTGATTATGCGATGGAAGTGTGTGACAAAGTATATCCATTTCAAACCCGGTTAAACAGGGAACATCAAGTTGATTGCTGGCTCCAGGATGAGCGCGCGCGGAAGTTGCTCACGTCTGCCAGATAGAGAAACGCGAAGACGGTATTGTCTGTACGGAATCTCTGTGTATATAGGGATTTCTCAAGCAGTTAATATAAACAAAACTGAAGGGGGCAGGCTTGATGAAATCATGTTTAAAGTTGTTTTTGACGGGATTGCTGTTGCTTGTTTTGACAGCGTGTACGGCCAATGAAAATGCCGGCGAGGATCCAGGCGAAAAGAAAGACGGCGAAAGTAGCAAGAAAGCGAGTGAAAAAGTATTATACATGAACAACGCAGAGGAGCCAACATCTTTTGACCCGCCGATCGGCTTTAACGCCGTTTCATGGAATTCCTTGAATAATTTACTGGAAGGATTAACCCGGTTAAGCCCTGATCATGAGCCGGAGGAAGCGACAGCTGAAAGCTGGGAAGTTTCAGACGATGGAAAAACGTACACGTTCCATATCCGGGAAAATGCAAAATGGTCAAACGGCGATAATGTTACGGCAGGTGATTTCGTGTTTGCCTGGAAGCGGCTCTTAGACCCTGAAACGGGTTCACAGGCTGCCTTTTTAGGCTATTTTATTGAAGGCGGTGAGGCTTTCAATAACGGAGAAGGTACTGCTGATGATGTGATGGTCAAAGCAGTTGATGAAAAAACCTTGGAGGTTACATTAACAAGTCCGCAAGCCTATTTTTTAAGCGTGATAACAAACCCGGCGTTTTTCCCTGTTAATGAAAAGGTGGCCACCGAAAATCCTGAATGGTTTTCAGAAGCGGAATCATTCGTAGGAAACGGTCCTTTTACACTTGCCGAGTGGCAGCATGATAACTACTTCCTGATGAAGAAAAATGACCAGTATTGGGATGCTGACAATGTTAAATTAGACAAAGTACATTGGGCAATGGTCAATGATACAAATACTGAATATCAAATGTTCCAAACCGGAGAATTGGATACTTCTGATGTTCCGCCTGATTTAAGTGAAAAGCTGTATTCAGAAAATAAAGTGAAGGTGGACGACCAGGCCGGCGGTTATTTCTATCGCTTCAATGTTGGATTGGAACCCTTTCAAAATAAAAATATTCGCAAAGCCTTTGCGCTGGCCGTTGATCAAAAGAAAATCGTGGATTTTGTAACGAAGAATAAAGAGAAACCGGCCTATGGCTTCGTATCGCCTGGATTTAAAGATCCGTCCGGGGCAGACTTCCGCAAGGTGAATGGCGACCTCATGAAGACCAATATTGAAGAAGCGAAAGAGCTTCTCGCAAAAGGAATGGAAGAAGAGGGATATGGCACTCTTCCTGAAGTCACCTTAACGTATAACACTAATGATATTCACCAAAAGATTGCCGAAGCACTCCAGCAAATGTTTAAAGAAAATCTCGGGGTAGATGTCAAGTTTGCGAATATGGAATCAAGCGTGTTTGCAGAGCAGCAGTCAGCACTAAAATTCCAGCTGTCCAGAAGTTCGTTCCTTGCCGACTATGCGGATCCAATCAATTTCCTTGAAAACTTCCAAACCGGACATTCGATGAACAGGACGGGATGGAGCAATGAAAAATATGATCAGCTGATTCAGGACGCCAAAAAAGAATCAGATGAAGAAAAGCGCTTTGAGCTCATGTACGAAGCTGAGAAGATTTTGATGGATGAAGCACCAATCTTCACGGTTCACTTCTATAACCAGCCACATCTTCAAAACGATGCGGTCACGGGAATCGTCCGCCATCCGGTTGGTTATCTGGAGTTAAAATGGGCGGATAAGAAATAGGCACAAATCTCATAAAAGGGGTGTTCACAGGAACACCCCTTTTATAAAAAAGTAGCTGGAGGCGAATATGATCATTAAACCAAAGCGACTGGAAAAAGGAGATACCGTTGGTGTCATTGCTCCGGCCAGCCCTCCGAAGGAAGAAAATTTACGGCGGGGCCTTCCCTTCCTTGAAGAGCTTGGATTGACCATTAAGCTAGGTAAGCACTTATTTAAAAGGAACGGCTATCTTGCAGGATCAGATCATGATAGATTGGAAGATTTGCATGCCATGTTTGCGGATCAGCAGGTAAAAGCAGTCTTTTGTGCATGCGGCGGCTACGGAACAGCCCGAATTGCAGACCAAATCAATTATCAAATCATTTCAGTTAATCCTAAGATTTTTTGGGGTTACAGTGATATTACTTTTTTACATGCCGCCATACACCAGCTCACAGGGCTCGTAACCTTTCATGGTCCAATGCTTGCATCCGATATTGGCAATGATGATTCGCATCCGGTATCGAGAGAGCTATTTCGCCAGTTGTTTCAACCTGAACTATTGAACTATTCGGAGCAGCATTCGCGCCTCAAAACGCTCGTTGCCGGAAGTGCACGCGGCCCGCTTGTTGGCGGTAATTTATCCCTGCTTACCAGCACAATGGGAACTCCTTTTGAAGTTGATACAAAGGGTAAGCTTTTGTTGATCGAGGATATAAATGAAGAACCGCGCTCGATAGACAGAATGCTGAACCAGCTCAAGATGGCTGGAAAACTGGATGATGCCGCAGGCTTTATAGTCGGAGATTTTAAAAATTGCCTTCCCGAGAGAGAAGATTCGCTGACTCTCGAAGAGGTAGTCAATCATTATATCGCGGCCGCAGGTAAACTGGCATTGTCAGAATTTATGATCGGACACTGTTCCCGTAATCTATCGCTTCCACTTGGGTGTACGGCCCACATGGATGCAGATCAAAAAAACTGTCAATCGAGAGTGGAATCCAGTAAGGGGGTTCGTTATGAAAATAGAACATTTGCAAACTTATCGCGCAGCAGTACCGCTTGTGAAGCCATTTAAAACAGCGTTGCGCACGGTGGAAACAGCTGAAACAATCGTCGTCAAGGTTACTTGTGTTGAGCTAGTTAGCAGCCTGTAAAAGCAGTAGATATCGCCGGGTTAAAACAAGTAACTGATACCGCCGATACGCCGATTATGGCCGACGAAAGTGTTTTTTCGCCAAGGCAGGCGTTCGAAGTTATCAAAACAAGAAGTGCTGATTTGCTCAATATTAAGCTGATGAAAGCGGGCGGAATTTATAAGGCGCAGATCATCAATCAATTGGCAGAAGTTTGCGGAATTGAATGCATGGTCGGAAGTATGATTGAAACACGGATCGGCATAAGTGCTGCCGCTCATTTTGCCGCCAGCAAAGCCAATATTACCCGTTTGGATTTTGATGCACCGCTGATGCTTGCTAAAGATATCGTTGAAGGCGGCATTGTATACAACATAAATAAAATTACTTTTTCAAAAGAACCTGGCCTGGGCATTCGTAATGTCCTAGTAAATTAAGGAGGAGTTATAATGGCGGATCAAACAAAGCGGATCGTTAATGTATCTGTTGCAAATGTTTGGACCTCGTACGATTCAGCAAGGCCGATTGACGAAGCTGTTACTACAAACCCTGTCGATCTTGGATCATGGCTCAACGGGCTTACGTATGACACCCGGCTGGAATTATGCAGTTCGAATCTTTTGCAGACGCAGGTATTATTTGGGGAAGAGGTCATCGTTACTGGTACAAACGGGCACTGGGCTAAAGTCATTGTTCCTGGCCAGCCTGCCTTGAAAAATAAGGACGGTTATCCGGGCTGGATACCGATAACACAACTAACTGAGTATGGAGATTGGAATATAACTGACAGTGAGGTTGCTGTCATTACAAGTAAACAAGCCGTGCTCAGGCCGGTTAACTCTGACTATGAACTGCTATTAAGCTATCAAACGATTCTTCCTGTTCAAGAAAATTCCCGTGATACTCTGAAAGTAAAATCTCCTCTTGGCAGCGCGTTGCTGAAACATGAAGATACTGCGATCTACGAGTCTTATCAACATATTCCGAAAGGAACCGGGACAGATCTTGTCAGGGCAGGTGAAAAGTTTGTTGGCCTCCCTTATTTGTGGGGAGGATTGAGCAGTTACGGTTATGATTGTTCAGGTTTCAGCTATTCGATGTGCAAAGCGATTGGCGCAATCATTCCGCGTGATGCATCAGACCAGGCGGAAACAGGAAAAGAGATAAGTTTGTCAGCAATCGAGCCGGGTGATTTATTGTTTTTTGCCTACCAGGAAGGAAAAGGGCATATCCACCATGTCGGCATTTATTATGGCAATGGACAACTGCTGCACTCACCGAAAACGGGAAAAGAAATAGAAATTATCCCTATTGCCGGTACCATATATGAAAAAGAGCTATGTGCAGCACGGCGTTACTGGCAGGAGAGGGAGGAGTAAGCATGATTGAAAAAGCTTTGCTGGAAGTAAATCGATTAAAGAAATATTTTTACCTTGGCAGAGGGGAAACTTTAAAAGCTGTAGACGATGTTTCTTTCCAAATTTATAAAGGAGAAACATTCGGAATTGTTGGCGAATCGGGATGCGGAAAATCGACGGCTGGAAGAACGATTATCGGCCTTTATGATGTTAGCGGCGGAGAGGTCAAATACGATGGGAAAAACGTCCATACCTTAAATGAAAAGGAGAAGTTTGCGTTTCATCGTAAAATGCAGATGATTTTCCAGGATCCATACGCATCATTAAATCCGCGTTCGACGGTCAGGGAGATTATTTCCGAGCCGATGGAGGTGCACGGCTTACACCGTAATAAACAAGAGAAGCTGATGAAGGTGTACCAATTGTTAGAAGATGTTGGCTTGAACAGGGACCATGCAAACCGCTATCCGCACGAGTTCAGCGGCGGCCAGCGCCAACGAATTGGGATTGCCCGCGCGCTTGCCCTTGATCCGGAATTCATTATTGCTGACGAACCGATTTCTGCTCTTGATGTCTCCGTACAGGCCCAGGTTGTGAACCTGTTGAAAAGGCTGCAAAAGGAAAAGGGGCTGACCTTTTTATTTATTGCCCATGACCTTTCGATGGTCAAACAAATCAGTGATCGGATTGCCGTCATGTATTTAGGAAACCTCGTAGAGCTGACAGCAAGCAGCCAATTATACGAAAAACCGCTCCATCCCTATACACAAGCATTGTTATCGGCAATTCCGATTCCCGATCCGAATATCGAAGATCAGCGGGAACGCATTATTTTGCAAGGAGAGCTCCCAAGTCCAATCAATCCGCCGAGCGGCTGTGTGTTCCGAACTAGATGCGCTTATGCGATGCAGGTTTGTGCGGAATTGAAACCTGAATGGCAAGAAATTGAGGCCAATCACTTTGTGGCTTGCCATTTATACAACAAGCAGATAACAGGGAAACCTGCCCCCAGGCAAGTTGCCGCATCGAGGTAAGGGCAATGGATTTCTTTGATTTTGCTAATCGAGTAAGATCGCTGTTAAACGAATGTGATGCGCGGGTCAGTGTTATGATTGAAGCAGATCCCAGACTTGAGCATGACTGTACGATTATTTCCTATAAAGGAAAGAAAGCTTATGCGGCAGTATTGACCGACGGCCTGGAAAATCAGCTAACTGGAAGAAATTTAACCGTTCAAATTGGAAAGATGCTCTGTGACTATATCACAATATAACAACTCCTCTTCTCAAGTAGAGGGGTTTTAAGTGTTTGCTGTGATTTTTTTCAACAAGATTCTTTGAATAGTTGTGTTTCATCAAAAAGGTTTACTATTGGTAAGTATCTAATTATTATTGTAGTAAAGAAGATTCATGGGGGGAAGACATGACTTTTGCAATAGTATTAGTTATCATTATTATCATTATAGCGATTATCTCGACATTGCTGCTAACCGGAAAAAGTGATCAAGAGTATTCATCTTCTTCAAAAAGAAATACAGTTAATCTGACGATGATTTATGTAGTGGTAACATTGCTATCACTTATCGGTCTCGCTGTTTATATAGTGGTATAGCTCGAGGCTATTTTCCATGGCTCAAGCCTGAAAAGGTCAACAGCCTTCTATGCCGATTCATGCAATGAGCACACATTCAATGGAATGGCTCCTGTTTGGCGACTTACTATTTAGGGTAATCTTACAATATGGATGATTTAAATAGAAAGGGTGACTGATCGTGATTGGTATGATTATCGGTGTTTTAATTGCACTTTGGGTCCTTGGATTGATTTTTGACATTGCTGGCGGGCTTATTCACATTCTGCTTGTAGTTGCCGCAATCGTTATTATCTACAAAGTGATTAAAGGACGCGCGACGCACTAACACTATAAAACCATGAACTCCTCCAGTGCGGGGAGTTTTTTATTTTAAAAAAACTTTGTTTTGCTTAATCGTAAATCTACAATTCACTTCTTTTTGTTTGGAAGCAGGTTTTCCGCTAGTAATAGAGAATTACATTGTTATCGTTGAAATGGATGACGAACAGCCATCTTGGCAATTGTTCTCCTGCTAAGATAACCTGATCATTCGGTGTATTGGGAAAGTTTTTTTGATAGAAAGGTGGATGTTGCAGGTGACAGCCAAAATATATGTAACTAGAAAGCTGCCCGAACAAATTATATCCAAACTGCAAATTTCATACGAGGTTCGAATGTGGGCAAAAGAAAACGTGCCGGTACCCCGTGAAGTGTTGAAAAAAGAAATTTCGATGGCAGACGGGCTTTTGTGCTTAATAACGGAATCGATTGATGAAGACCTGTTACAGATTGCAGAAAACTTAAAGGTCATCAGCAATATGGCAGTTGGCTATAACAATATTGATGTGGAAGCTGCTTCAAAACGCGGGATTCGTGTTACCAATACCCCTGGGGTCTTAACGGAAACAACAGCTGATTTGACCTTCGCGCTTCTAATGGCTACCGCAAGAAGAGTGGTCGAATCCTCGAATTACCTTCGTGAGGGGAAGTGGGACACATGGTCTCCGATGCTATTAACAGGGCAGGATATTTACGGGGCAACTATAGGAATTGTTGGACTGGGGCGAATCGGTGAAGCAGTTGCAAAACGGGCGAAGGGCTTTGATATGAATATCCTATACTATAATCGAAGCAGAAAACCGCATGCCGAGAAAGAGCTTGGGATCAGATATACGGAGCTCAATGAACTGCTGAAAGTTTCCGATTTTATCTGCATCATGACCCCGTATACTCCTGAAACGGTCAATTTAATCGGTAAGGAGCAATTGCAATTGATGAAGAAAACCGCGATTGTTATAAATACAGCGAGAGGTGGAATTGTCAATGAAACGGCCCTATACGAAGCTCTAAAAGATGGCCAGATATGGGGGGCGGGACTTGATGTGTTTACAGAGGAGCCGGTCGACCTGGACCATCCGCTCCTGTCACTTGCGAATGTTGTTGCTCTGCCCCATATTGGGAGTGCCAGCATTAAAACAAGAATGAAAATGGCTAATCTTGCTGCTGATAATTTACTTGAGGCGTTAGCAGGAAACACTCCTTCCTGTCTCGTCAATGGACCACAGCTTGACACTTACAGGAAATGAAGAAAAGGGGTTCACCCAAGGTGATTATTCGTTTCGCTTGGGTCAACCCCCTTCGTTCACACAGGTTAAAAATACCAAGATTGATAGGCGCATCTGGTCAGATTAACCATTATTCTGTTTCAATTTCTGACCATTCCATTGGAAAACGAATGATGTCCGCTTCGCTTAGTTCACTGCCCATTTGCACCTCAATGAATTGTAATTCAGTGATGGCTTTAAGCGCGTGTTTAGTGCCAGCAGGAATCGTAATCACAGTTCCAGGCTTCATGTGTGTTAACTGTCCATCTAAGATACATTCCCCTTCACCTTCTGTTATCGTCCAGATTTCCTGTCGCTTCAAATGTAGCTGGTAGCTGAGGTTTTTTCCCTGGAAGATACTTATTTTTTTTGTTAGAACTTCTGCGCCATTTCTCAGTTTATGAAAATCTAAAACTCGATAATGACCCCAATGCTTCTCTTCATACATGGGACGCTGACAAAAGTCTTTAGTTAACTCTTTTATCCGACCGGAAGCAGCTTTATCCGCAACAAGTATACCATCTGAACTTGCTACTATTACACTATTGGAAATACCCGCAACAACGACAGGAAGATCGAGTTCATTTATTAAATGAGTGTTTATTGAATTGTTGTCAATAACTCCTTTTCCTACCGTATCCGTATTCATAATGCCTGTTATCGTATTCCATGTTCCCAAGTCCCGCCACTTTCCCTTATACGGGACGACAACAATGTGATTCGTTTTTTCCACTACTTCGTAATCAAAACTATTTTTTGGAATATCAGAATACTGACTAATTAGTTCTTCGAAATTGCAGGGAATTCCATTATCGGCCAGGTACTGGATCAAATATCCCAGCTTGAAGGCAAATACACCGCAGTTCCAATAAGCTCCCTGCTTAATTAGTTTTTTTGCTGTATCACGGTCAGGTTTTTCAATAAAAAAGTCGACCTCATCATAAGTTCCGGTGTTACATAGCGATTCATGATTCGGTGCAGGAACAATGTAACCATACTGATCGGAAGGGAAGGTGGGTTTTACGCCGAGAAGAGCGAGAGAAGCATTTGAATCTGTTAATGCATGACCAAACTTCTTTATGGCCTCAAGAAATGAATCTTCGACATAAGCATCGACAGGTAGTACACATACAATTTCGTCTAAGCTTAGTTTTTCAATGGAATGAAGGTAAGCTGCAGCTAATGCTATCGCGGGAAACGTATCTCTGCGGTCAGGTTCAATGATAAGAGGAGGAATATTCTCAATTTGGCTTTGAATAAAATCTGTTTGCGACTTACCCGTGGCAATATAAGATGATTCCGTTAAACCAGCCTGTTGTAATTGCCGCCATATTCGCTGGATCATTGATTCTTCTACTCCGTTGTCATTAAACATCATCTTCAAAAACTGTTTAGACCTTGAACCATTTGATAACGGCCATAGTCTTTGTCCTGATCCTCCAGATAGTAAAATAATTTTCATCTTTCATCCACTTTCTAAAATATTTTCAGTGGGGAAATAGCGATAATTCGGGCAACGATGTGGTGAGAATAGATTGTGATTTGTATTTTCCCCTTATAAGTTTATAAGTATCGAAAAGTTAAAACATTTAATTCCTTAGCAAATCAACTAATCATATTTTTCGTTAGATTCTAATCTTTGTTGTCATTGCCAGCAGTGTTTTATTATATGCACCAAAGAATTGGCTGTGTTTGGCCAAAATTAATGCCGGTGTACTTATGTCTTTTTAATTTTATCGGCATCTGAATATGTAATATCTAGATTTGCAATTTATTTAATGACTTGTAGTCGATGAACTAAAATAGACTCAATGCATATCATGCTTAGAGGTACTTCGGGGTGAATCAAAGCACACCGGGCTTGGAACAGTAAACCATTTTCTTAACTGGTAGGGTTTTAGCCCATACAAAATTTTATCCGTATTAATATAATAAATTAACCCTGACATACTCAGGAATTTCGATAAAAGGAGGATAACCATGGGTTACGGTAAAAAAAGCTATTTCCATGATGATGACTGGGGTCACAAAAAAGATTGCGGCCATAAAAAAGATCATGACTGTGGCTGCAAAGACGATGATGACAAATGCAAAATTAAAAGTTGCATCTGTAAAGAGTTTCGTCGTATAACGCCGGGAACAACTGTATTTCTAACCATAGATGGCGTGCCTTCGGGACCTTATGTTTTTGCTAAGTTCTGTAAGGATGATCATTGTGTTACTCTGATAACAGGAGCAGGCGTTACGCCATCAGGAGCTGTATTTATTGTCGACTGTTTTCGAATCGATGCATTTGCATTCCCTCCAACCGTATAAAGAAAATATATATATATTTTTTTTAATCCATCAGGCTGCTGCAGCCTGATTTTTTTGTGTAATACCCAATCAAGTTATAGATTTTTTTCATATTATAAATTATCCCTTCTGTTAAGAGCATAAAAGCAAGGGTGGACAAGTTATAGGAGGTGTGAAAAATGGGCTGTTATAGTTCAAACGGATGCGCCTGCGATGTACTGCGTAAGACCGCTCCAGGAACAGGTGTCACATTAGGATTTAATGGTGTATCGTTGCCTGTTATTAATGCAAATTTTTGCAAAGGCAATCACTGCGCAACATTCGTGAGCAGTACAGGTACTGTTACAATCGCTGATTGTAGAAAAATAAATTTTGTTGCGTTTAGTCCGTAATAATGCCTGGAATGCAACTGCGCGCACAACTCTTTCTCTAAACTTAATATCTGCCTGCCTGAGTTTGGTCCGAAGGCCTGATGATGCATTGGTGGTCGAATCATAAGAAAGCTTCTAACCCTCGTTTCGTTTGCTGAGATGAGCCATCCGGATCTAACCTGGCAAATTTCTTTGTTTTGTAATTCTCTGAATGTTTCTTATATGTAAGTTTTACCTTCGTAATTAGCTTGTGTACCAAGATCAGTGTCCATTTCGCAACAAATTTTGTACTCGAGTAAATTTTCACAATGTATTAAGGTAAAACCGAAAAACGAATGAAGTTGTCTCAATAAACAGAGAATGCCGTAGGAAACGAAAAAACTATCTTAATTTTAAAAACTGTTCGTTTTTCAATTAAAGGATTGCTTTATGAAATTCATTCACTTATAGAAAAAGAGAGGAACTATTCCTCTCTTTTTACTGCTTTACTCTTCATCAATCAGTATGGTATTCATATTCATATTCGTCGCCCGGGAAGACGCTGTTGCACTGTTTCGGAATTTTTGGAGCTGGACACTGTTCCGTCAGGATATCTCTCGGCAGGCAGAATGCAGCATATAGCTCTAGCGTTACATCCGTCACCGATTGAATGCTCTGGCAAACATTCAGGGTGAGGTCTACACTTAATAACTCATCTTTTTCATCGTCAGAATTTAACCTTACTGTACAATCACTATCGGCAAGTTTTACAACTAATCTTGTTCCACAGGGGGCACATAGGAATAAAGACTCCGACATTTCTATCGTGATCGGCTTCGATACTTCTACAAAAGGAACTTTGTCAATAATTCCGCTAAACTCTATAACTAGGCATAGCTTTTTGGTAAACGTGACCCTCTGTAACTCAACCAGATCTTTGTCAATGATGAAAGGACGGTCGTCTCTCTTACCAGTTTCCTCTATCTTGATTTCAGAATTATAGGCTAGAGGATAACCGGTCTTAGGATCTACCAAAATACAACGCGTTTTTAAGTTTCTTGCCTTGCATACATCGGTATCTAAATGGAGAGCATCCGCGGGCACGCATTTTGATATTGCAGACTGTAAAATCACCCAATCATAAACTTTTACGGTATTTATACACAAAAGCTCATCGTCATACTCAGCAGAGTTTTCCATATGATCAACTCCTTACTTCTATTTGAATTTCGATATAGTACAAAATATGGCAACCTCTCCTTATGAGTGACATGTTTCTAATCAAAATCAGGAAAATGGGCTGATATACTATGCTTTACTAATAACTTTTGTCACGGCCCTAAACTGAAAACATACAATACTCTATAAAAGTTTAAACGGAGGGAAAGATATATGTCCAAACACTATGATCAAGATGAGATCGACAAGATGCTACATCAAATAAAAACGTACAAAAAAATAATTGTAAGCTATCAGGAAAATGATGCAACCCAGGATTATCTGGATATGAAAAAAAAATTAACAAGTTTAATGAAGGAGCGACAGCTCGAACAAAAGAGATATGAAAAATTATTGAAACAGCTGCAAACCAACTCAGAGAAACTCGAGGCGAACGAGAAAAAATACGAAGAGTTAACACACTCATACGAACAGAAGCAACAAGAGCATGAAGAGATCAAAGCAATGTATGAGAAGCAAAAACAAGAATATGAGGAGACCAAAGCATCCTATGAAATGCAGAAGCAAGAATATGAACAGTTTAAGGCAACTTCTGACCAGCAGAAAACCGGTGTTAGCCTTCCGGACCATATTGATACGGAAGAAATTACGGCTCCATCGGAAACAGACGGACCCAATATGGTTGAGGATAAATGGCCAAAAAAGCAGATGCGAACTCCGCTGGATTTAACCAGAATGTCTCGACAGAATGGGATGCAAACAGCAAAGCAGATCACTTTCAGAGACATTCAAAGTAACCTTGAAAATTGAAAAATATAAAATATTGACTGGGATATTGATCCGCCTGCCACTGACAGGATGGGTGGGAGAATCGAAGGGAAATGATCATAAATTTCGATTCCTCCATCCATTTTTATATTTTATGAACTTGCTTATTAATTCAGCAAAGATCACCAGTGAAGCCATTCATGTAACAAGGACTCGTTTGCCAGCTTGTTATGATCCTCGATAACATATAACGGCAAATAAAGCTACCTTTCTGAATAAGGTAGCTTAAAAGACTATAAAACTGAGCATGAGCATAAACTTTCGACAATTAAGTTAATGCTTTTAGGTACCAAAAGTGAACACCAATTTATAGTTCAGAATTCCTGCCAGTACCCAACATGACTACACGGCACATTAATACAATCAATAGCTATCGTAATAATCATCTTTAACAAATTTGCAAATCAATTTCTTCTTTTTTGGTTTATGCTTTGAACATTTCTTTTTCGGTTCATCATAATCCTCATCATAGTCTTCATCGTATTCGTATTCATCGTCCCAATCTTCATAATGCTTTTCAGAACATGGACAACTGTATTTTTTCTTTCTGGATACTTCATATTTATCAAACCACATTTGATTTCACCTCCTGTTTTGTATACTTTACCGTACGCAGTTGATGTACAGGCTGAAACGGCATTCATCATGATTGCAAATACCTATTTTTATTGATTATTAAACTAATTGAATTTATCAGAAGAAAAACGTTAATGTGAAGAGTTTAAACGTATATAGAAACATTTTATCTATTTGAAATCCTAAATAAAAAATGAGCTATTTCCTTAGTGATAACAGCCGCTTCGGCTTGTACACCTCCTGCGTATCTTGAAGTATACACAACAGGGAGGTGAAAGCATATGTGGTATGAAGATGATAAGCATGATAAGAAAGACTACGACGACTACGACAAAAAACACCACTATGATTACGACAAGAAACACTACGACGTAAAGTATTTTGACTTGGAAGTATATTTTGACCATGATCATGACTATCCTTGCAAACCGAAAAAGAAATATCCAAAACAAAAAAAGAAGCTGATTTGCAAGTTTGTTAAAGATGATCATTACGACACTGATTGAATGTAAGTAGTGGCAACAATCGAAACTCATGTACAACCAAGCAGCTAACAATTTCATTCAGGATTGTGTGTTTTCGTCGGTGTGGAAATATTCAAGGGATATCTTAAATTTATGAAAAAAGGGGAAGTGAATTTATATGTGTTATGACGATCATAAGTATTATGATTGCGATTGCGATAAAAAACATTATGATAAGTATGACGATTATGATAAGAAATCTTATGATGACTACGATAAGAAATCTTATGATGGCTATGATGATTACGATAAAAAAGAATATGACGACTACGATAAAAAATACTATGATAAGAAACATGATGACAAGAAACATTATTACGTGAAGCATTTCGATGTCGAATTGTATGTGGAGAAAGATCATCACTATCCATGTAAACCGAAAAAGAAACATCCAAAACGAAAGAAGAAGCTGATTTGCAAATTTATTAAAGACGATCACTACGACGGTGATTGAATTTATTTAAGGCATCACTAGAATGTCCTATGCAAATTTTTATTCTAACAATTTGGATTTGCGGACTGTAGTGTTCATACTGTGAATCCATCGCTGGTGTCTCGGGATGCTCCTTATGCTAATGGCAATTTTACGCTGGGACTATAATCCAGTCATAAACTGCCTAGGTTTCGCTCATGCTCAGTTTTATACTCCTTATCAAAAGCTACCTTTGTCATGGGGGTAGCTTTTTCTTTGCAATAGAAATATGTAATAGATGGCTGGAGGATTGTTATGAATTTAATCTTTACTTCGCTATACAGCCATCCATTTATTGAAGAAGCAGATTCTCATGCACAGAATGGTAAATTGATTTGATTTAAACTTCATTTGTTTATTTACATTTTATTTGTTGCAGATTGCGCTGAATGTCCCTGAAGGTTACCTGCTTTGGAGTAATGGTTTGCATTTCATTTTGTTTTGCCATCCTTACTAGATCAAGCGGAGTGTGCAAATATTTTTTTGGTCGTTGTTCCGCATCCGTATTCTGTCTTTGGAGTTCGGCTGAAGACGTCTTGTCTTCTTCAGTATCAATTTGTTGTTGACGGCGAACAATGTTATTCTGCTGTTCAAAAGTAGTCTTTAACTGTTGATATTCTTGTTTCTGGTTTTCATAGGCTGCTTTTAATTCATCATACTTTTTTTCTTTTGCCTCAATCTTACGTTCGAATTTTTCTTTTAATTCATCGTATTTTTCTTCAGTCGACTTGAGTTTTTCTGAATTGGATTTGAACTTTTTCATTAACTCTTTGTATCTCTGTTGGTCAAGTTCTCTTTCCTTCATTTCACTTTCTAATTTTTTTCTAGTATCTAAATACTCCTGGGTTGTGTCATTTTCCTGATAGCTTTTAATTATTTTTTTGTACGTTTTTAATTGGTACAACAATTTATCGATATCATCTTGCACATGCTGTTTGGACATACACCTTTCCCCCGTTAGTTCATTTTATAATGTATTGTATGTTTTTTTTTTGGGCCTGTGACAGTAGTTATTCGCGTAGTATGGTATAACAGCCCATTTTCCTGATTTTGAATAGAAACATGTCACTCAAAGGGAATGCCAGCGTATTTTGTACTATATCGAAAATAAGATAAGGAGTAGATCATATGCAAAATCCTGCTGAGCATGACGATGAACTTTTGTGTATAAATACTGAAAAAGTTTATGATTGGGTGATATTACAGTCTGCGATGTCAAAATGCGTTCCCGCAGATGCTCTCCATTTAGATACCGATGTATGCAAGGCAAGAAATTTAAAAACGCGTTGTATTTTGGTAGATCCTAAAACCGGTCATCCACTAGGCTACAATTCTGGGATCAAAGTAGAGGAAATTGGTGAGAGAGACGACCGTCCTTTTATCATTGGTAAAGACCTGGTTGAACTGCAGCGAGTTACTTTCACTAAGAAGTTGTGCGCTGTTATTGAGTTTAGCGGAATCATTGGCAAGACTCCATTTGTGGAAATATCCAAGCCAATCACGATAGAAATGTCGGAGTCTCTCTTCCTTTGTGCACCAAAGGGGACACGACTAATGGTGAAACTTGCCGATAGTGAATGTACAGTAAGGTTGGATTGCGACGATAAAAAGGATGAATTATTAGGTGTAGACCTTACTTTAAATGTATGCCAGAGCATTCAAACGGTTGCGGATGTAACTGTAGAGTTATTTGCAGCCTTCTGTCAACCAAGAGATATCCTGACGGAGCAGTGTCCAACACCAAAGATTCCGAAACAGTGCAATATCGTCTTTCCTGGTGATGAATGCGAATATGAATATGAATACAGTAATGAGTAATCAAGGTATAGCATAATGTAGAGAGAGGATGATTTCCTCTCTTTATTTTTTATGCAAAGGTGGTGTTAATGATAAACGAACTGGTTAATGAATTGGAAAGCAAGATAAACCTCATGAAAGGCGAGAGTGAAGCATTTAAGGCAAAGGTCAGAGAATTATTATCAGTAAAAAGATCTTCGGCAAAACGGCTCTTGCCTTTTTTCAGTTATTCCATTATTTTAGATAACAACGCAAACGGAAAGCATACAATATATGGTAACTTTAATATTATAAATCACTCCCCATCCCCTCTCTATAATCCTAAATTCGTACTTAAAATAAAATCGGATCATGCATTTGACTTTTCGGGTAAATACATCATGCCAACTCAGCATATAAAGATCGAAAATCTCCAATGGAAGCTTGTGGAGAATAAAAACGAAAATGAAGCTATGGAATATTGGTTTACACCCACTGGGGCAGAACAAATTGATCCCGATCAGACCTTGTCTTTTTCCAACTTTCAGATCCGTTTTCAAAATGAAGCCAGCGGCTACATAAATGTGGAAGGACATGTTTACGTGAGGGATATAAACGAAGGGATGCCGTCTTTGAATTCGATAAATATAAGCTTCTAAGAGGAGGGATATTTTGTTTTCTTCAGACCATGAAGAAATAAGGAAACTCATTGAAGCGTTGCTTAAGCAATATATGGAAAATGCCAACAAAGACTCTATCAGCATCCCTACTGCACAGACGGTAATAAATTTCGATAATAATGGAATAGTCACTTATTTATTACTGTACCTAATGCTAAACCATAACATATCTGGCGGAAATTCTTCTAAACAATCCGCAGAACAAGAGAATCCGATGATTAAACAGTTGAAAAAACTAATTAATGATGTTGACCGGTTGCGACAGGCAGATAAAAATTTCTATGATGAGATTTTAAACGTCAACGAGCAGCAATCATAAGTAACATAAGTTGCATCGATCATTACCGGCTGCTCAGGATATGCCACTGTTATAAATTTAATCAGTGATCAACAAAAATGACTTTATTCAGAAACTTCTGGGTCCGAAAACTAGCATATAGCAACAAGGGAGGCAACAATATTATGGAAAGACCGATCATTTATATAGGTGATAACACCATTTTAACAAAATTAATCTATACCCCTGTAATTTATTTAGATCCAAGAGATATTGTGCAGGCTCATATTATGTTACATGGTTTTTGGGAGCATGGGCTTACATCTAACTTTTTTCAAACTGTTAAGCCAGGGATGAAAGTTTTGGATATTGGAGCACATTGTGGTTACTATACTCTTCTCGCAAGTTTATTGACTGGTCCTACCG
Organism: Bacillus canaveralius; assembly: GCF_002860125.1. Taxonomy (GTDB): domain Bacteria; phylum Bacillota; class Bacilli; order Bacillales; family Cytobacillaceae; genus Bacillus_BJ; species Bacillus_BJ canaveralius. Next base: position 17,847 of record NZ_PGVA01000044.1, read on the forward strand.
GAGAAGTACATGCTTTCGAAGCTAACCCTGCCCACTTTGATAATTTAAGGAGAAGTTTGTTAATAAATGGTTACAACCATGCTACAATCCATCAAGTAGGGTTATCCAACAAAAACGAAGAAGTTATTCTATACGTTCCGGACGGCGGGGGAGCCACCATCATCAACCCGGGATCTCAGTATCAAAAAGAGGTGAAAATGAAAACAGTTGTTTTTTCAGAATATTTCCCACCACAACAAGTCGATGTGATGAAGATTGATATTGATGGATCCGAGCCTCTTATCATGGATGATGTCATAAAAATTGTAGATGAAAGTGATAACATTCAAATCTTTTTAGAGTACGCACCGACTCTCTGGGTTGGCCATGATCCAAAAGTTAGCCTGCAAAAGTTTGCTGATCGGGGATTCAATTTTTATAAGGTTGCTCATACCGGAGTTCTGGAGCCAACCACTGTCGAAGAAGTAGTGGCATTTCCAGGTCCCATCCATATAGATTTGAAACTGACGAGAAACTAAAAAAACGGAGTTCGGATATATTAAAAATAACGAGTTCTCTTTTTATATTTTTCCAGATTTCTAGTATTAAAGAATTAAATACTTATAGTATGAAAAAAACCCTCGTACCAGAGGGTTTTTTCTATTGGTACAAAAACTTACCTTGGCGAATATATAGCTCTACTGGGTTTCAAAAGTGGGTTCTTGTGCATATGGATAAGGATAGAAATTATGAATGAGGAGTGTCTTGCTGTGAAAGGAATCATACTTGCAGGAGCAACGGGTTCAAGACTTAAGCCGTTGACGACAATAATCAATAAGCATCTCCTTTCAGTGAGCACTTATCCGATGATATACTGGCCAATCTTAAACTTAAAAGAGGCGGAAATTACTGAAATATTGTGGGTAAAAAATGGCGTTTATCATGACATGTTTTGAGACAAATTTATTGTTATTCTTGGAAGCAATTTATTCGAAGATTCGTTGGTTCCGTTGTTTTGCAAGCAGGAAAAAGGTGCAAAAGTATTACTTAAGCATGTAATAGATCCGGAACGATATGGCATCGCTTATATAGGTACAGATAATAAAAGCATTATCTCTATTGAGGAAAATCCTGTTCATCACAAATCCAATTTTTGTGTTGTCGGAATATATATGTATGATTCCTCAGTTTTCGAATATATTGCTAATACGACCGTATCGGAACGGGGAGAACTGGAAATTTCAGGCGTGAATAAAAAATGTATATTAAGAAGCATTTAAGCTATGATTTTTTAAAAGGCTGTTGGATTGACGCTGGCACACATCTTCAGGCGGCGAATTGTTTTATTTTAGTACTAATAAGGTGAAGAATGGTGGCTAAGAAGGTTCTAATAACCGGCGGCGCACAGGGATACAAAGAACAGTGGAGTAGTTATGCAGAATTATGAATGGTTGTATATATTGGGAAAGGTGGGTCATATGGCTTGAAGGTAATCATTACCGGAGGAAATGGACAGCTCGGAAAAACATTTAATTACGATTTGGGCAGGTAAAGCCGATGTATAAGTGGCTATAATCAAGAGCATCATATTCTTTACCATTTTTACTCATACAGATTAGGTAAGAATACACATATATAAAATATGTGTTAATAAATACATCGATAGCGTTATAGGTTGGCTTTAAACAATATATAAATAAGAGGTCATCTGGATATGTTACCTTTTGTAAGATCTAATGTGTTGTTAAACGGAATCAATACGACATTTTTGACCCATTTAGCTGATATGTACAACGGTGCAGGTTTAAGAGCGGGTGTATTTTGGAGTGAAATTTTACATCAATTGTCTGGAACTATTAAACCAGGGAGTCGCGTTCTTGATGCAGGAGCCAATATTGGCACTACTGCAATTTATTTAGCAAAAATCCAGCCTGGAGCAATAATTTACTGTTTTGAACCTGATCCACTTAATTTCTCATTGTTAAATATAAATATTGCACTGAACAATGTACAAAATATCCATACTTTTAATTATGCTTTAGGAAGTGAGCCACGATTTATTGATTTTTATCGAAGTGATATAAATTTTGGTGATCACCGAAGCGCAACACCAATATCCCCTGATAATGTATTGGGAAACTTTAAACGTTTGCCATATCGGGTACCAATGGTAACACCTATTGACTTTTTTGATCAATGTTATGGTGATGAGAAGCCATCGTATTTTGATTTAATAAAAATCGACACTCAAGGCGCCGATTTTGACATTTTAAAGGCAAGTTTACCAATGATTAATCATGAGTCAATTGTTATAATCGAATACTCTCCATACCATTTATTGCAAAATGGCACTTCCAAAACAGAAATAGAAGGTATCCTTAGCAATTTTTCTGAAATCTCCTATATAAACCCTCTAAAACACCCTGCACATGACTCAAACATCAACAAGGATCAAATATTAAGCGATTATGATCTATATGGAAAAGAGTGGAAATGGTTTTATGATATTGTTTTAAAGAAAACGCAAAAATAAAATAATTTACGTCACACTCTGATTAACATGCCGAGGCGAATTTAAAGGTGTATCAGTCAACGTGCAGGCAATTGTTAAACCTAATTTAGAGGGGGATTCTCGCAAAAAACGACCTTTGTACACTGTAATTAATAACACCAGTACAAGATTTAATGAATATAACGGGGATAGAGTACATTATAAAAGTTATAAACTGAAAAGTCGGATAAAACTCCATCAAGGGGAGTTGATTCTATGAAGATGGATAAGGTCAGCTTTGAAAAACTGTTCAGCAGGATTGATAATGGTTTCGTCGGCAATGAATCGGTTGCATATGATTATCAGAGAAAATATGTTCGTTATTATCTGGGAAAAAAACCTGTTCTGGATGTTGCTTGTGGTCAAGGATCTTTCCTGCGGGCTGCAAGTGAACTGGGAATCGACATTCTAGGGCTTGATTTAGAAGAGGATTTTGTGAACTCGTGTACAGCAAAAGGTTTCAATGCCAGGAAGGAAAATGTATTTGAATTTTTAGATCAGCAGACGAATAAGGAAGTATTTGAAGGAATTTTTAATGCACATTTAATAGAGCACCTTGACAGCAGGAGGGCTATTGAATTATTAGTTCTATTTTATGAATCCCTAAAAAAGGGTGGTATCGTTACGATAATTACACCGAATTTCGCTGCACAACATGTCCACGAGAATGTTTTCTGGCTTAGCTCTTCACATGTGAGACCATATCCTTTAATGTGGCTCGGCAATGCTTTTGCACAAATTGGTTTTGATATACTTGATGGTGGTTTGGATGCAGATGTAGGTGACACTTTTATAGTAGGTATGAAACCTAATTAGACAAAGCAGTCACAGACACTATTCGATGAACAGCTTGAATATTTACAATATATTAGAAAAGGTTCCAATCTAAATAAATGGATTTTTAGTTCCATTAACTATATTTTACGCATAGATAAATACAGAAACAAAAAAGATGTTATTACGATGAGGTGATGATTGCATTGTTGGTATCCCAGCTATGTAAAGAAAAGCATTTTAATGAAGAATGGTTCTTAAACTGCTGTGAAGAACTTCAAATAGCTGTTCATTATCACAGAAAGCTATGGGAATGGTGTTTTATAACACAAGCATTAACTGAAAGAGGTATGCTAAAGGAAGGTAAGAAAGGGCTTGGATTTGGAGTAGGAAAAGAACCTTTGGTTTCTTTATTCGCATCACGTGGTTGTGAAGTAGTCGCAACAGACATAGATTTTCAGATTGCCAAACTTTTAGGATGGGTTGATTCTAATCAACATTCTAATAATCTTGAGGACTTGAACGAACGAAAATTATGTGAACCGGAGCAATTTAGCAAGCTTGTCACTTTTGAGTTTATGGATATGAATGAAATTGATCAAAAGCAGCATAGTAATAAATATGATTTTACATGGTCTTCTTGCTCATTTGAACATTTAGGAACGATTGAACGAAGCAAACGATTTATTATGAACCAGATGCACTGCCTCAAGCCTGGAGGCGTAGCAGTTCACACCACAGAGTTTAATTTATCTTCAAACGAACATACGATTGAATCCGGAGCTACAGTTATTCTTAGAAAGAAAGACATTGAATCTTTAGTAAATGATCTAAGGGAAGATGGCCATTCAATCGAAGTTGATTATACCGCCAGTACAGGAAACATTGAAAGTTTTGTCGATGTTCCACCTTATACGAGTGAAATTCATTTAAGATTGCTACTCGAACAATATGTATCAACCTCTATCGGTCTGATTATACAAAAGAAAAATTCAGATAGTGTTTGATGACAAATAGCAATTCGAAGAATTGTATCATATCACAATCATACGACCGCATAAATGATTGTTTAAGAGGTGTTAAATTGAATATAGCTTTTGATACTTTTTACACTTCATCTGCTTCGAATTTTAGGGGAATTGGAGACTATACCAGAAATATGATCGAAAATATTATGCGGCTTAATAAGACCCATTCAATATTTTTCTTTTCACCTGATCCTTACCAAGATACATCTATTCAAATAAACAAACTACAATCATTTCTAACTAATAATTCTATCGATCTTTATCATGTAACGAGTCCGGTTGAATATTTATTCAACCATAATGAGCTACTTAACCGCGAATGGTTTGGAGATGTAAAATTGGCTGTTACATTTTACGATGTCATTCCCTTGATCTATCCTGAAATTTATTTAAGTGACCCGATTGTTAAAAATAAATTTTTGTATATTATGGATTTTATCAAGAATTGCGATACTATATTTGCCATATCCGAGACGACCAAAAAAGACGGGGTTAAATACTTTGATATGGATTCCGAGAAAATCTCTGTTGTATACGGGGGAATTGACCGACAATTTTTTCAGATAAACAAAGATTCAGATGTGAAGCTTAACAATCAGGTAAACCAACCATATATTCTATTTATCGGAGGCATGGAATTTAGAAAAAATTTGGAACGCGTACTACATGCCTTTGCAATAATAAATCATAAACTTGAAACTCAATATCAATTTGTCATGACCGGTTTTTTTTCTGAAGTAGAAAAACAGAAGATACTGCAGCTTGCAGCTGCACAGGGAATTGAAAATCAATTGATATATACCGGGTATGTACCAAAAGCAGAGCTTATCAACCTGTATAGCAATTCGAGTCTGTTCATATTTCCATCACTTTATGAGGGATTGGGCTTGCCGATTATAGAGGCGATGGCTTGTGGTGCCCCGGTGCTCACATCAAACACTTCGGCACTTAATGAGATAGCTAATGACGCGTGCTATAAGGTAAATCCTGAAAGTATTGAAGAAATTTCAGAGGGTATATATAACATGTTGACGAAGTCAAAATTATTGGAAAGATATAAGCAAGAAGGACCTAAACTTGCCGCTAAATTTAATTGGGAAAATGTTGCCTCACAGATTTTATCGTGTTATACAGACATGTATGTCAACTAGCGCTGATTTTAACTGAGGCTACATCATGGTAGGGCTTAAAGCAGGGAGGGATGAAGATTTGCCACTTCCAACTGGAGTTTTTTGGGCAGGATACGTATCTGATAGAGGTGGTTATGGCACTGTATCCAGAAACTATTTAAAAATGTTGGAGGTATTAAATATTCCAGTTCATATCCATAATCTAGGCCAAATTCATAAGGAAATAGCGCAAGATGATCGAGACTTAATCGGCAGCATTCACCGTCCAATTTCTGATTTAGGGACAGACCCGGTTATGGTGATCCATAGCACTCCAGACGATTTTGCGCGTTTTAATACAACAGGATTTAACAAAAAAATAGGTATTACTATCTTTGAAACCGATAAAATTCCGGATTACTGGGTTAGTTTATGCAATCAAATGGACGAAATATGGGTACCAACAGCCTTTAATTATCATACTTTTACTGAGTCAGGAGTCGATGAAACAAAAGTTAGAGTTATGCCATACGGAATCGATGTGCAGAAATACGATAAGAATTTTGAGCCATATTCTTTTTCGACAACTCCTAAGACATTTACGTTTCTATATACTTGCCAATTTGATTACAGAAAAGGCTTTGATTTATTGATAAACAGTTTTTGCGAAGAATTCACGGATAACGACGATGTAACTCTGATTATTAAAACATATGTACATGAAAATGATATTGATGCCGAAGCAATCATCCGCTCCTATATACCAATTAAGAATAACATTCCAAGTATTTTGATCATAAATGAAAAAATGCCAGAAAACGAATTGCTCTCTTTATATTCAAGTTGTACTTGTTACATCTCCACAGACAGAGCCTGCGGATGGGGAATGCCACAAATGGAAATGATGGCTATGGGGAAACCGGTGATATCGATCAACTGGAGTGGTTCCACCGAATTTATGAATGATGAGAATACTTTTCTTATTCAGCCATTGGACGAATTGGAACCAGTGGACATAAATCTTATGATAAATCGCCCGCTTTTATACATGGGCCACAAATGGGCAAAAGTTTCGGTGGAAAATGTCAGAAAAACAATGAGAGATGCTTATCGAAATAAAGAAAAAAGACTAAAAATAGCCAAAAACGCGAAAGAAATGATTGATCATAAATACTCAATAAATGAAATAGCGAAAGTAATGAAACAGAATCTAGCTTTATAAATATTTAGTTTCTTCATCTCTTAAGGAACTATTCACCTAGCAAAGCTTAATGCTATCATTCTGTGGACTTGGAAGCAAAATAGAATTTATCACGGAGGTTTAATGTTATGAGTCTCTTCTCTACAGCAAATTTTAGTGATTCTTTTTTTTTTAAAGATAAAAAGTTTAGTTATAACAAAATTCCCATTAATAATATTTCCGAGAGGGCAATAGAAGTACCAATTGGCTTGGACTTTCTTGAACAAAATAAAACGGGGCGAATATTAGAGGTGGGGCATGTCCTATCTAGTTATGAAACTGCCGCGAACATAGTGCAAAGAGATATTCTTGATAAATTTGAAGTGGCTGCAAATGTTCTAAACTTAGATTTAATGGACTTTCATCCGGAGGATAAATACGATGCCATTATTTCCATATCAACTGTAGAACATATTGGACAATCAACAGATCCAACAGGAGCTTACGGGGAATCCAGCCAATTGAAAGACCATGAAGCGCCTTTAAAAGCGATCGTAAAAATTTACAATTTACTAAAAGTGAATGGAAAGGCAATAATTTCAGTACCGTTTGGCTGCTTATCCGATCTTGGATGGCTGATACAGTTTGGAGATAAGTACCTGCAATTGTTGTTTACTAAATATCTATTGCCTGAAAATGATGTCACGATTTCATTTTTTAAAAAGAGTGACATGGACTTGTCACTAAATAATCCAAGACAAATCTGGGAACAGTGTACTAAGGAAGAACTTTCCTATACACGCTTTAATCAACCCTTTCCGTTCGCAAATGGAATTGCCTTTATTGAAATATACCGAAATGCACCAGAGGACTATCCAATTGAAAATGGAATGAAAGAAGAATTGATTTATCAACCGGCTGGGTTAATCAATAATCTATATTTCAGCAATTTCTTTTTTGGAAGTGTCTATGACAGCAATGGGTGGTTTCAGATCAGCAATCCAACTTATTTATTCTTTGGACCTTATATTACTTTACCGGCAGGTAAATATGAACTAAGGGCAAAACTGGAAGTAGAAACCGAGGGGGAATTTATCCTGGATGTGGTGGATGATTTTGCAAAAAATACTTTATTAAAATACGAATTTCAGTCTACTAGTAATTCCGAACAACAAGTCATGATAGAAAAGGATTTGCAAAATGTTGAAATAAGACTCCTGGCTTATTCTCCTCCATTTTCCAAAATCAGAGTGCCGATATTAAGTTTAAATCGGATTTAGCTTAACGATTGTAACCAGCTGTCTAAAGGAAGTTCGCAAAATGTAGTGACTCCTTACAATATTGACTTGCCAACTGGGGGGAAGCCGAATGTCCGGTGGTGTTAACCTATTCGGATATATTAGAGCCGAATTGGGTGTAGGTGAATCTTGTCGTTTAGCAGCAAACTCATTGGAAAACGTTGATATTCCATTTGGCATCATCAACTACCCGGTTTGCGCTGCTAGACAAGAAGATTTGACGTGGGCTCACAAAGAAATAAAAGAACCCCTTTTCAATACCAATATATTTCATATTAACGCCGACCAGCTGGAAATTGCTTTTCGATACGACATATTAAACCGCCGATTATTAGAAAACCGTTATAACATTGCTGTATGGCATTGGGAACTTCCAGAATTTCCAGATGAGTTTGCTGCAAGTTTTAAAATGATAGATGAAGTATGGGCACCATCTACGTTTATCTTTGAGTCCATTTCGAAAAAATCCCCGGTTCCCGTTGTAAAAATCCCTCATGGACTATGTGATAACCATGCTTCTCAAACTATTGGCCGCAAATATTTTATGCTGCCGGATAATCGATTTCTTTTTCTGATGATGTATGATCCAAATAGTTCGCCACATAGAAAGAATCCCCAAGGGGTGATTTCAGCCTTTAAAATGGCCTTCGCAAAAGATGAATCCTCAGTAGGACTAATTATCAAGATCAACAACAGTCAAATCGATCGATCTGTAGAACTGGAGCAATTAAAGAAAGAAATAGGCGATTATAAAAATATTTATATCATTGATAAAGTAATGAATCGCAATGAAATTAATGCATTAATGAATGTTACCAATTGCCTCGTTTCCCTCCATCGCTCGGAAGGATTCGGGTTGCCTTTAGCCGAAGCAATGGCTTGTGGCAAACCAGTAATCGCAACCGGTTGGTCTGGAAATATGGAGTTTATGAACGAAGCGAATTCCTGTCTGGTGCGATATGAGCTGGAGAGGGTCGGGCAAGACTGGGGACCTTATAAAGCAGAGCAATTCTGGGCGGATCCTGATATAGATCATGCAGCATATTACATGAAAAAAGTGGTTGAGGATCCGGTATGGTGCAGCAAAACGGCTGCACGAGGAAAGGATACGATACAAAAACACTTTTCACCAAAAAAGTCAGGGCAGTTAATGAAGAGCCGTCTGAATGAGCTGGAGCTTCTTTAAATTATAATTGTAAATTAGTTTGTAATATCATTTCATGATAACCGCATAAATAATACAGTAAGTATTTTTAAAGGGAGGTGGTGTCATGAAGAGAGCTTTAATAACCGGAATTACTGGACAGGATGGCTCTTATTTAGCTGAACTTCTTCTCGAAAAAGGGTATAAGGTCTACGGATTGAAAAGGAGAACCGCAACGCAAAATTATGAAAATATTAAACATATTTTGAATGAATTTGAGTTTGTTTCAGGTGATTTGTCTGATCTGGCATCTTTAATTCAGGCTGTCAAGTTGGCAAGGCCTAATGAAGTCTATAATCTGGCAGCCCAGTCTTTTGTTGCAGATTCATGGATACAGCCAATCTACACTGGCGAAATTACAGGCTTGGGCGTTGTGAACATGCTGGAAGCTATTCGTCAAGTAAACCCAGACCTACGTTTTTATCAGGCTTCCAGTTCTGAAATGTTTGGTAAAGTGATAGAAACTCCGCAAAAAGAAACCACGCCATTTTATCCACGAAGTCCATACGGTGTTGCAAAAGTATTCGGTCATTGGATAACGGTCAATTACCGGGAAAGCTTTAATATGTATGCATGTTCAGGGATTTTATTCAATCATGAATCGCCCCGAAGAGGAATACAGTTTGTGACACGCAAAGTCACAGACGGGGTGGCCAAAATAAAATGCGGTCTGCAAAAAGAGCTTCGTCTAGGGAATCTGGATGCCAAGAGAGACTGGGGATTTGCAGGTGATTACGTCAAAGCGATGTGGCTCATGCTCCAAAATGATCATCCGGATGACTTTGTAATTGCAACAGGTGAAACCAACACCGTTCGTCGTCTCGTCGAAATTGCTTTTGATCATGTCGGCTTGAATTGGGAAGATTATGTCCGGCAAGATCCTGATTTTCTGCGACCAGCTGAAGTAGATTTGCTGCTTGGTGATTCAAAAAAAGCAAGAGAAAAATTAGGATGGACACCAAAAGTTTCTTTTGAGGATTTGATAAAAATGATGGTTGATCATGATGTACAAAAATATAGAGAAATTAAATGAAGGTATTAATTACTGGGATCAAAGGTTTTGTTGGCAAACATTTGGAGGAGTATTTAAAGGATAAGGCTGACGTATTTGGCACCTCCAGAGCAGATTATCCTGAAAAAAACATCTTTAAGATAAGTTTTTTATCAGAGTGGGAAATCATTAGGCTTATGGAAAAAATTAAACCTACACATGTATTTCACTTGGCTGGATTTAGCAGTGTGAAAGACTCTTGGGAAAATAAACAGGCTGTTATTGAAGGCAACGTGACAGGTACCATTCATTTACTTGAAGCGGTTAGAAAAGTGGATGGCAAAATACGCATCATTACCGTAGGATCGTCAGAGGAGTATGGTATTGTACCTGATGGTATCGAGAAAGTTCATGAAGGGATACCGCTATCTCCTGTCAATCCATATGGGGTAAGCAAAAGTATGGTAAGCATGCTTGCTAAAATGTACTTTAAATTTTATGGTTTGAATGTTATTCATGCCAGGTCTTTTAACCACATAGGTTCGGGGCAACGGTTGGGTTTTGTTACAACAGATTTTGCGCACCAAATAGCCGTGATTAATAAAAGAAATACGAAAGATAACACAATGAATGTGGGAAATCTTGACACGATCAGGGATTTTGCGGCTGTAGAAGATATTGCAGATGCCTATTATCATCTAGGGCGGTATGGAAAAGCAGGGGAAATCTATAATGTTTGTACCGGAGAAGGGGCTTCCATTCGAGATATATTAAATATCCTTCTATCTTTTTCAAAAGTAAATATAGAAGTAATGGTTGATCCTGAAAAAGTAAGGACCTCTGAAATTCAAAAATTAGTTGGGGATCCAAATAAAATAATAAAAGATACTAATTGGCGGCCAAAAAGGCAACTAGAGCAGACATTAAAAAATATTTATGAACAGTGGTTATATAATTTGTAATGGGTCCTGCAATAAAAGGACCTTCTTTTATTTGCGCGACACTTTTAGGAGATAAATACGTATGTCGAGTGGTTCTGAGGGTGGATAGCATTTGAATACATTATTTCATTCTCCAACTAACGACTCTTCAGATTGTACGCACCCTTACCTTCCAAAAGTTATAAGGTTTTGCTAAATATTAATCAACCAAGGAGGAACAATTTTGAAGATCGGTTTTGATATGGCGTTTGCGCTAACACCGGCTAACAATAGAGGAGTAGGTGTTTATACAAGGCAATTAATAAAAGCAATACAACCATTAAGTAAAGACTATAGCTATTATTATTTTCGGCCAAATTCTTCGAACACAGAAGACTTGAGCAGACAATTGAAAGCATTTATTTCACAGAATAACATTGAACTTTACCATATAAACAGCACATTTGATTATTATAACTCGCATGCTTTACAAAGAAATTGGTTCGGAAATGCAAGATTAGCAGTTACCCTTTATGATATCATCCCTTTGTTATTTGAAAATCAGTATTTGCCATTGCCCCACATGAAAAAGCATTATATGCAAAACATCGAGTTTGTTAAATCCTGCGACATGATTTTTGTTATTTCAGATACAACTAGAAAAGATGCTGTTGAAAAACTTAATATTAAACCTGAAAAAATAAAAGTGATCTACGGGGCGCTATGCGAGCATTTTTCTGATGAAAGTATATTATCGGCTACTACTTGGAATGGATCAACAAAGCCATACATATTATATGTTGGCGGCTGTGATTACCGTAAAAACCTGGATCGGTTAATTGCGGCATTTGCAAAGGTAAACCATCGACTAAAGAGTAAATTCCAGCTCATTATTGCAGGGAATATCCCCGAAGACCAAAGATTCTTTATCAAATTAAATATAAAAAAAGCTAACGTGACTGACGATGTGTTATTCACTGGATTTGTTTCCAATGAAGAATTAATCCAGTTATACAAAGGATCAGAATTATTTGCCTTTCCGTCCCTGTATGAAGGCTTCGGGCTTCCTGTTTTAGAAGCAATGGCTTGCGGTGTTCCTGTTTTAACCTCAAACAGTTCTGCCTTAAAAGAAATAGCGGGTGAGGCAGCATATTTGATTAATCCGAAAAGTATTGACGATATTGCACAAGGTATGGAACATCTTTTAACAAATGCAGAGATCAGAAATACACTTGTGAATAGGGGCTTTGAGAGAGTTCAACAATTCCAGTGGACGAATGTCGCCAAACTTGTTCTTGAAGGATATCAACAATTGCTTGGATAATGGGAGAGTGGCCTATGACAAAGGTTTCTATTATACTTACCAGCTATAATAAGCCCCTTTATGTTGCTGAATCGATAGAGAGCGTGTTGCAGCAAACGGAAGAAGACTGGGAATTGTTCATTATGGATGATAATTCTAATGAAGATACATCCCAAGTTCTTCATTCATACCTCAGAGATCCTCGAATTTTCTATATGAACAGCGGCATTGATGACAACAAGCGATTTCAAACGACAAGGTATGCGGTACTGATTAACCAGGCTATCCCGCGAACCACCGGAAAATATATCAGCTATCTAACTGATGATACCGTCTATATGCCAAACCGTTTACAGGTTATGCTTGACTTTTTTAACAAAAATCCAACAGTAGAGATTGTCTATTCCAGTCAAAAAATGCAACACTTGAATAAAAACCATAAAGTGAATTTTGAGATTGAACTGACAGCAACGGAGGTATTAACCCGTGCAGCAAATATGGTGGATCATTGTTCAGTGATGCATACAAGAAATATTGCGGAAAAAGTTTTCTCCCGATATGGGACTCATTGGGATGTGGATCCAAAATATTGGTTTAACGCTGATGCTGTATTTTGGACGCGTTTAAACGAATTTGCGCCTTTTTACCCGATCCAGAAAGTACTTGATATAACAAAAAAAACACCGCAAAGCTATCAAAATTTAAGCGCTTTGCTTCCTAAAGTAATCCCGGATGGTACAGTGGTAAAGGGATTAAAGGAAGAATTATATTTAATTGATGAACAAAAGCTTCGGCTTATTTCTAACGAATTGTTTGAGCGCTTAAAGTTTAACACGATCGTGGAAATCCCTGACCCTGTCTTGTTTAGTTATGATAAAGGAATACCTATATGTGAAGAAAAGCTTCCAAACCAAATTCTCGTCCAGTCTCGAACCAATCATTCAATTTATTACATCCAAAAAGGTCAAAAGCGGCTCGTTAATGACGCTGCATTTAAGAAATATCGTTTTAATAAGCAAAAAACTGTAATTTTGAATGAAAATCATTTAAACCAGTGGCCTGACGGTCCGGAACTATCAGAACATATCACAATGGATACGATGTTGCCGGATGGGATTTTATTTTCATTCAATGGGAAATTTTATATTTGCTTTGATAACCTGCTTTGCTTCCTGCAAACCGATATTGCATTGGGTAAATTACAACTGCCCTTGAAACATGCCATACCAATGAGTGAAGAAGAGTTTTCATTGTTTAAACAAGGCTCATCCTTTACATGGGAACTTCCATTTAAATAACTTTCATAAGGCAGTCGTTCAAGAATATGTCTTGATTGACTGCCTTACTAATTTATTAAGTAATTAACTGAATTGCTATTGGTGAAATACATTTAGCTCAGGACTGTGTCAGATTAAATGATGTTCATTTTCTTGTATATTGCAGTCAATTCTTTGATACGGTGTGCAAATGTGTGATGTTTAAGCACATTCTCCCGGGCCTTTAACGCGATTTTTTTTCGTTCTTGATCATGGTTTACATAAAAATGAATCTTTTCCAGGAGTTCTTCATTACCTTCAAAGGAGATGATTTCCTCTGCGGAAAAATAAGTGCGTAAATCGAGCTCTTCTGTAATAAGCTGAAATGCACCACAAGCTGCTATATCAAATGTCCTGTTGTTTATACTTTTATTCATTATGCCCATTGAATTATTATTCTCTGCCAGGTCATGGGGACGATGTGTGTTTAGGATAATTCTAGAGTTGTTGTAATAATGAGCTACTTCTTGAGGCGGCTTCCATTCAGTTATTTTCAATCTAGGATTTTTCGTCATGTGGCCTAGCTTTTCGTCCCATTTCCCTCCAACTACTTGTAACGTATATTGTGTATTTTCCAACAGAAATTCGATTAATTTAATCCGCTCAGGATAAGGATATCCAACTAGACAAATATCTTCTAAGTCTTGTTCGTCCGGAGTTATTGAAGGAGCAAATGTACGGGGATCCGTTCCGAGCGGAAGATGGAATACAAGTGGGTGTCCTTTTTCTTGATAACACTCCAAGGCGGACCTGTCAATCGTAAATACATAATCATAATCATTTATCATCCCGCACGTTCTGTCCATGTAGTATGGATCTTCCGTCATCCAGACAGCCGTTTTAAGATGTTGGGTGTTTAACCATTCGGTCATTTCGTTTGGCAGGATAAAACCGGTCATAGTCAACACAAGCTCAGGTGCAAATTCTGAAACATTTAACATCAAAGAATCGAGACCTTTGAAATGATTAAAGCTATTGCATATATGGCCTTGTTTTCGTAGTTCATTAACAATGCAATTATCAAAAAAATAGTATATACCGGGAAAGCCTGAGGGAATATATAGTACCTTCATAACTTATTTTATTTTGACCTCCGATTTTTATTATTTGCTTGGCGTAATACCATTGTATGGTTTAATACTCCTATTGTTCTATAGAATAAATGGATGATGAACAGATTTATGCGTAGATGTAGTGTAAAAGCAAACAGAAGCAATCAAACTCCACAATGTTTTAAATTGACTTTTTTATGTGGGGATTGCATAATTTGGAGAATCTCTTATATGGGGGTTGTTAGTCATAGCGAAAAATCAGGCTGCGTGCAGCCTGATCGACTAAAAAAAATATATATATATTTTTTTTATACGGTTGGAGGGAACGCAAAAGCGTCGATGCGAAAACAGTCGACAATAAATACAGCTCCTGATGGGGTAACGCCTGCTCCTGATATTAATGTTACACAATGATCATCCTTACAGAATTTAGCAAAAACATAAGGTCCTGAAGGAACGCCATCTATCGTAAGAAATACAGTTCTTCCTGGCGTTATACGACGAAACTCTTCACAGATGCAACCTTTAATTTTGCATTTGTGATCATCTTTACAGTCATGGTCATGATGTTTTTTATCACAGCAATCATCTTTTCTGCAATCACTGTCATCATAGAAATAGCTTTTTTTATTATAACCCATTGTTATCCTCCTTTTAGCAAATTCCTGAGTATGTCAGGGTTAATGTATTATATTAACCAGAAAATAATTTGTATGGGCTTTAAACCTTACCATGCAGAAAATGGTGTCGTGTTCCAAGCCTGCCATCCGTTGATTTTGCCCTTATGTATAATATGCATTTGTTTTATTTTAGTTCCTAATGTTTCAACTGTGTCTCTCGGCGACGTGACGCTTTATGCATTATCTGCCTCTATAAACGGTTAATTTTGATATAATTCTTATAAAAGATAATACATTTTCATATTCCATAGAGTAGTAAATAGACAACAGATAACAACGATGGAGGTCCCAGTATGTTAAAGACAAGCACACAATTGAAAAACCACGATAAAATAGAAGCGATCTTAAAAGAAATGGTTAAGTACGCTTATGAAGAAATTAAAGATGAACCGGTATTACTATGCTTGGAATGCAGCGATGTCGACTTGTATGTTGCAGCTTCGAATCATGAAGAGCTAGAGGACGCGCTTAAGGAAAATTTCGAATTGGACGAGTTTGGTGAAGTCATCGATCTTGAGGCATACCAAGAATTGTTCTACGAATTGAACGATCACTTTGTAGAACTTCATAAGCTTAGTGGATATTTTGATTTTTTTCCAGAAGGAGTATATGACGTAAACGGGGAAAAACGTGAATCCGAAACAGATATGCTCGCGGTGAAAGGTAAATTTTATGCACCTTTTGAAGATGCGTTAAACGATTAGCATTGATAGGTGTAGCCTGTTCTCACACAAGAACAGGCTATTTTTATTTTGTGGGAAAGAAAACAATGTAAAACGCTTGGCAAGATGTCCAAGCGTTTTATACTTTCGTTATAAAAAGCAGTCAATTAAGCATGCTAAAAACCAAATAACGAGCTGATCAATTTTCTTTTTTTTGGCCTTTTCAACAGTGTTGACTGTTCAAAAACAAGCTTTTTTTCAGGTGCATGGTGCTGATCAGTGTGAATTTGACTCGCCTCAAGGGCCTCGATCCGATCTGTTAAAGACATTACTTCATTTTGTAACTCTTCAATCTCGCGTCGATGCTGGAGAAGCTGATAGGAGACAACATTATCTGCCTTTTCCTCAAGCCTGCTTTCCAAATAGCTTACTTTAGACAAGAGCTTTTCTGTATCCTTATTTTCCAGCTGGCCTTTAACGGTTCCTTTCCGCGGCCTTTGCACAGTGACCGTTACCTCCTGAAGCAGCACCCCGTTCTGAACCTGTTCCTTAATGCCGGCAAGCAACTTGATATCATCTTCCGTAAACGAATAATGACCGAGGTCATTGCGCTGCATATGCAAGTCTAACTGTTTGACCCAGCGCTGAATCGTACTTGACGAGACACCCAATAATTTTGCGACAGCAGTAGTATTCATCATGATCCCTCCTTGTAAGAAAGATATTCTCTGTCTATCAGGTAAATCCTATCGAGTTGACAAAACAAGTTTTGGTTCGGCAAAGAAAGTGAAATTCACTTGTTTTTTTTGATGCTGTCGAAACAAAAGGCAAAAAGAAAAGGGCGCAAGAGCCCTCTTGACCTTTATCTCTATTGGTTTTTCAATGCTTCCTTTACTGCGATAATTTTCAAAGCGGCCAGTTCTTCTTCTGTTAATCGGCTCTGAACCGTTTCAAGGAGCTCGGTTTGCTCATCAGCTGTTATGCCATCGCTTATTGTCGAGGTAATATCGGTTATTTCCTTGACTGAAAATTCTTTCGTAATCGTTTTAAGTGCTTCTTCTTTTGTCGAAAATGGGAGATTGGAAGTATCAATATTTGCAAGATCGGCATTTTCACCAATTAATTGTTGAATAGATGGATCTTGAACAAGTTGATTTACATCCTCCTCTGAAATAGAGTTGGCAACCTGCTCCATAACTTTATCTGACGCCATTCCCATGAACGCATTGTAGCCAAGAAAGCCAGCGGTGCCTAAGCCGCCAACTATCAATAATAACAAAATTAGTTTTTTCATGGCTCCTCCTAAAAATCAAAATTTTTATATCCTTGTTTTAACAGTGATGAACCTGAGGTTAAAGAAATAGACCGCCACATTTTTAGAATGTAAAAACGGTGTAAACATTATTAAGTTAGAACAATTTTTGTGAAGTTCTCTGATATGATAAAGTATACACGATTAGAATCAAGAATTAAACTTCAGGAAAACTCTAGTCGGATTTATCAAAGCGGAGGAAACCATGAAAGTAGAAAATAAGCAACACCGATTTTTACAGAATTTAACCGAGATATTACTTGTTTCAACGAAACTGGGGGTTTCATCGTTCGGGGGACCGATCGCTCATTTAGGGTATTTTCATGAAGAATATGTACGCAGAAGAAAATGGCTCGATGAAAAAAGTTATGCTGATTTAGTGGCTCTGTGCCAGTTTCTTCCTGGTCCGGCCAGCAGTCAGGTTGGGATCGGAATTGGTGTGATCCGGGGCGGGCTTCTCGGCGGCGTGTTAGCTTTTCTCGGGTTTACAGTTCCATCGGTATTGGCATTGATCGTTTTTGCATTGATACTGAAAGGATTGCATATAGATGATGCTGGCTGGATCCATGGATTGAAAATCGTAGCCGTGGCTGTTGTAGCCCATGCGATTATCGGAATGGGCGAGAAACTTACCCCCGATCTGAAGCGCAAAATGATCGCCTTATTCGCGATTGTTACGACGCTTATATGGCAGTCTGCTTTCACACAGGTTGGAATCATCCTGCTCTCGGGATTAGTTGGTTATCTTATGTTTAAAGAGAGTGAAGCTGAAACTAAAGCAAATTTCCGGGTTCCAATTTCGCGCCGCTTTGCGATTCTTTGTTTGTTATTGTTTTTCGGACTATTGCTTATTTTGCCTTTAGCCAGGGAAGCAAACTCTTCAAATTGGGTAGCCATGTTTGACAGCTTTTACCGCGCAGGATCGCTTGTTTTTGGAGGAGGTCATGTGGTTCTGCCATTGCTTGAACGGGAATTAGTTCCGTCCGGCTATATAAGCGAAGAAGCTTTTCTTGCCGGTTATGGTGCAGCACAGGCTGTTCCCGGCCCGTTGTTCACTTTTGCGGCTTACATTGGTGCCGTAATAAACGGATGGCAGGGTGGACTGCTCGCCACTATAGCAATTTTCCTGCCGGCATTTCTGCTGATATTCGGAACACTTCCTTTTTGGGATACACTTAGGCGTAACCCGAAAATCAGGGGCGCTTTAATGGGGGTCAACGCAGCGGTTGTCGGGATTTTGATTGCTGCTTTTTATGATCCGATTTGGACGAGTTCGATACTCGCACCAATTGACTTTGCGTTTGCTGCTATCCTTTTCAGCATGCTGGTGTATTGGAAGCTTCCGCCATGGATCATCGTCTTAACGGGAGCAATCGGCGGATCGTTGATCCAGTTTCTTCACTAGAGGCAACTATCCGAAACCAATAAAAGACAATGGATGAAAACTTTCAACCATTGTCTTTAAATTAAGCGACTCTATTTAAATTCTTAAACTGCCCTTTTGATAAAACAGTTATTTCAAGACGATGGGCTATCAAACCGGCGACTACTGACAGAATGATATCCTTCGGAAGGGGGACAACCATCCAGAGCCAGGCCATCTTGTAGGTAAATCCTTCTGGCGCGGCGAACCAAATCTTGTAAGCGGCATACATCCAATTCGTCCCGAACATATAATTAATCGCCATTCCAAGTAGTGCTGCGGTTACGAACATTGCGACACTTTTATTTTTACGAACGAGGACGCCGATCACATATGCCGTAAGTATATAGGAGAGAATAAATCCAAAAGTAGGGCTGAAAATAGTTGAAAATCCTGCTCCAAACTGTGCGAACACAGGTACACCAACTAAGCCAACAAACGCATAAACCGCCATCGACAGCGCTCCTAAGCGACTGCCGAGAATCGCCCCGGCCAGTATTGCAATAAATGTTTGTAATGTGATCGGGACGCCACCAACCTCCATAAAAGGGACGATTGACGTAATATTCGCTCCGACAGCCATCATCGCTACAAACATCCCCACCAGCGTAATATCAAGAGCACGTAGTTTCTTGTTCATCATAGTTCCTCCAAAAAAACAAAATTATACATTAAAGAATAAGGGAATTGGTTTAGATATGTCAACTGAAAATAAAAAATAGTTAACGTTTTATCGGCTACAGGAATCATAACCGACATTATTGACTTATGTTAAAATTATGGTGTGGGCATGTATGAAATCGTAACATAAAAAAGCGATTATGATGGTATTTTAAATCGTTCATTGAAAAATAAAATCAACCTATTAAAATATGTTAGAAGTCAGAAAATTCATATTATTTTAAAATAACCAAGAAATGCTTTGATCAAGACTGTACATAACTTTGAGTTTGCGAAAAAATTTGTGCGGGAGGAATTTTCTGTGAAAAAAACAGGACAAATCGCGCTTGTCAGCATCTCGATTGCATTCACGTTAATCCAATTTGTTATTTTTAATGACCCCATTGAAAAAGAGGCAATTGATTTTATCCTTGCGACGGCAATAGCCTGGTTTGTCGGCTGGCACTTAGATAAAGTGAAATTTTATGCAAAGGAAAGAAGAGAAAGCGAAGAAAGCTACAAGCAATTGATTGAATCACTTCCAGAGTGTGTGATTATACATCACCATGGCATAATCCTTTATGTAAATAAAGCTGCTGAGGTAATGGCTGCTGCCAAAAACAAAGAGGAGTTAATTGGCCGGTCCATTTTTGATTTTCTTCCAAGGGAAGAGGACGACCTGGTAAAAGAGCGTATCGAACAAGTTTACAAGGAAAAAAAGCCGTTAATTAATTTTGAGCATAGAGTAACAAGGTTGGATGGAAAATCGATTTTTTTCGAAGAGTCATCACTCTATATTTTGTTTGAGGGCAAGGAAGCTGTTTTATCGATCGGCAAGGATATAACGGATCGGAAAGAAAAAACAGAACGCCTATTAGAAAAGTCTGAAAAACTCGCACTTGTCGGACAAATGGCGGCAGGGATAGCCCATGAAATTCGCAATCCGCTCACTTCTATTAAAGGATTTATCCAATTGTTTCGTTCCAACAACAGCCAGGAAGAGTATTTTGAAATCGTTTTAGCCGAGTTGGAACGAATTAATTTAATTGTCGGGGAATTTTTAGTTCTGGCTAAGCCAACTTTAATTAATTTTCAGGAGAAAAATTTAAAAAATGTAATAGAAGATGTCGTGATGCTGATTAACACACAATCGATAATAAATAATGTTGAAATTTGTGTTGAGTTTGGTGCGGATATTCCAAACATCTCCTGTGAAGAAAATCAATTGAAGCAGCTTTTTATCAATATTTTAAAAAATGGTATAGAAGCGATGCCAATGGGTGGAACGATAGATTTAATAGTTAAAAAGAAGGAAGATAGGAAGGTTTCGATTCTTTTTATTGATCACGGGGTCGGAATTCCTGAAGAGCGGATCCCAACATTGGGAGAACCTTTTTACACGACGAAGGAAAAAGGTACTGGCCTCGGCTTAATGACCTGTTATAAAATTGTCGAAACGCATCATGGCGAATTGAACATTACGAGTAAAGTAGATCAAGGCACCACCATTGAAATCATATTGCCTGTCCTCAAAAAAGAAGGCATAAACGAAAAAATTACTGCTTTGCACGCCTAAACCGATACTTTCTCTATCGTCTCTATTGAGCGTAAGAATATACTGATTTAACATACAAATGCCACGCAAAAGTTTAAAACCATTTGGAAAGGGAATTTTATATAGAAACGGCTAGGAGGGATAATTGATGGCAGGAAAAAAATTGATGATGACAACGATAGCGTTAGGGACAGCATTTCTTTTACGAGATAAGAAATCCCGTCAAAAACTTAAAGAACAGTTTCAGGCCTTTAGTGGAAGGTCCGGCAAAAACAGATTTGAATAATTTTGTGAAACCCTTGAATATTCAGGGGTTTTTGATTGCAATTAACATTCCATAACCGATAAGCATGATGAAAAAATCCACAAGAGGATATTAAAGGAATAATGGGGAAATCCTAACCTAAAAGACTGTAAAAGAGGTGTGAGTATGCAGCCTATTAGTGGACAGATAATCTCAGGTGAATTCGATCACGTTCACAACCATTTTTCCGTTCAAAAAGTGAAAAACTTATCCACCTTGTCAGTGTTAAACGAACAACAAATTTCGATGCTGTACCGTTATTTAAAGTTGCATGAAAACGAAGAGGATGGCCAAATTGTGACGTTATACGACCAAATCCCTGTCATGTTAACACAATTTGAAACGAAATTACTGTTAAGGGATTTGGAAAGAGTCCAGCAGCTTTACAAGCAGTGTTGAATATTTCGGCTGCCGTCCAGAAATGTTCAAATGGTCGAAAATCCCATGATATTATCCGCAGTCATGGTAATAATATTAGCGATTACGATGGAAAGAAGGGATCATGATGGGATTGGAATGGTTTGATCGAGTAACTGGGGAGCTTCAGGATCATCTTGAGTCATTGTGTGATAAATACGACCAGCTCGGCCACATGTCGATTGACAGAGGAGCACGTCATCCGCGAATTGAATTTTATGTCGAGACAACTGACAATGACCGCGATTATTTTTGCACACTTTCATTTGACCCGCATAATGACGAGTTTTATATGGACACCTTTGACATTGAGACAGCACAAAATTCAAAAACGATTCTCGCTGATATTGAGGATATTACTGACGCAGTGCATGAAAGCTTTCATGACTACATGAACGGCGATGACGATATCATTGGTGATTATGAACCTGCAGACGATTTTGCCGGGGAAGAAGAGGAGTACTATATGGCGGAAGCAGAGCCGGACGGGGATATCATCAATCAAATTGATGTCGAATGGAAAACCCCTGAGGTCACAGCATTTATGCATGAAGATGAAGTTGAGGTCACCTATCAATTTGGGGTCGTTGAAGAGACAGGTGATGGCGTCCTTCGCCGCGTAAACCGAATCTGGACTGAAGACGATGACCTGATTAAAGATGAATCCAACTTTATTTTCAGCAAAGAAGAAGCTAATACGATTATCGCGCTGATTGCCACACATATGGATTCAATGAGTGAATTTAATTTTGACCAGCAATAGCAAACCCAATTTGAAAAAAAATCCCCTGGAGGGGATTTTTAATTGTTAGCCACCAATATGTGACATTTCGACTTTTTTTCTGCTGACATTTCTCTCTGGATTTTTATCGCGCATTTCAGAATAACGGTCATGGCGATTTTCCCATATACCTGTGACAATCTGCGCAAGTTCGTCATTCGATTTGTTTGCGCGAAGAGGGGTGCGCAAATCGTGACCGTCTCCTGAAAACAGGCATGTGTAAAGTTTGCCTTCGGCTGACAGACGGGCGCGGTTGCAGGTTGAGCAAAACGCTTCCGTAACGGATGATATAATTCCAAATTCACTGTCTGCTCCAAGATAACGAAATCTTGCCGCTACTTCGCCGCTGTAATTCGATGATATCTGCTCAAAAGGTAATACATGAGAGATATCTTCAAGAATTTCCCGCCTTGAATATACCTTTTCCATGTTCCATTTGTTTGTATTTCCGACATCCATGAATTCGATAAAGCGCAAAATATGGCCTTCATCTTTAAAAAACTGTGCCATTGGAACGACCTCATGCTCATTGACGCCTTTTTGGACAACCATGTTAATTTTAATCTTCAGCCCTGCTTTTGCCGCTGCATCAATCCCTTTTAATACAGCATCAACTTTGACTCCTCTGCCGTTTATTTTCGCAAACAAATCATCATTTAATGAGTCAAGGCTGACGGAAACACGTTGTAAGCCTGCTTGCTTGAGCTGCCCGGCATACTTGCTTAAAAGTACGCCATTTGTCGTCATCGCGATGTCATTGATTCCATCGATCTGGAAGATCTTTTCAATCAGCGCCGGCAGGTCTTTTCTCATTAATGGTTCACCGCCGGTAATCCGGATTTTCTTAATCCCAAATGCACCTGAAAAAATATCGACCAGCCGCGTAATTTCCTCAAAAGAAAGCAACTGGTCCTTGGGTAAGAAAGGGAAGTCCGGTCCAAAGATTTCCGCTGGCATGCAATACGAACACCGAAAGTTGCAGCGATCCGTCACAGAAATGCGCAGATCCCGCAATGGACGTCGCAGCTGGTCCTGCAGAAGTTTTTTCTCCATAAATTATTTTACATCCTCTCTTGATGCCCTGGTCGCGATGATTCTTTCTGTATGAGAGTATACATTAAAGGAATTGCCTCTAATAAATCCGACTGCCGTGATGTTTAAATCGTCTGCTAATTTAATGGCAAGATCAGTAGGCGCCGACTTTGACAAAATGATTCCTACTCCGATTTTTGCCGCCTTTAACAGTACTTCAGATGAAATTCTTCCGCTAAAAGCGATAATTTTATCTTGCACCGGTATTCGATTTTGCACACAATACCCAAGGATTTTATCCAATGCATTATGCCGGCCGATATCCGTTCGGTTAACAATCATACCATCTGGTGAAAACAGGGCTGCATTGTGAACTCCGCCAGTTTCCTGGAAAACAACACTATTATCCTGAAGCGCTTTCATGAACAGAATACACTGTTGTGGCGTCAAGGTAATTTTTGATGTAGAAGTTTTAGCTGTTTTTGCATCATTATAAAAATAAAACTGTCTGCTTTTTCCGCAGCAGGAGCCGATAAATCTTTTTGAATAAAATTGCTGGCTTACAGGTATCTCTTTTGCTGTTTCGACATAAGCAAAACCTTTGCTTTCGTCGATGTGCAGTTCTTTGACATCGTCGTGAAAACGGATAACTCCTTCTGACGCTAAAAAGCCGAAAATAAGCTCTTCCAAGTTTTTCGGAGTACAGACCATTGTTGCGAATTCGGAGCCATTGAGCATAACTGTCAAAGGGAATTCCGTGACGATTTGATCCTCTTTTTCTTGCAAGCTGCCATTTTCAAACTTTAAAATTTTATTATTACTCCTGATTTGATTTTCCATTTTTACACCCACCTGACGAGGATAACTGAATTACCCAAAATATTAGCACTAAGAAAATCTAAAATGCAAGTATTATTACTATACCCATAGTGAAAATAAAAAAGCAGTTGTGAAAATTAAAATTAAATGATAAAATTTACTAAAAGTTCACCAATTTGTAACATTTTAATCTCGGGATAGCGAACCTGTTTTCGAGTTAAAATGAAGCAAAGTTTTGAAAGCGATTTACTGTTGGTATGCAGCAGCGTAACCTGTTGGCAGCTAACCGTCGGATCTTTTCCCATTAATAGGGGAGGTTTGACGGTTTTTTAATGAGTTTTTGAAAAAAGGGGAGTGTAGAGAATGGAAAAAACAAAAAACAGATGGCTTATTGCCGCTTCAGCAGTGGGAATTCATATTTCAATCGGTTCTGTTTATGCATGGAGTGTTTTTACGAAGCCACTGGCAAGTGAATTTGGTTGGGACTTAACAGACATCAGTTTAACATTCAGCCTGGCGATTCTATTTTTAGGCTTGTCTGCCGCTTTTTTGGGACATTTCGTTGAAAAATACGGACCAAGAAAGGCAGGAATCCTTGCAGCAGTCTTTTTTGGTGTCGGTGTTACCGGCTCAGGGCTCGCGATTAATTTAGAATCGTTGCCTTTGTTGTATCTTTTCTATGGGGTGTTAGGTGGAATCGGGCTTGGAGTTGGTTATATCGCTCCTGTGTCTACATTGGTCAAATGGTTCCCTGACAGAAGAGGTTTGGCGACTGGCCTTGCGATTATGGGTTTTGGGTTTGCGTCATTAATCAGCAGCCCGATTATGCAAAAGTTAATTGAGGCAGTTGGAATTGCCAATACTTTTTACATCCTGGGAATTTCCTACTTTGTCATCATGATTTCTTCGTCTCTTTACCTGGCTCCACCAAAGCAAGGCTGGATGCCGGCAGGCTTTGAGGAGAAAATGAAATCTGGCGCGGCTGCTGTAAAGAGGGATTTATCGCAACTGACAGCTAATGAAGCGATTAAGACAAGAAGATTTTATTACATATGGATTATGCTGTTTATTAATATTACGTGTGGAATTGCGATCATTTCTTCCGCATCACCGCTGGCACAGGAAAGCGTTGGCCTAAGCGCAGCTGCTGCTGCAGCCCTTGTGGGAGTGCTCGGAGCATTTAATGGTTTCGGCAGAATTGGCTGGGCATCAATTTCGGATTATATTGGCCGTCCGAATACGTACACCGCTTTTTTCTTAATTCAAGTTATAGCGTTCCCGTTAGTGACGATGACTGACAATCCAGTCATGTTCCAGATTTTACTGGCGATCATATATACATGTTATGGCGGAGGTTTTGCTGCCATCCCGGCCTATATTGGCGACTTGTTTGGAACAAAACAGCTTGGGGCAATCCATGGCTATATTTTAACGGCTTGGGCTGCAGCAGGACTAGTCGGACCAATGTTTGCTTCCAAGGTACGTGAAACAACTGGAACTTATTCGCAAAGTTTATTGGTGTTTACTGCTTTATTCGTGGTCGCATTAGCCGTTTCATTATTGATTCGCATCGATATCAAGAAGTTAAGCGAAAAGCAAAACAGCAGCAGCGTAAAAGCAGCAAGTTGACAATATAGCAAATAATTGATTAACTTATAAAGCGATATCATTAGATGACACTGTTTGCATAGTGATTAACAAGAAAAGATTGTAATGAAGGATTGAAATGCAATGAATAAGTATGAGGCAGAATTCAGCAACTTAGTACGTTCCTTTCGGAAAAAGCATATGGGAAAAGGTCCAGGTAAAGTGACGACCAAGTTTTGTAAAAACTGGGCAATTTGCGAGATGGAGGGCAATTTGTCCCCGGTTGAAAAATTTATTGCCAGTGCTGACGAAGGAAAACAAATGCTTCGTGCTGCAAGAACAGAAATGGTTAAACAAATGTATAAGAAAAACACGCCTGTTGAAATGGAAGAATTTCTCCAGAGCAAACTGATCGACTTGTTTGTCGATATTGACATCGATCGGGACTTTGGAATGTCGGTGTTTGTCTTTGACCAGGACATCGAAAAAAAGTTTTGTACATGAGTCAATTTCACAATATAATGAGCTAAACCAAAAAACGAATGAATTCTATATATTCAGAAGTATACCGTAGCAACGAATCATACTATCTTAATTTTAAGTCAATGTTCGTTTTTCAATTAAAGAATTGCTTTATGAAATTCAGTCATATAAAACAACTTTTGCTTATTGGGAGTTGGCACTTGGTAGCGAACCTGCTAAAGACTAACCACCGTACACTCGGAGCTTCACGTGTATGGTGGTTTTTATTTTCTACAAAGGAGTTATGGAAAAATGGGGAAAACAAAGCATACTGGACCGATAAAATTAGATACTAGACCAAAACCGGCATTATGGGCAGGACTTGCACCGATGGGGCTGGGTAAAGTGAAGCCTCACCATATTAAGGATACGATGAAGGTTGTTTGGGATAACAAAGACAATCTTCCCTACGCATACCGAATTTTAACACAGGGTGTGTGCGATGGTTGTGCGCTTGGCGTTTCCGGATTATATGACCAGACGCTGACCGGGCCGCATCTATGCACAACAAGACTGAATGTCCTTCGCCTCAACACGATGTCAGCGATTGATCCGACGTGGCTTGAAGATGTCGAGAAGATGCAACAGCTTGACAGCACGCAACTGCGAAAATTGGGCCGGATTCCATACCCGCTTTCCCGTAAAAAAGGAGAGAAAAAGTTCACCAGACTTTCTTGGGATGAGGCACTCGACCGGATTGCTGAGAAAATCAAAAGCATTGATCCAAAGCAGCTTGCTTTTTATTTAACCGCTCGTGGTATTACGAATGAAGTTTACTATACAGCTGCCAAAACAGCGCGTTTCCTGGGTACAAATAATATCGATAACGCTTCACGGATTTGTCACTCTCCAAGTAAGACGGCTTTAAAGCGATCAATGGGAATCGGTGCATCCAGCTGTAATTATAAAGATTGGATCGGAACCGATGTATTGGTGTTCTGGGGATCCGTTGCAGCGAACAATCAGCCGGTCTCAACGAAATATATGTATGCGGCGAAGAAAGCCGGTACAAAAATTATAACGATCAATCCATATCGCGAACCAGCAATGGAGAAATACTGGATTCCGTCAATTGCTGAAAGTGCTGTATTTGGAACAAAAATTGTCGATGATGTTTACCAGGTCAACATCGGCGGCGATATCGCCTTTATGAATGGCGTCATGAAGCATTGGTTTGAAATGGAGGAAAAACAGCCGGGCTCAGCTATTGACCATGCATTCGTCAATGAACATACAAATGGTTACAATGAGCTAAAAGATCATTTAAAAATCCAGGACTGGGAGCAGCTCGAGAAATCGTCTGGTGTAACCCGGGAAAGAATGCTTGAATTTGCAGAATTACTTGCCGGATCAAAATCCGCTGTCTTTGTGTGGAGCATGGGCTTAACCCAGCATCGCTTCGCAACCGATAATATTTCACAAGTAGCAAACCTTGCGATGCTTCGCGGCTTTATCGGTAAAAAGTATTGTGGTGTTATGCCAATCCGCGGGCATAGCGGTGTGCAGGGATCAGGAGAAATGGGCGCCGATCCGTTTGTTATGCCGGGCGGAGACTTTGACGAGCAAAACATTGAAAGAGTTGAAAAGGTCTGGAAATTCCCGATTCCGCGTTGGCAGGGGGATACAGTCGGGCAGACGCTTGAAAATATCATGCTCCCGGACGACCATGAACGCAAGGTGAAACTATTCTTTACAAGCGGAGGCAACTTCCTTGAAACGATGCCTGATCCGAATTTTATGAAACAAGTATTAGAGAATGTTGAATTACGTGTCCATCAGGACATTATCTTTAACACTTCTACACTTGTTGACGCGCAGGAAGAAGTGATTGTGCTGCCGGCGATGACCCGCTACGAACAGCCGGGCGGAGGAACTTCAACAAGTACTGAACGAATGGTTTACTTTAGTTCAGAAATTGACGGGCCGCGTATTGAAGAAGCTCGGGCAGAGTGGGAAATTTATGTTGATCTTGCTTCAAGAGTGTTTCCTGAGAAAAAGCATCTCATCCATTTCAATAATGCTGAAGAAATTCGTGCGGAAATTGCTGAAGCTAATCCATATTATGACGGAATTCAGCATTTGAAAAATCGCGGTGACGTTTTTCAATGGGGCGGTGCGTGGCTGTGTGAAGATGGATTATTTCCGACTCCAAACGGAAAAGGAAATCTTTTATCGATCGAAATTCCAGAACTCCGCAAAACGGAAGGCCATTTCTATGTAACATCACGCCGTGGTAAACAGTTCAACTCAATGGTTTATAGCGACAAAGATTCATTCAACGGGGCTGACCGTTATGACATCGTTATGAACGCAGAAGATGCAGCAAAATTGCGGATTAATGAAGGTGACACAGTTGTTGCATATAACCAGTTTGGCACCTATCAAGGACGAGCCAAATTTGAAGATATCAAATCCGGCAATATCGCGGTCTATTGGCCGGAAGGAAATGTTCTTCTTCCAAAGGGTGTATATGAAAAGTACTCGCAAATTCCTGAATACAATACAGGTGTGATTCTAGAAAAGGCAGACACCTTCCATGCCCAGAAAGATAGAAAGTATGTTGAAAAAAGAGTAGAAGAATTAGAAATGAGTGTCGACTAAGTCGGGTTTCTTCTATAATATATTCTTTTAGGATCCGGTCAGATTTTTTGAACCGGATCTTTTTTGGTTTGAGAGGGTGAGCAGACCAAATTTGTTACGATGTCTTCCCAAAGAAAGTCCTGTTATTAAATGGGGTTCGCTTAATATCCGGTTCATTATACCCACTTCCTGCTGTTGCTAGTTTTAAGTCGATCACTACTCGGGGAAAACAAAAATCCACATGAAACATCAATGTAACGTTATCGTTAACAGCTTGTAAAATAAATCCGCTAAACTATGAATACTAATAGCAGAACTTGGAGGTATTTATGGAATCATATTTGCAAAAATCGCTTGATGAGTGGAAAGAAGAAATTTCTGAAGTGCTTGATGCCGTAGAAAAAGAGTATGAAGAAGTAAAGCAAGATCTCAAGGTGTATTCATATAAATACGGCATTACAAAACAAGTGATTCAATCGACGGTTAATGATGAGATTATTAATAATATCCGCCAGCTATACCACAAGCCTTTTGAAGAAAAATACCAGGAATTGAAGGATTATATGCGTGAACTTGACGAAAAAAGAAAAGTATTTCAAATGTTTGTACATAAAATCGATGAAGTAAAACGGAAAGAAACAAATCCAGTGGCTACTCATGCAGTGCAAACCTTCTAAATTTATACAATTTCTGCCCGTGTCGGTGTCCCTGCATGGGTTTTTAATTTTTTCCGAAAACGAGCAAATTATTTCATAATTCGAATGAGATATGAGAAAATGAAATGGAAATTTTTATAAGGAGGAAAAAAGTATGAGAAGCCTGACAGATACGACTACGTTACATAATGGAGTAAAGATGCCATGGTTCGGATTCGGTGTATTTAAAGTCAAAGAGGGTAAAGAAGTCATCGAGTCGGTCAAGGCCGCGTTAAAAGCGGGTTACCGGAACGTTGATACTGCTGCAGTTTATAAAAACGAAGAAGGAGTCGGCCAGGCAATCAAAGAATCGGGCGTTCCCCGCGAAGAGTTGTTTGTGACGACAAAAGTTTGGAACGCGGACCAAGGCTTTGATTCTGCGCTAAATGCATTTGAAACGAGTTTAAAGAAGCTGGAGCTTGACTATGTAGATCTGTATCTTATTCACTGGCCGGTCAAAGGGAAGTATAAAGAAACCTGGAGAGCTCTCGAGCAGCTTTATAAAGATGGAAGAGTTCGCGCAATTGGCGTAAGTAATTTTCATATCCACCACCTACAGGATCTTCTTGCAGATGCAGAAATTAAACCGATGGTCAATCAGGTTGAGCTGCATCCATTGCTTGCACAAATTGAGCTGCATGAGTTTTGCAAAAATCAAGGCATCCAAATGGAAGCATGGTCACCATTGGCACAAGGTGAATTGCTGAATAACAATGTCCTGAAGGAAATTGGCGCTAAATACGATAAATCACCTGCACAAGTCATTCTTCGCTGGGATTTGCAGAGGGAAATAGTTACGATTCCTAAATCAATCAATGAAAATCGGATCATCGAAAATGCGAACATTTTCGATTTCGAACTTTCACGGGACGATATGGAAAAGATAAACTCTTTAAATGAAAACCGTCGCGTCGGAGCAGATCCAGACAATTTTGATTTTTAATGACAGAATTGATTTCATAAAAGGAAAAACGGTTTCGTTATTGAGAATATATGGATGACCCATTCTCTTGATAAGCGTTGCCCAATTTCTGGTTTTGTCACATTAAAAAATTGACAATTAATCTCGTTTCATATATAGTAGATGACAATATAACCGCATATGTTTACTTCTTATCCAGAGAGGTGGAGGGATTTGGCCCTTTGATACCTCGGCAGCAGAC
Source organism: Bacillus canaveralius (assembly GCF_002860125.1). GTDB lineage: Bacteria > Bacillota > Bacilli > Bacillales > Cytobacillaceae > Bacillus_BJ > Bacillus_BJ canaveralius. Next base: position 48,744 of record NZ_PGVA01000044.1, read on the forward strand.
TCTTAAAGAGCACTGTGCCAATTCCAACAAGCGTTATGCTTGGCAGATAAGACAGGATTGGATATAACGCCAACCTCTTCTTATTGTTACGGAATGGACGATAGGAAGGGGTTTTTATTTTACCAAAAACCCACTAAACCAATCGGAATAAATGAGAATAGGAGCAAGTATAAAGTGAAAAAAATAGATTGTTCTGCCGAACTGGAAAAGGAAATTTTCATCGCCAAGCTGCTGGACCTCGGCATTTATAAAAAAGGGGACCGCCAACTGTTTGAATTATCGCTCGATGACCTCACGGAGGAATATGAAAGAATTATGAATGTAAAAATTTTTGAATGAGAGGAAGAGGATTTATGATCGGTCACATAAATATACCATGGAAGAATCAAATGCTTGCTGCTTCGATTGATTTTCCCGTATCATTTCAGCAAGGGGCTTCCTATCCACTCGTCATCATTTGCCATGGGTTTACCGGGAGCAGGATCGGTGTCGATCGTCTGTTTGTTAAAACGGCTCAACATTTAAATCTTGATCAATGTGCCGTGCTGCGATTTGATTATGCTGGATGTGGAGAAAGCTCTGGTGAATATGGAAAAAATGGTTTTTGTGAGCTGATTGAGCAAACAGAAGCAGTTATTGATTATGCTTTTGAGCAGAACGCCCTCATTGTGGAAGAAGTGTTTTTATTGGGGCACAGTCTTGGAGGGGCGGTGGCCTTGTTGACCGCAGCAGGGGATGCAAGAGTTCGTAACCTGATTCTTTGGTCAGCAGTCGCAAATCCGGACATTGATATTAAAATGATTGTCGGGAAAGAGAGATTGCAGGAGTTGTCAAAATCTTGCCATGTAGACTATTTGGGTTATTACCTGACAGATAACTTTTTTAACTCTTTGGAAAAGTATAAGCCGTTAACCGTGGCGCGGGAATTGACCGGAAATGTACTGCTTATTCACGGAACCAATGATGATGAAATTCCGGTAGAGTATTGCCGTCTCTACGAAAAAGCTTTTTCTAAAAGAGGGAAAGGAACATGTCAAAGGAAAGAAATCAGCGGTGCCAATCATACATTTTCCGATGCTGAGCACTTTTCTAAATTAATTTCGGTGACAAGGGCATGGATCAAAGCCAGAAAAAGTGAATCCAGTTTCTCTGATGTTTCTTAACAAATTTAACCAAAAAGCATAACAACTATGATGGCTTTATGCTTTTCTTATTAATTGTTCCCTTACACTCACCAAAAAGCAGAGCCGACTAAAAGCCGGCACTGATCTTTTATAATATTCTTCTTCCTTGTTGTGATAGGGCATAGTAAATGCCGTGCTGCAAAGTCTGAAAACAATGGTATTGGCTTAATTTCACTTTTACTTCCGTAATTTGCATGCTGATCTCCGCAGACATACCGACCAAAATCGTCTCTGTTCCAATCAACCTGGCAGCAGCTGCAAGTTTAACGATTAAATCAATCGCATAATTATTCAAGCTTTGATGTAAAGCCGTCAAATCAAGAACCAAATATTTTGCCTGGTAATGGGGGAGGCGGTGCAGTGTTTTTTCAATTAGCTCATCGGAACGAAGATCATCATATTGACCGAGCAGGGGAACAACGACAATTTCCTCCAAGACCGGAATAATCGGTGAAGAAATATCGCTAATTAAATCCGTTAAATTTTTTGTTCGTTCTTCAACAAGTTTTTCCAGCTTTTCAATCTCTTCTGTTTCTCGTCTTCTCGCAAGTTGGTGAATATTTTGGTCAACAGTGACGGTAGAAGGGAAGTATTCAAACTTGCAAAAATCATCGCCCTCAATTTGGCTCTGGAGAATGTTATAGCCGATATTCTCGCCAAACAGACCAGACAGCAAGCCTGCAAAATGGCTGGGAAGAAAAGATCCGGCACGGGTCTTTTCCTGGGCTTTATTAATTTTATATTCCCATGAGTTTTTCATTCGAATAACAGCCGTCTTGTCGGTTTCACTAATTTCGTCTACAACAATTCGGCCCCAGCCTGCAGAAGCATATGTATTTGTGAGTGCTGAAACGATTGCTTCTATACGTAAAGACATACTCTGGAAATATTCACCAACAACGATTCCCTGTCGAAAGCCCGCAGCTTGAATCACAAGATTTGCTGCATCATCGCCAGAAACTTCTTCAATTGCATCAAAAAAAGTTTTCATTGCCGACGAAATCCAAAATAGGACTGCATCGTCCTTTTCGAATAAAAAGGTTCCATTCTCAAGATCCCATTGAAAATTTAATCCGCCTGCATCGATTTCTAAAGGTTTGTTTTCCAATTGCCTGCTTCCTCTCAAACGTATATTTGCATTCATTATATATAAATTAAACGATAATGCAAAAAAGAAAGGATTGAATTATTGATGGTAAAAAATTCTCGGTCCAGCATAAAACAAGATTTTCTCGATATCGGTATTAATAATAATTGTTCACGCTTGTACATATAACGCACAAAAAAACCGATCCCGGGCAGGGACCGATTGTTAGACATTTAATAATTCGTCACTGTTAATAACTTCTCTTTCGGTAATAATTCTCTCAATTTCATAGCCTTCGAGTGTCTCTTGTTTGAGAAGGGCTGCTACTAAATTACGAAATTGGAAATCATGTGCTTTGATTAAAGTTTGTGATTTTTCAAGGGCGTCGTCAAATAATGCTTGCATTTTCGCTTCTTTTTCCCCTTTATTAAAGGTTAACGAGAAACCTTCCTGAAGCAAGCCGGTGTCAACCATTTGCTCGATCATGTGCTTCGCTTGTTTGACATCGCCGCTGACCCCAATGCTATGCTCGCCTAAATGCAATCTTTCTGCCAAGCCGCCGGCGAGGATCATTGCGATTTGATCCAAAAGCTCGCTTGTAGTAGACAGATGAAGCTCTTTTGGAATTGGTGCCACATAACCAAGCGCATCTCCACGCGGGATTATGGTTGCTTTTCTGACAGAGCCAGGTTTTGTTAAAGCGGCAACAAGAGCATGTCCAGCTTCATGAATAGCGACACGCCGTTTCGTTTCAGCATCCTGTAATGTCCGTGACGTGCTGCCAAGAATCGTTCGGTCTAAAGCGTAATCCAGATCATTTTTTTTGATCGAATCCTGTCCGTTACGAACAGCCCGCCTGCTTGCTGTTTCAAAAAGTGATTCCAATTCGGCACCGGAAAAGCCTGATGTGCTCTCAGAAAGCTCATTCAAAGATGCCATTACGTCAGCAGCAAGTTTTTTCCCTTTCGTATGGATGTCGATAATCTCCCGGCGTCCTTTTGTATCAGGAAGCGGCACATGGAAGGAAAAATCGATCCGGCCTGGTCGGAGAAATGCTTCATCCAACATATCCTTCCTGTTGGTTGCTGCAATAAATAAAATTCCATCATTGGAGTGCCCGCCATCAAGCTGGACGAGCAATTCAGTTAAAGTTTTCTCGCTTTCCTCACCGCCGTGGGGCTTTCTTTTACCTGCAAGAGCATCCACTTCGTCTATGAATATAACAGCGGGAGACTGCTTGCGGGCGTTTTGGAATAAGCTGCGAACGCGGGAAGCACCAACACCTACAAACATTTCATTGAAGCTGGAACCGCTTGCTGAGAAGAAGGCTGCCCCGAGTTCATGGGCAATCGCCTGTGCAAGCAGTGTTTTGCCTGTGCCGGGAGGTCCGTACAGCAGGATTCCCTTTGGAGGCTTTATGCCAATTTTGGCAGAACGATCCGAGTCTTTTAATATTGTGAGGGTCTGGATGATTTCTTCTTTCATTTCATCCTGAAGACCACCGACATCATTCAATGAGATGGAAGGAAGAGGTCGTGATTTCGTCACACTTTGTTTGTTCGTTTTTGTGGCACTAAAGCTTCCTTTTTTCTGTAAAATGATCGCTGTAGCAACCAGCAAGATGACCAGACCGCCCATTAGTAGACTTCCATAGCCGCTGCCGGCAGAATAACTATATTGAACATTGTAGTTTTCAACAAGCTTTGTAGCCATTTGGCTTCCGGGCGGGATTTGCGAAACAAACTTCCCGTTGTCCGTTGTCAATTCTAATGTGCCGTTTGCCTCTTCGTGCAAAGTTACCGTCTTCCCGTTCTGTTGTTGGATCATCTTTTCCATAGAGGAAAAAGGGACAGCAGTAAATTTACCCGGCTCATGAATAATCCAAATACATGCTGATACTATAACAATAACCGCTGCGATGAGCGGAATAATTTTATGTTTGAACTTTGAATTAGATTTCAATCACTTCAGCTCCTTCATGAATCTATATACCATTATAAGAGAATGAGAGGCCAATTGAATAGGGAATAGGACATAATCTTTATTGGTGGATGTTGGTAATCAATTGATTGCAATGGTATGTGCTGTCTCGGACTAGCTATTATTTTCTTTTCTTGGTATCTTCCTATGGTTATAATAGAAATGAATGTTAACGTCACGGAAACCCCCAAGCCTTATAGAACCATGAGTGGAGCAAAGGAGGAAGCAGAAATGAAAGTGTTATGGGATTTGGACGGAACAATCATCGATTCATGGCCGACACTTGTTGAAGCATTCATCCAGGTGTCAGGAAAGGATTTAGACCGGGAAGATGTGCTGCCGCGTTTAAAATATGGAACAGCTTACTCTGATTATGGTGTGCCTGCCTATAAAATCACTGAATTCCGTGACATTGAACGGATATTTGCCCATGATCGGAAACCGCTCTTTCCTTTTGTCCAAGATGTCCTGTTGCGTGCGGACCTTAATGTTCTTGTCACGCACAGGAACCGGCGATCAACTGAAGCATTGCTTGATTACTGGGACCTTTCACCTTTTTTTATGGAAGTAATTTGTCCCGAAGATGATGGATATTCACCAAAGCCCGATATTGATGCCTATGAGTATCTACAGAAACGGTATGGAATTCAACTTGCAATCGGAGATCAGGAAACGGACTTAATTCCTGCCAGGGCACTTGGAATGGCAACCTGTTCGTTCCAAAATCCAAACGAGTATGCAGACTATTGTTTTTCTTGCTACTCCGAATTTAAAATTTTTTAAAGCCAACATTGAATTTTTTTCTAAATTATTCTAATGTATACATAGTGAATATATTATGTTTCTGCTGCACTAGAAATATGATTAAAAGCGGAGGGAAGATATATGCTTAAAACTCCGATCGGACGCTTCAGGCTGATGGGCTTTATTGAAGGTGCTTCATTGTTGATACTTTTATTTATTGCAATGCCACTTAAATACTTTGCAGGGTTTCCGGAAGTGGTCAGTGTTGTCGGAGCACTTCATGGTTTTTTCTTTATTGCTTATGTTTTGATTATCGCTTATACAACCTTTAAAATTCGCTGGTCGTTTGTTTGGGTGGCCAGTGCGGTCGTCGTTGCTTTCATTCCGTTTGGCAATATGATCCTCGACATCCGTTTACAGCGGTCCGGAATTGCTTAAGAACCGGGTTCTTTATATTTTTTAAAAATAGAGCAGATGTTTATCTAAAATATAAAAGGGAATAAAGGTAACTAAAATACAGACCATCATTGCTGGGGTGTTGCCTATGGATAAGCATGATCATTATGTTAACGAAAAAGCCAGAAAAATGGTTGAAGAATTTAAAAATGGTCCTGACTATCTCTTTTTGGTTAAATCAATCGAAAAGCTTAGCGATGTGTCGCAAGGTAAAAAAATGAACAGCGAATATTCAATCCGGTATTTAGAAAACTTTCTGTTTCGCCAATTTAAATATAAAATCATGCAACATGATGGTAAACGACTTTTTATCAAAAAGAGAAATTAATATGCCAAAATGATCCCTAACTGAACTGGATTGATTTTTAAAAAACAATGCCTTCTTTAATGCGAAAAACCCCATGCTAATGTAAAGCATGGGGTTTGGCCTATTGGATTAAATTCAGGAATTGCTTTGTACGCGGTTCTTGCGGGTTTGTGAAAATTTCTGCAGGTCGGCCGCGTTCAACGATTACTCCGCCATCCATGAAAATGACTTCATCTGCCGCTTCCCTGGCAAAGCGCATTTCATGTGTAACGACAACCATCGTTTTCCCCTCGTTTGCAAGATCCTTCATGACTTTCAACACTTCTCCGACAAGCTCAGGATCAAGTGCAGAAGTAGGCTCATCAAAAAGCATGACTTTCGGTTCCATCGCCAGGCCCCTCGCAATCCCGACCCGCTGCTGCTGGCCGCCGGATAATTGGAACGGATAGAAACCGAATTTGTCAGCTAAGCCAACCTTGGCAAGTAGTGCCTCTGCCGATTTTCGCGCCTCAGCTTTGGATTGTCCTTTGACCGTAACAGGGCCTTCCATTACATTTTCCAAAGCAGTCATATGAGGGAACAGATTATAGTTTTGAAAAACCATCCCTGTCATCCTGCGAAAAGCCGCTATGTTTTTTTTCTGGAGCTTCTCGGAAAAATCGATCCTTTTATCCTCAATCGCAATCGTGCCGGCTGTCGGTGTTTCCAGCAGGTTTAAACAACGAAGCAAAGTAGTTTTTCCTGAACCGGAAGGGCCAATCACAACGACAACTTTTCCTTTTTCAACCTCAAGATCTATTCCTTTTAAAACTTCCAGCGTATCAAAGCGTTTGTATAAATCATTAACAGAAATCATAGTTCTTCTCCTTCCATGTTAAAAGTCTCATCTTGATACATAACGATCAAACCGACCCTCGAGTTTTCCTTGAACGATGGAAAGGAGGAAGCAAATAATCCAGTAGATGAGTGCCGCTTCTGTATAAAGAAGGAGAAATTCATAGTTGGTCGCGGCAATTTCCTGAGCCCGCCTAAACATTTCCGTAACGAGAATAAGCGCAGCAAGCGAAGTATCTTTGACCAGACTGATAAATGTATTTGAAAGGGGAGGGATTGATACTCTCGAAGCCTGGGGAAGGATAATCCGCCGCAAAATTTGCGAATAAGACATCCCGATCGAGTAGCCGGCTTCCCATTGCCCCTTCGGAACCGATAATATTGAGGCCCGGATAATTTCAGATGCGTAGGCACCAACATTCAATGAAAAAGCTATAACAGCTGCTGGAAACGGGTCAATCACGATTCCAGCCGTGGGCAGCCCGTAGAAAATGATAAATAATTGGACGAGCAGAGGTGTTCCCCTGATGGCAGAAACATAGACTCTGGCGAACGTTTGCAAAGGCTTTATGGTTGAGATTCTCGCCAGTGCTGTCAATATCGCCAGTATTAATCCAATAATAAACGAGATAATCGTTAAAGGTATTGTATTAAAAATAGCCCCCTCCAGCAGCGGCTGGAGGGAACTCCTCGCAATTTCAATAAGGCGCTCAGTTCTATCGGGATCAAGGAAAATGCTATTCAAGTACATTTTCGCCAAACCATTTCTTGGAGATTTGTTCATATGTGCCATCTGCAATGATTTCATCTAAAGCGTTGTTTACTTCTTCAACAAGCGTCTCGCTGCCTTTACGGAACATCAAACCGCTTTGGGCTGCGTCTTCAGATGTTGCCGCAATTTTAATCGGAGCATCCGGTCTTTTATTTGTAAAGTCAAGAAACGAAAGCTTGTCGTTGATCGTAGCATCGACACGATTTGAATTTAAAAGCTCAATTGCCTGGTTAAAGCCTTCAACTCCAACAATTTCTGCACCATACGATTTGGCAAGCTCAGCATAGTTGCTTGTCATCGATTGGGCAGACTTTTTCCCTTCGAGATCTTCAAAACTGCTGATGTCAGTATTATCTTCACGCGTAATCAACACAGCTGCAGATGTAATATAAGGCTTTGAAAAATCATATTTTTCTTCGCGGTCCGGCTTAATTCCAACCTGGTTGGCGATCATATCAAAACGCTTTGAATCAAGCCCGGCAAACATCGCGTCCCACTGCGTTTCCATAAAGACAGGTTCCACATCGAGCCGGTTCGAAACTTCTGTCGCTAACTCAACATCAAAGCCGGTTAATTCGCCTTTATCATCATGAAATGAAAATGGAGGATATGTACCTTCTGTACCGATCAATAATTTACCATCCTCTTTTACCTTGGCCAGTAAATCTTCCTCTGTTTTGCCACCTTCAGCAGCATTATTTTCTTGATTATTTCCAGCTTCATTGTTATTATCATTCGTTCCGCATGCGGAAAGGATCAGCATAAAACTTAATAACAGTGCAAATAAAAGTGTAAGCTTTTTCAAAAATGATTCCTCCCTAATTCTGATAGTTTTTATCGGCATTAGTTATCATAGTATATGTCCTATACCCTGTCAAAGAATATTTATCCGTTACTATCGTTTCCAAATCGGAGTAAATCATCCTTTTCTAAATAAACTTTTAGCCAGCAAAATAAGAAATTTTAAAAAGATTGTAGGGGAAAATCGATTTTGTTCGTCTATAAGGTGAAACGATTTTTGGAGCAGGAGGAAACAGAATGATAGAAGTAAAGAATCTATCCCATGCTTTTCGCATTGGGAAAAAGGACAAGAAAACAAGCATCCCTGTTTTAAAGGATGTCTCGTTTTCGGTTAATCAGGGGGAGATCGTAACAATTGTTGGGCGAAGCGGGAGTGGAAAATCAACTCTTTTAAATTTAATCGCCGGTTTCATTTCCCCCGACAGCGGTGAGATTTGGATCGATGATGTAAAGGCGACCAGCCTGAACGAAACGAAATTTGCCGATTTTCGTTTAAACCATATCGGGTTTATCTTTCAAAGCTTCCAGCTGATTCCGAGTATGACGGCCTATGAAAATATTGAATTGCCTCTTATTTTAAAAGGGCTGGGCGAGATGGAACGCCGTGAAAAAGCATTGGCCGTCCTTGCAAAAGTCGGTCTGGCGGAGTACGGAGATCACTATCCAAGCGAATTATCCGGAGGCCAACAGCAACGGGTTAGCATTGCAAGAGCACTTGTCGCCGGCGCACCGTTGATTCTTGCAGATGAACCGACCGGGAGTCTGGATAGCGAGACGGAGCAGGATCTGTTAAAGTTTATCAAACAATTAAATCAGGAAATGAAGATTACTTTTTTAATCATTACTCATGATGAAAAAGTAGCAGAAATCGGGAACCGGACGATCGAAATAGTTGACGGTCAAATTTTAGAGGGGGCCTTGATATGAAACTAAAGGACCAGTTCAGATTTGTCCGCCAAAATATGAAAAAAAATAAAACGAGACTGTTTATGACAATACTGGCTACAGCAATGGGATGCGCCTTCTTAATTGTGCTTGCATCGGTAGGATTCGGCCTTCATAAAACAATTATCAAAGGTATGACCGAGGATCGCGCGGTCACGGAAATAGAGGTGCCGGGAAAAGAAGAAAATGGTACCTTTCTGCCGCTAACAGACAAAGATATCAAGTATTTTGAGTCGATCGACAATGTAAAAGCGGTGACTAGAAGACAGGTTTTGATGCAGCAGGGAAACTACGAAATTGACAACTATCAAACATCTGCCGAAACAATTGTTACCCATGTGCCATCGGAGGTAAAGGCAGGCTTTGAGCTATCAAAGGGCCGCTTGCCTGAAGCGGATAATGAAATTGTGGTAGGGTATGATTTTGTCGAATCACTGGCCAATAAAGATGCCAAACAAGAGGAACTGTATGATGAAACAGGCAAAGTGAAAGAAGAATTTCGATATACAAAGGATCTTGTCGGGAAACAACTTAACCTTACCGTGATCCAATATGTTGATGGACAGGAGCAGAAAAAGGTGATTCCTCTCACCGTAGTCGGAATCGGTAAAAAACCGGGCAGAGAATGGATGATCGATCAAAACGTGTTTATTTCAGAGAAAACATTATCAGAGATCGAAGAGTTTACTGGAACTCCACGGGGAATGATTAAGAGCCAGGGTGAGGAAGAGAGCCCGGAAGTGGATAGTCAGAGCTATGATTATGTTAAAATTTACGCTGTGAATCTTGAAGCTGTCCAGGCTATTACGGATTCGCTTAAACAAGAAAACTATCCAACTTACTCTGTTGTGAGTGAGATGGAAGAGGTCAATAAGGTTTTCACCGTTATTAAAGCCGGGCTCATCTTTGTTGGAACGATTGCGATTCTAATTGCATCAATCGGAATTTACAATACGATGACAATGGCCGTGACCGAACGTGCCCCCGATATCGGGATTATGAAAGCGATCGGTGCAAATCCAGGAACAATTAAGCGCATTTTCCTGCTGGAAAGCAGCTATATCGGCATTGCTGGTGCCTTCATTGGCACGATCGTCTCATACGGGTTAAGCTACATAGTAAATTATCTGCTCCCGATCATTATTAGCAGCTCGTTTGGCCAGGAGCTTCCGGAAGGTCTTATGTTCAGCTATATTCCTGTTACACTGCCGCTTATCTGTGTGATCATTTGCTACGCCGTTACAATTCTATCAGGCTATCGCCCTGCCCAAAGAGCGACCCGGGTTGATGTACTGAAAGCGCTGCGAAGAGAAGTTTAATAGTTAAATACTTGTGAAGCGATTTATTTCACTTGGATAGCTTTTTCATATCAATTTTTAACGAGATAAGTGGAAATTGGGTTGTTTTATGTTACAAATATTTTTAATGAAAAGGCTGCTTCCCGATAATTGGAAGCAGCCTTTTCCAGCTTATAAAAATACAATATAGATAACAGCAGCAAGCACGATCCGGTAGATTGCAAACGGGACAAGCTTTATTTTATTGATAAGCGCCAAGAAGAAGCGAATCGAAATCATCGCAAAAATAAAGGCACTGATAAAACCTGCAATAAAAAATGGCAAGGCGTCAATCGTGATAAACTGCCAGTTTTTTAATAATGAAAGTCCGCTTGCACCGAGCATAATCGGAACCGCCATGATGAACGTAAAATCGGATGCGGCCCGGTGGCTCATTCCAAGGATCACGCCGCCGGAAATCGTTGACCCGGAACGGGAAAATCCTGGCCATAACGCAATACACTGGAATAAACCGACACCAATCGCCTGCTTCCAGGTGATTTGGTCAACCGAATGTGTGGTTGTCACTTTATTAGGGAGGAAGTCAGCAATTAACATGAAAACAGCACCGATGACAAGTCCGATGAGAACGGTATAGACCGAAAACAAATGTGTGTCAATTGTATCTTCCAACAAGAAACCAAAAAACGCAGCGGGGAAAAGCCCGACAATCACATGTTTGAGCTGGAGTCTTGGTCCCGAAGAAGCAGTGCCGCCCGCAGATCCCTTTTTCAAACCTAGCAACTCTTTGAATCGTTCTCTAAAAATGATCACAACCGCCAAAATGGATCCCAGCTGGATTACCACTTTGAAAGTGTTCGCCACTTCCTTTGAAAACAATTCTTTTGATTTAAACATCAAGTCATCAACAATAATCATATGTCCTGTCGAGGAAACCGGAATAAACTCCGTCAGTCCCTCAACAATTCCCAAAACGATTGCTACGAAAATTTCCCACAAGTTCATTGAAACACCCCAAATTAAATTTACATATGTTAAGGCTTTAACGAGTCATAATTGAAGCACTGTCCGAAAATTTACTATATCATTAATTTAAGAGACAGGAAATAGAAACTATTATTATTTGAATCGAGAAATAATTAGAATTTATTTCTCGGGAAAGCGCAGGAAAAGACAAAATCATCTATCTTACCTGTAAAAATAGCACAAAAACTAGGGGATAATGTCGTTATATAGAAGAGGTTTTGCCACAAACAATAAAAGGAGGGATCCAGCATGGCAGCAGGCCTAATTCATCATCTGGAAATATATGTTTCAGATTTAAAAAAGAGCAGCGAATTTTGGGAATGGATATTGGCTGAACTAAAATATCAGCCGTTTCAGAAATGGGACAAAGGAGTAAGTTGGAAATTAGGTGATACTTATATTGTGTTCGTACAAACAGAAGACAAATACCTCGATGTTCCATATCACCGGCGGCGAACCGGTCTCAATCATCTTGCTTTCCATGCAGGCGGAAGAGAACGCGTTGATGAAATGGCCGCAAAGTTAGCCGCACAAGGAATCCCGCTCCTGTATGCGGATCAATCGCCCTATGCGGGTGGACCTGACCATTACGCTATTTATTTTGAAGATCCCGATCGGATTAAAGTTGAACTGGTTGCTACATGAGAACGTAAGTAATCATAGCTGACTTATAATTTTAATTTAGGATAGAATCAATACGCTATGTAAAAGATAAAAAGTCGGAGGGTACATAATGAATTTCGCAGAACTAAAAGGTACAGACGAACGTCTGAAATGTATGGACAGCCTAAAGGAAGACTTTTCAGAACGGGCAAATCGCAACAATGATAGCGGAGAGTTCCCGTTTCAAAACTTCGATGATCTTAAGCGTACAGGATACACAGCGTTAACGGTTTCACAGGAATATGGAGGCAAGGAAATTTCTCTGTATGAGCTTGTACGGCTGCAGGAGAAAATTGCTGAAGGAGATGGTTCCACAGCTCTCGGAATCGGGTGGCATATGGGTATTATCAAAAATTTAAGTGAAAAAAGGCTGTGGGACGAATCATTGTTCCAATTTCTTTGTGAAGAAGTAAAAAAGGGAGCGATCATTAACGCTGCTGCTACAGAACCAGGAACCGGAAGCCCGACGAGAGGAGGCAAGCCACAGACAACTGCGGAAAAACAAGGGCAGACATGGACGATTAATGGCCGCAAAACGTTTACGACGTTGGCGCCGGTATTGGATTTTTTTATTGTCACCGCAACGTTAAAAGAAAGCGAAGAAATAGCGAACTTCTTGATACCACGTTCCGCTTCAGGGCTCAGAATTGAAGAAACCTGGGACAGTATTTCGATGCGGGGCACTGGCAGTCATGATTTAATTCTTGAAAACGTCATTGTTGAAGATCAGTTCCTGGTCGAAAAGCTTGGAAAGTCTGGTCAACGGGCCAACGGCTGGCTTCTCCATATCCCGGCATGCTATTTGGGCATTGCGCAAGCTGCTCAATCTCACGCAATCAAGTTTTCGCAAAGCTATTCACCTAATAGCATTGATGGCTCAATCATTGACCTGCCTAATGTTCGTCAAAAAATAGGCGAGATTGAACTCGAATTGATGAGATCCAGACATTTTCTCTACTCCGTAGCAAAATTATGGGATGAATCAGATGAAAATAAACGAAACGGCCTTCTTCCGGAGCTTGGCGCAGTCAAACATGCTGTTACCAACTCAGCTATCAAGGCAGTTGATCTTGCGATGCGAGTTGTCGGCGCAAGAAGCCTTTCGGCAAAGAGTCCATTGCAGCGCTACTACCGCGATGTCCGCGCCGGGCTTCACAATCCACCGATGGATGATATGACGATTAATTTGCTTGCTCAACATGCTATTCAAGTACAGAAAAAATAAAGGTATACATGCATAAACAGCACTCGCCAAACGGCGAGTTTCTTTATTATCTGTAAATCTGCATACTCCTGAAGATCCTTACTTGAACTAAAATTTATCAAAAAAATATCTTCCCATATGGTATACCATATTATATAATCTAACTGTATTACTTGAAATAGTACACCTAATACAGTTAGGAGGGTGCGAATGTTTGAATTAGACTTGAGAAGCCGGCAGCCGATCTATGAACAGTTAGTCGACAAGCTAAAGGAACTGATTATAAATGAAGTACTTGGCGCAGATGAGCAGCTGCCATCTGTGAGAACGTTGGCGCAGCAGTTGACGATCAATCCGAATACGATTCAGAAAGCGTATCGTGAGCTTGAACTACAGGGCTATATATACTCCGTCAAAGGGAAAGGAAGCTTCGTCAATCCTTCTAATGAAACGATCAATACCGAAAAAATCGCTAAAGTAAAAAAGGAGCTGATCAAGCTGCTTTCTGAAGCATTGTATCTCGGAGTGCCAGTCAGCGAACTTTTCACCATAATTACCGAATTGGATACTTCCATTCAGGGAGGAAAATAACGATGATTCAATTAAAGGGCGTCACTAAATCATATGAAGACATTGAGGCTGTTTATAGGGTAGATATAAAGGTTAACCACGGTTCAATATACGGGCTGCTCGGTTCAAATGGTGCGGGAAAAACTACGGTTTTAAAGCTGCTTGCCGGAATTCTTAGGGCTGATGAAGGCCAAGTTCTGATCGATGACAAAAATATTTTTGAAAACCCGGAAATAAAAGATCGGATTTTCTTCATTCCGGATGCACCTTATTTCTTCTCGCAATATACGATCCGACAGATGGCCGATTTTTATAAAAGCGTTTATTCCCGCTGGGACGATGAGCGTTTTAAACAGTTGGCACAAGTCTTTGAAATGGACATCAACAGAAAAATACATAAATTTTCGAAAGGACTTCAACGTCAGGCTGCTTTCTGGCTCGCTCTGTCTACGATGCCGGAAATCCTCATATTAGATGAACCTATGGATGGACTTGATCCAGTTATTCGCAAAAAGGTAAAAAGCCTGATCATTGACGAGGTCGCTGACAGGGAGATGACGGTTTTAATCTCTTCCCATAACTTGAGGGAGCTTGAGGACATTTGTGACCATGTCGGGATTCTTCATAAAGGACGCTTGCTTTTTGAACAAGAGCTTGATGATCTGAAAGCCGATGTCCACAAAATTCAGTTAGCCTTTAAAGGCGCTATTCCTGAACAGCTATACTCTGATCTGGCGATATTGCATAAAGAGATAAGAGGGAGCGTCCTGTTGTGCATCGTGAGAGGTAAAGAACCAGAAATAGCAGCATATATTGAAAAATACAATCCGGTCATCTTCGATATGCTTTCGCTGACTTTAGAGGAAATTTTCATATACGAAATGGGGGATGTCGGATATGCTATCAAGAATATCCTTGTTTAATAGAGAAATAGTCCGCCAGATCACAAGAAGTGTTGGCTGGGTCGGCATTGTTTATTTACTTGGCCTCGTTGTTGCTTTGCCTTTAAGGCTCCTGATGCAAGTATCAAGTGAATATCCAAACTATCAAAAGTATGAAAACCTGTTCCAGGTGGATTTTCCTATACAAATGCTGTTTATCTTATCGGTCCCGATTTTAATGGCGATATTTCTGTTTCGATTTTTGCATGTCAAACAGCCTGCCGATTTGATGCACAGCCTGCCAATGACGAGAAGCAGAATCTTTCATCAATACACATTAACAGGTGCCGTATTATTGGTAGTTCCGGTGATCCTAACTATGTTGATCGTATTGATATTATACAAAGTCCTCGATTTAAATCTGTATTTCGGGATTGATGAGATTTTTTACTGGGGTGGAGTAACTGTTCTTATCAGCCTTGTGCTCTTCCTGGCTGGTGTTTTTGTCGGAATGTTTACGGGAATCACCGCAGTGCATGGAGTTCTATCATATGTTTTCTTGGTGTTCCCTGCTGGAATCGTCTTTCTGTTGGTTTCAAGTCTCGGTTTTTTTCTGTTAGGATTCCCTGATAGTTATTACTTACATACCAAAATAGAGACATATTCGCCATTAACTCATGCGATGGTTTTGGAATCACGGGTTCTATCTCCAGGAATAGCAACTGTTTATGCTATTTTAATTGGACTGTTATACGCCGGTTCATTATTTTTTTATAAAAAGAGACAGGTCGAGGCCGTTTCGCAGGCGATTGCCTTCGAAAAGCTAACGCCAGTGTTTAAATACGGAGCTGCCATTTGTTTTATGCTGCTTGGGGGCATCTACTTTGGCAATATTGGCATGAAATCTTCATGGTGGATATTCGGTTATATTGCGGGATCGATCATTGGCTATTTCATTGCCGAGATGGTTTTGCAAAAAACGTGGCGTGTTTTTACGAATGTAAAAGGTTATTTCATATTCGTCGCAGTGATGTTGCTATCCTTCGCAGCATCCCAGTTAATTTTTAATCTATATGAAAAAAATATTCCTGAACTTTCAGAAGTAAAACAAGTATACTTCAGTGATGTACCGTATCACTACGCTAATAGTGAAGATTTTGAAAGCGAGCTAACGTTTACATTAAAAGAACCCGAGAACGTGAAGGCGGTTTTGGACCTTCATCGTAGCATCGTTAATACCCGATCAACAAAAAAGGAATCAATTTTTTTCGCCTATGAACTAGAAAACGGCAAAAAAGTCGTACGCGAATATGAAGTTAATAGAAACGACTTTGATGAATTACTGAAACCTATTAGAGAATCAACAGAATACAAGAATGCATCCAATGAAATATTTCTGGTAGACACAGAGGAAGTAGACAAGATTACGATTACCCCGAGAGGGATGAGGACCAAGAATGCTGTCATCGCTGATAGCAAAGACATCAAGGAAGCAATCACGATTCTAAAAGAGGATGCAAAACTGGAAACGTATGAGCAAATGAATCATTTCGCTTACATTAACTCCGATGTTGAATTATTGCTTGACAATGACAAACGAATCTTTTTTGAATGGAAGCGGTCTTACAAACAGTTTGAACAGTGGCTTGATGACAAAAATTTGCTTGCCGAGGCCAGCTTGCTGCCTGAGGATATAAATTATATCCTTGTTGCAGATAAACAGGATTTGGTACCGGATCCTTATATAGCTTTTGATGATCATACATTGCTGAAAAAGCTTGAGGAGGAAGGGAAGGTCCTTAAGATTGAGAACAAAGATGAAATCAGCAGCATGATAACAGCGGCTGAGACGCATATCGACGGAGCATTTATTGCCGCGATCTACTATCATGAAAAAGGAAATTATGAAATTACTAGTCTTAAAGAGAATAAGTTACCAGAGTTTATTAAAGACCATTTTGATAAATAGATTTGGGGGCATAGGATATGCAAGTTCAGCCGAATTTTGAATTTTTATTTGCACGGTACTATAAACGGCTGTTTTATACAGCTTTAAATATCACGAAAAACGCGCATACGGCCGAGGATGTTGTCCAGGAGACTTATCTGAAAGCTTTCTTGAAAAGCGATTCTATTCACGATGAAGAAAAATTGGGAGCCTGGTTATCAGCAATTGCGGCAAGGACGGCAATTGATTTTATCCGCAAAGAAGCAAGAGGGCGCGGTGTTTCACTGGAGGCCATTGCTCAGCATAATGAGCTGTTTGCACTTGAATCAGATCATAATGTTGAGCAGGAAGTAGCGCTCTCCCTGTTTAAAGAAGACATTGGACAGGAAATCAAAGCGTTGAAGCCAGAACACCAAGCCATTTTCTTGTTAAAAGTAAACTCTGGATTAAAGGAAGACGAGATTGCCAAGCAGCTTGATCTCAAGCCATCAACAGTGAAAACAAGGCTGTACCGGACGAGAAAGCATCTGAAAGCTGTTTTATCCGAAAGATATTCGGCATAAATAGGAAAAGGCATGGCTCAGGACAACCGCCGTGCCTTTTCCTATTTGACCAGTTATAATTAGGAATCACAGGGGTAAATAATGCCTGGAAAAAATAAACGAAACAAAAATATCTTGTTGCTTTATAGAAGAGATTATTCATTCACTTGCTAAGAAGGAGGAATCATGGCTGCGATTATTCTTTTTGACGGTGTGTGCAACTTATGTCACAGCAGTGTGCAATTTATTATCAAACGGGATCAACAAGGATATTTTAAATTTGCCTCAATACAAGGTGATGTCGGTCAAAAGCTATTGCAAGAATATAACTTAAAAAACAACATTGACAGTATAGTATTAATCGAAAAACGCAAGGCCTTTATCAAATCCTCTGCTGCCTTAAGGACTGCAAGTAAGCTGCAAGGGGGATGGAAACTGCTTGTTCTGCTCTTGCTAGTGCCTGTGCCAGTTCGTAACTTTTTCTATGATTGGATCGCGCATAATCGCTACAGGTGGTTTGGAAAACAAGACAGCTGTATGATACCCTCACCAAGCATGAAGGAGAGATTTCTTGAGTAGCGTTGTTATTGAAAAATGGCACAATCCAAAATGGATGCCACTTTTTTCTATTCTTCACGGATCAGGGGCATCGTACAGCAACGAAATGAACCGCCGGATTTAATGATTTCGCTAATATCAACTTCAATTACGTCATAGCCTCTTTTACGAAGCTCACTGTTAACATGTTTATTTACGGGAAGGCTGAATATCTTTTTATCTCCAATCGAAAACACATTGGTTCCAAGCGTGAACTGCTCTTCCTCGGTGATTTCGATTAAATCGTAGCGGGACCGAAGAAGTTCTTCTTTTTCTTTCTCAATAACTCCGGGGTAAATGATTGCTTCCTCGGTGGAAATGATATTAAATACACAATCCAAGTGCAGATATGTTTCGGTAAACGGAATGGCTATCACTTCATAACTCGTTAACAAACTTTGCAAATGTTCGATTGCAGCTAAGTTTGTGCGGTTGCTGACGCCAATATAGACAGTGTTTCGGTCAATTACAACGTCTCCACCTTCAATCTCGTCCCCTAATAAATGGTAGTAGGGGATTTCTTCCTGTTCAAGCCACTCTCTTAAAACGTCTTCTTCACCTTTTCGGATGTCATGGGCCATTTCTGCGACAAAGACTGTTTGCCCGATCGTAAAACCGATATCGCGGGTGAACACTTGCTCGGGGAACTTCCTGAGCGCAGGGAGCAGTACAACGTTAACGCCATGTTCCTCCAATTTTACAAGAAAATCGCGGTGCTGTTCCAACGCCAGCTCTATGTGAATCCCTTCATTTTTAAAATGTTTCTGGGTTTCATTGATTACTTCTCTAATTGTCATATGCTGAGGTTCGCACAGGATAACTGTATGCAATTTATCATATTCACTATTGCAGATGGATTTATGTTGTTGTGACGGCATGCCAAATCCTCCCGATAATCGATAATATGATTAATGTCTCCAAACAAAAAAGAGATATGAGTTTTAAAGCCGAGAAAACATATAGCTCCATTTATCTGTTTCAGTAAAATCACACTTGCCATATTTAAATCAAAAAGTGAATTTTATTACAGCATTTCTACCATTTTTACCTTATACTATAAATGTAAAAACAGTAAATGATGATTTAATCTGTAGTGCAAGGTATAGTATTTCATCACGCTTGTACCATGTTCCAGTCCATTTAGAATGGAGACAAGATAGATTGCTGAAAAAAAGCGGAATGAATGAAAAGCTTAAAATACTGAACTTTTTAGATGAGGAAGTATATAACATGAATATGTATGAAGAAATTCTTGAAATAATAGAAAAAAACGGTCCTGCGTCACTTCCGTCAATCCTCGAGGCAATGAGTAGCCAGGGTGAGCGAGAGAATTCTCTTAAACTTTCCCACATAAAGTCTGTGATTAGCCGAAAAAAGGATCTGTTTTCGGTTAAAGATAATATTGTATCGATCAATCCTGATAAGGAGATTGTTTCGTTGACAGCTTCGGTAGGACGCCACCCGGGACCGTGGTACAAGGTGAAAATCAATTTTCAAAAGAATACATTTTTTTATATTGAATGGACTTCAAACGAACATCAACAGACTGAACATAATTTGCCACAAAAGTATGGAAGAGTGGAAGATTTCAAGAAGGAATTGTTCAAAATGAAGATTTGGGACTGGAAGCATGATTACCAGCGCAACGAAATGATCTTGGATGGTACTAGCTGGTCCATAAAGCTTGAGACAAAAGGAGCAACGTACTCGAGCGGAGGATTTCAGGAGTTTCCAAAGGAATGGAGTAAATTTTGCCGTGCCATGATGAACTTGACTGGTAAAAGTTTTAAATAATTTTTGAAATAGACGTCTGCAATAAGGCGATTAAATAACCATGCACATAATGTTCCCGCCTTCATAAAGTAGTCAGTGTGATAACGCTACGGGAGGGAAACATGAATGCGGGAAATCCGAAGATTGGCCTGGCATGAAACACTGGAAGTACACGAATTAGTTGCATATCAAGCTATCGTACTGAACAGAATTAAGAAGCTCTACCGGAAAGTGGATGATGATGAATTAAAACAATTATATACTTTCTCGATCAAAGCGCTTGAAAAAAATTTGCGGGAATTATTGAAGTTTTATCCTGCGGCGCCAGGTTTTAGAGAAGAAGAAGAGAGGGCGGAGACCGGTTTTTACGCCGGAGATTTATTAGGAGCTGCCAAGACTGCGGTCCGCAATTATGCGATCGCCATTACAGAAACGGCGACTCCTGCTTTACGGGAAGTGCTTGTGAGACAATTAAATGCTGCGATTGCCTGGCACGCACAAGTGTTTTACTATATGTATAAGCGCAGTTATTATCCTGCTTACAATTTGCAACAGTTGTTGTTGAATGATATAAAACTGGCTCAAAATGCGATAAATAAAGGTTACTGAACATACGAGGAGAAGCTGCCAGGTGCGCAAGAAAGCACCTGGCAGCTTCTTATTGTTGAATATAATTGAATTTCCGCAACGTCTTTAATTTTCATATATTAACGTGCAAAGTACGCCTGAATGAATGACAGCCGCACTTTTTTCTGTTTTCCGGGTTGACAGTCCTGTAACCATTTATCAAAGCTTGCCGTCTAGAAAGATAAAGGGGGTTATTTGATGCGGAAAACATGGTTGATTGCCGGTTTGGTGATCCTTATAGCAGGGGCAGCTGTTTATGCGCATTTTACCCAGCTTAAAATCGTCAATGATTGGGCCCAATATGATGAAAGACCAATTGTTTTAAAAAACAAGGTTTGGAAGGTATCTTTTTCGAAAAAGATTGCTGAGGCAAGCCTGGACGGAAATCAGATTTATGTGACAGATGATCAAGGTAAAAAGCAAGAAGTGGATGTAGAATTGGGGCCGGACGGCCAAACGGTATATATTAGCCCGCCTGATCAAGGCTATGATTCTAACATACCATTTTATACGCTCAATATTTTAGACGGAATAAAAACAAAGAGCGGCAGAAAGCTCAGTTCCGGCAAGCAGTTGTCATTTGTCGTGAACAAGACACTGCCTGTGATCGGTTCAAAGGAAAAACTGGATGACTATTTTAAGAAGGCAATCAAAACTGAAAAAAATCATCGCCAAACACTTGCCTTCGATGCAACTGAAGAGAATACTACGCTATCAGCAGACAGTGCTAAAACAGAAAGCTCAGCAAAATCGGTGTCCGAGACAAACGTCCAGGTCGCAGGAATCGATGAGGCAGATACTGTAAAAACGGATGGAAAACATATTTACCAAATTTCTGACGGAAAAGTGAGAATCATTGAAGCTATTCCAGCTAATAAAATGATTCTGAAGAAAGTTCTTGAATATGACAGCTCTTTTATGCCATCCCAGCTGTATGTCGAAGATCAGCATCTGGTCATTATTGGACCAAGCTATCAACAAATGCCCCGGCTGCCTAAGTCGCAGACATCCGCAGACCTCAGCATCGTGCCAATGTATCAATCGACAAAGCTCATCATCTACAATATTGAAGATCCGCAAAATCCGGCAAAACTCAGGGAACTGGAGATGGAAGGTTCGTACGTGTCGTCACGTAAAAGAAATGGGATCGTTTATTTAATTGCCAGCCATTATCCTGACTACTGGGCATTGGAGCAAGGCAAGAAGATCGATTTGCGGCCAAGATACAGAGACACAGCAGTAAGTGAAAAGCCTGTGAGTATCGATTATGATCAAATCCACTACTTTTCGGATTCTGCCGAAACAAACTACAATACGATCGCTGCAATCGATTTGAGCGACCCTTTAAAGGATGCGGCCATGACCACTTATTTAGGCAGCGGGCAGGAGCTATACATGTCCAACGGTTATTTATACCTGGCTGTCCCAAACTACACAAGCATTGAACGTGATCGAAGCAGTATTTTATCACCTGATACGACGATTTATAAGTTTTCAGTTGAAGGGATGAATGTTGCCTTTCATAGTTCTGCCGAGATCGAAGGGACGATATTAAACCAATTTGCGATGGACGAGTACGAAGGGAATTTGCGTGTGGCAACAACAAAAGGCAATTCCTGGAATGAAGAACGGCCTTCAGCCAATCACCTTTATATTTTTGATGTCAATCTCCAGCGCATAGGAGAATTGAAGGATCTAGCGAGAGGTGAGCGAATATATTCAACACGGTTTATGGGGGAACGTATTTACATCGTTACATTTAAGCAAGTAGATCCACTGTTTGTAATTGATGCAGCAAACCCGAAGGCTCCAAAGGTGCTCGGTGAATTAAAAATTCCCGGTTTCAGTAATTATTTGCATCCATATGATGAAAACCATATCATTGGCTTTGGGCAAGATACAGAACTGGTTAAAGGATTTACATCAACAACTGAGCCAAGAGTAACAACAAAGGGCGTGAAAATCTCTCTCTTTGATGTAAGCGATGTCGCCAGTCCTAAGGAAAAATTCACAGAAATCATTGGTGGAAGCGGCACATATTCGCCACTCAATCATGACCATAAGGCACTGTTATACGATCGCGGCAAAAATTTATTTGCATTTCCAATTACCGTATATTCTGATATAGAAGGGAAAGAAGTTGCGCAAAACTACGAGTTTCAAGGAGCGTATGTGTATCATATTGATTCAACTAATGGCTTTTCACTAAAGTCGAAAATAACCCACAGTTTTAATAAACAGGTTTATGAGGAATGGTCCAATAGTATCGAAAGGCTGGTTTATATCGACAACAGCCTTTATGCACTCTCACCTTCGAAAATAACGGCACACGATTTACAAACATTCAATCTCCAGGGAGAATTGGTGCTGAATCAGTAACTATGTTGCGAATCGTATTTGAAAAGTTCAGTTTTTAAGATGTGAACAAAATATCAATCATAAAATATCCCAAACCACCCCATATTAATGATGAGGTGATCAAGTTGGACATGAAGAAAGAATTTTCGCAGCAACAATTAGATCAAATTCAGCATTATCTTATCGAAGAAATAACAAGGATAAGTGTCGAAGAAGAAGAAGAGCGAATGAAAGCAGAAACTAAAGAAAGCGGGCAATATGAGTGAGTTTTTCAAGGAGGTACTCTCATCCATTGAGAACGCCTCTTTTTATGCGCTCATGTTGCCGAGATCGAAATCCCCTCAGCCGTTAATGACTGAAAAATTAACTCTGCGAACTCAACAGCCCTCGGACCATCCCCGTGAATACAAATTGTGTCTGCCTGTATCGAGATTTCTTTTCCTTCCGGAGTCGTTACTTTCTTTTCTTTGATCATTTGAATCACTTGCTGTAAGGCTTGTACGTCCTCGGTAATGACCGCACCGGGCAGGTTTCTCGGCATTAGCGTACCATCCGTCCGGTATGAACGGTCAGCAAACACTTCATTTGCCGTTTTTAAGCCCAGTTTTTTCCCGGCCTTCGTTAGGGCGCTGCCGGAGAGCCCGAATAAAATCAGCTCAGGATTAACATCGGCAACTGCGTTCGCAACCGCCTCAGCCAGCCCTGGATTCACTGCACACATATTATATAAAGCACCGTGCGGTTTCACATGATTCATCCGTCCCCCCTCAATTTTCACAAAAGCATCAAGCGCACCAATTTGGTAAGCGATCAAATTGTAGGCTTCAGCAGGCGAAATCTCAATATTCCTCCGTCCAAAGCCGATCAGGTCGGGGAGACCTGGATGGGCTCCGATCGCAACATGATGATCTAAGGCCAGTTTAACCGTGTCTCTCATAATATTTGGATCCCCGGCGTGAAAACCGCAGGCAATATTGGCAGAGGAGATATACTTCATAATCGTTTCATCATTTCCCAGTCGGTAATGCCCAAAGCTTTCACCAAGATCGCAATTTAAATCAACGTTCAGCACTGCCATCACACACCTTTCAGTTTATTATTGATAAAACGCTTCAAGAGTTGCAGTTCTTTCTCTTGTTCAAATAGCAAGCGGTGAGCCACCTGTAACGATATTTCTTGAAATGACAAAGATTCACCCGGTTTTCTTTGTGCGAGTGCCGGCAGA
This sequence comes from Bacillus canaveralius, assembly GCF_002860125.1. Lineage (GTDB taxonomy): Bacteria > Bacillota > Bacilli > Bacillales > Cytobacillaceae > Bacillus_BJ > Bacillus_BJ canaveralius. The sequence continues at coordinate 72,566 of NZ_PGVA01000044.1, forward strand.
TCTACACTTGCAACTTGTCCAATTTTCGGATATCCGCCCGTCGTTTGCCGGTCAGCCATCAAGATAATCGGCTGTCCGTCATGAGGAACCTGGATTGAACCGACTGTCACACCTTCTGTGATTAATTCCTTTTTTTCCATCAAATTAATAGGAGAGCCTTTCAGTCTGTATCCCATTCGGTCAGAGTCATTTGCAATCAGGTAGGGGGAGGAAGTAAAAGCTGTTTTTCCTTCGTTTGTAAACCAGTCGGCCTGTTTGCCGCTTATGAATCGAATCGGATTGTTCTCTGTTATGTATCTTGACAGGGAGGGGCTGGCTCTCCAGGAGGGCTGTTGAAATAGTACCGTTTCCTTAATTGGCAGAACATCACCCGCGGCGATCATCCTGCCCTGATAACCGCCTATTTTTGCTTTCATATAAGTGCTTTTACTGCTCATGACAGGATCAGTTGCGAATCCACCCTTAATAGCCAGGTAACAGCGGCAACCATTCTTTACGGAGCCAAATGATAAAATAGAACCTTTTTCTGCCATTAACGGCTTCCCGTTCGGAATTGGAGTTCCGTCGATACTGGCATGAAGCTCGGCACCAAACAGGCTGATGACGGTATTATGTTCAAAAAGGAGCGAAGGGCCTATCAACGTGATCTCTAAACCGGCTTCTCCTTCCTCATTTCCAACTAACAGATTGGCAACCCGTAAGGCATAGTTATCCATTGCTCCCGAAACAATCACTCCATATTCCTGATAACCGAAACGGCCAAGATCCTGGATCGTCGACTGCAGCCCGGGTTTGATTACTTGGATGCCCATGCTGATTCCTCCCAATTCTCGAAAGACTGTCGCGAAATCGGCACAAATTTCACCAGGTCACCGGCTCTTAACAGACTTGGCACCTCTGCCTGCGGCAAAAAGAGGGGAAGCGGCGATCTACCGATAAGCTGCCATCCTCCAGGAGTGTCGATTGGATAAATACCTGTTTGGCTGCCTGCAATCCCAACTGAACCAGCAGGAATTCCCGTGCGTGGTGTATTTTTTCTCGGTGTCGAAATCCTTTTATCCATTCCACCCAAAAATGGGAAGCCTGGCGCAAACCCAATAAAATACACGTTATACGTTTTGCTTGAATGGATCGCAATAACCTCGTCTTTTGTCAGCTGGTTTGTCTTTGCAACCTCGGCCAAATCGGGTGCGAATTCTTCCTCGTAACAAACGGGGATTTTGATCAGCCGCTCCGGCACATGCGTTGAATAATTTGTAACTTCGGCATGTAGCCTGTTGGCAACTTCATTACAAACTTTTTGAAAAGGATCGGCCGAGTTTATAGCTGTTGGATTATAATGGAGCGTCAATGTATGGAAAGCAGGAACGATGTCTATCATACCGGGAAATGGCGCTGCTTTTAACTTTCGGGCAGCCAGATGGACCTGTTCATTTGCTTCCTTCGAAATTTCGTTTCCAAATTGAATAGAAATGGCTGAATCGCCAAGGGGGATAATTTCATATAAAAGCTTCATCAAACTCATCCTTAAAAAAGCAGTTTACTCATTTTATAACATAATTCGACGCATTATGGTTATTAATCTAGTTTTTTAGTGAGCAGGTTTCTGGTAAAACGTTGCGAATGCTCATTTGCTTACCATGATAATAACGTTTCAAAGAGTGTAATAAAATTGTAAAAATAATTAATAACAAAAATCTGAATTTTCCCATTATAATAAAGGTAACATCAACAATTGGGGGGAAGTTAGATGGAGCCTAAAAACAACATGCATCTATACTCAGATTGTAACGAAATCTATGCCTATGCAAGTGGAGACGGAATTGAAATGTTCGGATTAGCAGCATCTTCCCCAAAAGCTATTAAGGACGAACTTTTGGAATTTCCAATTCAAACCGATGAAATGAAGGGGTTTATGTTTCAAGAAGAGCGAAACAATTTTTCATTCTCGAGAAAATTTTTTGTGAATGGAATAGAGTTTTTTTAAGGTGATGGCCTCGCTGCATCAAATGCAGGTAGGGCTGTCTTTTTTTATGCAAAAATAAAATACAGAGTTGGTGGGTATGTTCTAGGTTTTTTCCAGCTTATCCTCTAAATAATATTTCATAATTTCTGTAAAGAACAGATGATTTCTTATTCCAATATAAATTTATATTTTTAAAAAAATATATAGTTTTCACTATTTTTACGTTTAAAATCTTTGTAGAATGGGTCCTAGCATGATAAAATTGCTATGAAAACGGTTTATCCTCTGAAAAATATTATTATTCAATTAATTACCCGAGTAAATTTAACAATGTACTAAGCTAAACCGAAAAACGAATGAAGTTGTCCAAATAAACAGGAGTATGCTGTAGGAAGCGAATAATATTATCTTAATATTAAATGACCGTTCGTTTTTCAGTTAAAGAATTGCTTTATGAAATTTATTCACTCAAGTTAAAAACGGGTATAAGCAGAGAGGAAGAAAAAAGCTGTGTTAGTAAATTGCAAGTGGGGGTATTTCTCATGAAAAAGCCATCAGCAGGGCAAGATCCTGTCTGGCAGGGATTCCATGGCCCGAACCTCGGCTATGTCATTGAATTATACGAACAGTTTCAAAAAAATCCAGATTCAGTAGATCCGGAAATGAAGGCATACTTTGAGCGATGGGGCTCACCTTCCCTGGCGAATTCGATTGTTGCTGAGGACAAAAACAATGAAACAGCTGTTCAGCCTTCTTTCAAGCAGCTTGAATCGACACTTGCTGCTGTCCGTCTTGCTGACAATATTCGTGCTTATGGTCATTTGGCTGCTCAAATTTATCCATTAAATGACCACGAGCCGGTCAGGGATTTAATCGAACCATCCCATTACGGGTTGAGCGATCAAGATTTGCAGGCGATTCCAGCCGCGGTTGTTTGCCCGGATGCTCCCGGACATATCCATAATGGGCTCGAGGCCATCAACTACTTAAAAGAAGTGTATACCGGTTCAATTGCGTTTGAATTTCACCATGTTGCCAACATGAAAGAAAAGAATTGGCTTCGTAAAAAGGCTGAAACGGGCTCATTGTTGCCTGCTTTTTCAAACGAAAAACGCAACTCCCTCTGGAAGCGATTAGCCGAGGTTGAAGAATTTGAAAAATTCCTGCACAGAACCTTTGTCGGGCAAAAACGATTTTCGATTGAAGGTCTCGATTCAATGGTGCCGCTCCTTGATGAAATTATTTCAGAAGGAGTTCATGATGGCGCAAAAACGATTAATATCGGAATGGCTCACCGGGGCCGGCTTAATGTTCTTGCCCATGTATTGTGCAAGCCTTACGAAGCGATATTTGCTGAATTTCAGCATGCACCGAATAAAGAGCTCGTTCCTTCAGAAGGTTCGATCGGAATTAATTATGGATGGACAGGTGATGTAAAATACCATCTCGGCCTCGACCGGCAAATCACTGAAGAAAGTACAGTTAAAGCAAGAATAACGCTTGCAAACAATCCGAGCCATCTTGAGTACGCAGGATCAGTTGTGGAGGGCTTCACAAGAGCGGCCCAGGACACGCGCTCTGAAAAGGGCTATCCTAAATACGAGCCAACTTCTGCTCTCGCGATCCTTATTCATGGTGATGCGGCATTTCCCGGACAGGGAATTGTTGCTGAAACATTAAATTTGAGCGGATTATCAGGCTACAAAACAGGCGGGACGATTCATATTATTGCCAACAATACGATTGGATTTACGACCGAATCGATTGATTCCCGCTCAACAAGGTATGCAAGTGATCTTGCCAAGGGATATGAGATTCCTATTTTGCATGTAAATGCCGACGATCCGGAAGCCTGCCTTTCTGCGGCGAAACTTGCTGCTGAATACAGGGCAGAATTCAACAAAGATTTTTTAATAGATTTGATCGGATACCGTCGTTTTGGACATAACGAAATGGATGAACCAATGACAACTAATCCGTTGATGTATACAATCATCAATGAGCATCCGACCGTCAAAGAATTATATGCTAAAAAGCTCGCTGACGAGGGAGTCTTATCTGATGAAACGCGGCGTGAATATGAAACGCAAATACTTAACCGCCTCCAAGAGGCAAATGAACAAGTTCCGGAGAAAAAAGAGCAGGCATTCAATGAAATGAATCCTCCTGAAACGGTCGAAAAGGGTATTCCGAAAATCAATACAGCCGTACCCGCAACTGAGCTGAAACGAATCAATCAGGAGCTTCTCGAATGGCCGGAAGAGTTTAATGTCTTCAATAAGCTTGGACGCATTTTAAAAAGAAGGACCGAAGCGCTTGACGATAATGGCAAAGTTGATTGGGCTCTCGCCGAAACGCTTGCTTTTGCGTCGATCATTTCGGATGGAACTCCGGTCAGAATGACGGGACAGGATTCTGAACGGGGTACTTTCGCCCATCGCCATCTTGTTCTTCATGACAGCATATCTGGAAATGTGTATTCACCGCTCCACCAACTATCTTCGGCACAGGCATCTTTTGCTGTTCATAACAGCCCGCTCTCCGAAGCGGCGGTTGTCGGGTTCGAATATGGCTATAATGTCTTCGCCCCTGAAACACTTGTTATCTGGGAGGCTCAATATGGAGATTTTGCCAACGCCGCCCAAGTTTTATTTGATCAATTTATCGCAGCAGGCCGGGCAAAATGGGGGCAAAAATCCGGGCTTGTCATGCTGCTCCCGCATGGATACGAAGGGCAGGGGCCTGAGCATTCGAGCGGAAGAGTTGAGCGGTTCCTGACTCTTGCTGCCGAAAATAACTGGACTGTTGCAAATTTAACAACTGCTGCTCAATATTTTCATATTTTAAGAAGGCAGGCAGCGATTCTTAAACGGGAAGAAGTCCGTCCGCTTGTCATCATGACACCGAAAAGCCTACTTCGCAATCCACTTGTCGCATCAAGTAGTATAGAGCTTAGCGAGGGAGAATTTAAATCGCTTATCCAGCAGCCAGGGCTTGGAATGAACACTGAAAAGGTGGAGCGAATTATTTTATGCACTGGAAAAGTGAGCATTGATCTTGCTGAAAAGCTAAAAACAGCCAGCAACGCAGCTTGGCTTCATATCATTCGGCTTGAAGAAATCTATCCATTCCCGTTCGAGCAGTTAAAGAAAATATTTGACCGCTACCCGCGCGTAAAAGAAATATGCTGGGTTCAAGAAGAACCAAAAAACATGGGAGCCTGGAATTTTGTTGAACCAAGAATCAATGAAATTGCACCGGATCCAGCTGAAGTTTCCTATATCGGGCGAAGACGCCGGTCAAGCCCTGCTGAAGGAGACCCGAACATCCATAAGAAAGAACAAGCGAGAATCATTGAAGAGGCATTAACTCGCAACGAACAAGGGGGATTATAAAATGGCTGATATTACTGTTCCTGAATTGGCGGAATCGATCACGGAAGGTACGGTCGCACAATGGCTGAAAAAACCGGGCGACTATGTAAATAAAGGGGAATATGTAGTTGAGTTGGAAACAGATAAAGTAAATGTGGAAATTATATCTGAGCATGAAGGTGTATTGAAAGAGGTGCTGGCGAATGAAGGTGATACCGTCCAGGTCGGCGCAGTGATTGCCGTGCTCGCAGAAGGGGGACAAGCCGAAGTACCTTCACAAGCGGAACAGCAACCCGAAACAGCAGCTGCACCTGTGGATCAGCCAGAGAAAGCCACAACAACAGCAATAATGACGGATCCTGCTGTGGACCAGGACAGCAAACAGCGGCCGATCGCTTCTCCGGCAGCACGCAAAATCGCCAGGGAAAAAGGAATCGATTTAAGCGCTGTACCAACTGTCGATCCACTCGGACGGGTCAGGAAACACGATGTCGAATCGTTTAAACCGAGCGCTTCTGCACCACAGCAAGCAGTTTCACCTGTTCAGAAGCCGGCTGTACCTGAGATCGGCGGAACAGAGAATGGAAAGAAAATAGAACGGATCCGGATGTCACGCCGGCGCCAGACGATTGCCAACCGTTTAGTTGAAGTACAGCAAACAGCGGCGATGCTGACAACTTTTAATGAGGTCGATATGACAGCAGTTATGGACCTCCGCAAACGCCGCAAGGATCAGTTTTTCGAGGAAAATGATGTCCGCCTCGGCTTTATGTCTTTCTTTACAAAAGCGGCTGTGGCAGCACTTAAAAAGTCGCCGCTCTTAAACGCAGAAATTCAGGGCGATGAGATTATTCTTAAAAAGTTTTACGATATTGGCATTGCTGTTGCAGCCGAAGAGGGGCTCGTTGTTCCAGTTGTCCGCGATGCTGACCGCAAAAATTTTGCTGAGATCGAAGCAGATATTATGGAGTTAGCCAATAAGGCAAAAAACAATAAACTTTCCTTGAAAGATTTGCAAGGCGGAACGTTTACAATCACAAATGGTGGAGTGTTCGGTTCATTGATGTCCACTCCAATTCTGAACGGACCTCAGGTGGGTATCCTTGGCATGCATAAAATCCAGCTCCGTCCGGTTGCGATTGACGCAGAAAAATCCGAAAACCGGCCAATGATGTACATCGCGCTTTCCTACGACCATCGGATCGTCGATGGCAAAGAAGCTGTTTCCTTTCTCGTCAAAATAAAAGAACTGATCGAAGACCCGGAATCCTTGTTGCTTGAAGGATAATTAAATTAAGCCATGGCACGCTCTGATGCGCCCATGGCTTAATTTTTTGTTTTTTTGCATGTATAAAGCCGTCTAGCTGAAATGCTAAACGGCTTTCTTAATCACCTGTTTTTAAATGGCCTTAGTCCACGTCTTTGAATTTCATCTTTTAAAATCTTAGCCCAGTCCTTATCCTTTTCCGACTTTAATGCATCACGATACGAGACAACCAACTGTTCATTACTCATAATTTTCATTCTGCATGTACCTCCTCGGTAAGTTAAAGGATTTCTCAATATTCAATTTTTATATATTGTATAGGTTTTTTCTAGATTTGAAAAGGCTTTTTTTAAATATTTTTCAAAAAGGGACTAATGGACGAGTCATTTGGAACGTCTTTTGCACGTTGTTTGTAAATGAGGGAATTATTTCTGCCCGATAGTCAACCGTTTTTCGCTATTTTTTGTCTTCTCCTTGCGAAAAGAAAGGGAAAACTGAATTTGAAAGAGAATTTAAATGAATACTGCTTTTTGAACCAATTATCCAGAAAGGGGCACTGTCAATGTTAAAAAAGTTTACGATCGAAACGAATCATCGTGATGAAATGAATGAAATCACCAGAATTGTGGGCAAACTTGTCGAGGAATCCGATGTAAAGGAAGGAACCGCAATCATTTATTGCCCGCATACAACAGCAGGGATTACGATCAACGAAAATGCGGATCCTGATGTGAAAAGGGATATGATCCGCCGCTTTGATGAAACTTATCCATGGAAACACACATTGGATCGCCATGAAGAAGGAAACACCGCCGCCCATATGAAAGCAAGCACGATTGGCGCGTCCTGCCATGTGATTATCACAAACAGAAAGCTTCTCCTCGGCCGCTGGCAGGGTATTTATTTTTGTGAATTTGACGGGCCAAGAACAAGAAACTTTTATGTAAAAATAACCGGCTAAAATAGTTGAAATATGAAGCCACTGCAGTAATAAGGCAGTGGTTCTTTAATGGGATTTTTTTTAATAAGAAAGAAGTTTGAATTTTCTAACAAATATGTTATTATTCATTGTAAGCGTTTGCCTCGAATTATAAAACATTTGCTAAGGAGGAGCTTTCCATGGCAGAGTTATTAACGAAAACGGTTGGTCATTTATTAGAAGAAAAAGCACATGCTCATCCCGATCACGAAGCGGTCATTTATGCTGACCGCGGCCTGCGCCTGACTTATAAACAATTTAATGATTATTGCCGCAAGATAGCAAAAGGGCTAATGAAACTCGGTCTCGATAAAGGAGAAAATATTGCTGTCTGGTCTACAAATACGCCTGAATGGCTGGCCTGCCAGTTTGCAACCGGAAAAATGGGCGCCGTCCTCGTCACGGTGAATACAAACTACCAAACATCCGAGCTTGAATACTTATTACAGCAATCAGACTCCACGACAATTATCCTCATGGAAAAATACAAAGATTCGTCATACCTGAACATGCTCTATGAAATTGTTCCCGAGCTGAAAAATTCACAACCAGGTATGCTCAAAAGCAGCCGGCTGCCATTTTTAAAAAATGTAATTGTTTTGGGCGAAAATCGTTATCCTGGTACATACAGTTGGTCCGATTTACTCGAGCTCGCAGAAGAAGTTTCTGAAAATCAGTTAAATGAACGTCTTAACAGCCTCGACCCGGATGACGTCATTAATATGCAGTACACATCAGGTACCACTGGTTTTCCAAAAGGAGTCATGCTCACGCATAGCAACATTGTCAACAACGCATATAACATTGCTAATTGTATGAAGCTCACAAAAGAAGATCGCCTCTGTATTCCCGTACTTTTTTTTCATTGTTTTGGCTGCGTCCTTGGAACACTGGCATGTGTTTCGGTCGGGGCGACGATCGTACCGGTTCAAGAATTTAATCCAAAAACCGTCCTCAAAACCGTAGAAGCGGAAAGGTGTACAGGTTTGCATGGCGTACCAACGATGTTTATTGCGGAACTCAATGATCCCGAGTTTGAAACATATGATCTTCGTTCGTTACGGACCGGAATTATGGCTGGTTCGAACTGTCCGATTGAGGTCATGAAGGCAGTTATTGAAAAAATGGGTGCACGCGAAATCACGATTGCGTATGGGCAAACAGAGTCTTCTCCGGTTATTACACAAACAAGAACAGACGACCCCATCGAGCTTAGGGTAGAAACGGTCGGCCGTGCACTTCCATCCGTCGAGGTGAAAATTGTCGAGCCGGGAACCGGCAAGGAACTTCCAAAGGGTGTACAAGGCGAGCTGTGCACAAGAGGCTACCATGTAATGAAGGGCTATTATAAAAATCCCCTAGCGACGAAGGAAGTGATTGACGAAGAAGGCTGGCTGCATACTGGTGATTTGGCCATCATGGATGAGAACGGCTATTGCAGAATAACCGGCCGGTTAAAGGATATGATCATCAGGGGAGGCGAAAATATTTACCCTCGAGAGATCGAGGAATTTCTGTACAGCCACCCGAAGGTTCTTGATGTGCAGGTGATTGGTGTTCCTGATTCCGTATACGGCGAGGAAGTGATGGCCTGGGTTATTTTGAAAGAAGGGGAGGCATGCACGGCTGAAGATCTTCGCGACTTTTGCCGGGGCAAAATCTCCCGCCACAAGATTCCGCGTTATATTGAATTTACGAAGGCCTATCCAATGACAGCATCCGGGAAGATTCAAAAATTCCGGTTGCGTGAGCAGGCAAAACAACGGATTGGAGCCAATTAAATAACCTATTAGAGCAGATAGATAAATATTGCTGCTATTCCAACTATAAGTAAACCTTATGACCAAACAGCATCCACTGCTGTTTTTTATTTTTTATGAAAAAATTCAGTTTTTCTAATACAATATAATTGAGATTAAAAATTGTTGTAGATTTTTACAAACTGACAAGAGAGGAGCCGTAAACATGACAGACAAGATGAAGGTTTTTGTGTACGGAACATTAAGAAAGCACGAGGACAATCACATTTATATCGAAGGGAGCAAGTGCATTGCCGAACAAGGTTGGGTTTATGGTGAACTTTACGATACAGGCCTTGGCTATCCTGTCGTAAAGCCGTCGCTTGAATCAAAAACATACGGAGAGATATTCGAAATAACCGCAGAGCAACTAAAAGATGTGGACCAATTGGAAGGTTTTGTTGAAGGCGACGAGGACAATCTGTATGAGCGGGTCATTCAAACGGTCCATACCGATGAAGGAACAATAGAAGCGTATATATACATCTCTGAAAAAATGGATATCCTCGGTGAGCCGATTTTGGATGGCGACTGGAAGCTTTATCGATTTTTGAAGGAACAGCCTGAAAGATTTTTTTATTTTGCATACGGATCCTGTATGGATACTGAACGATTTGAAATAGCAGGTGTAGGCCACCTTTTTGCGAAAGTGAAGGGGTCAGGAATTCTCGACGGTTACTCGATGAAATATTTATTTGCCAGGCCCGATGGTGGACGGGCGGACATTGTCGAGGATGGCGGGGTCACGGAAGGGATCGTATATGATGTTCCGTTTGAAGCTGCCGAATATTTATTCAAACGCGAAGGATTTCGGGGCGGCTGGTACAGGCCTGCTTTTGTTGATATAAAAGTCGGCGAAACTGTTTTGACCAATGTTCTGACCTTTCATGTTTACAACAAAAAGGAGGAGCTTGCCCCGCCTGCCCACTATGTCATTGAGATTCTTAGAGGATCAAAAGGCCGGCTAAGCACAGAGTATTACCAAAAGCTTGAAAGCGAACTGCACAGGCTCGGCTTGCCGAAAACAATGTGATGATGGAGCTATTTAAATAAAGTTGCCTTACTTTGCGTTTGTTCATTATACTGTAAAGACAATAACCTGAAGGAGTGGCTAGAGAATGATCCATCAAATCTGGAATGAGCGAGATACATTAAAAAAAGTGAATTGTGTACATACTGACGCCAAAAAATATATTGTCAACCGTGCCCTTACGGCCGGAAAGACTTACGATGTTAAAAATGAAACCGAAGAATTTTACTTTATCGTTGACAACACAGGTAAAGTCGGTGGTTATTATAAAGAATATTTCCAGGAAGCATAATGATTTAATGGACAGTGGCTGTGGCTGCTGTCTTTGTTCATTACTGCAAATTTAAAAAAGGGGAGACGCTGGGGATGCCGTTATGGAATGAATTATTTAGTCTGGAAGGAGATGCAGTAAGGCACTCTCCGTAAGAACAGGATAATCAGAGAGGGTTTAGCAAGGGATTCACTATATTTTAGTGTACTTGCTGAAGAGTGGCCGGACGTCAAGAAAAACCTGCTCGAAAAACTTAAATAGAATGCCAATAAAAATATATTCCCGCTCTCATTCCAGAGCAGGAATTTTCATTGCCGTGTCGGTAAAGCTAGGATATAGAAGAACTGTGAATCAATCCATGTTCGATCGGAAAACTGATTCGCTTATTAATACGGCTGTGGCCGGAAAAAGTTTCATAGCAGGAGGCGGTTTGAGTAATCCGAAAAACGGATATGAATAAACAAACGTTTTCAACTTCAAGCCTTTAAAACCAAAATTCTGTGAGAGGGGACAATGCATATGAGAAAGGTGTACGGGTTGATGACAAATCCGGGTGACGGAAACGAGCTTCTTTGGGATTTTGGTGTTTGGGAAACAGCCGATGAAGCGCAAAGATATTTGCAGAATGAATTAAAACATACAACCGGAATATGGGTCGAAGAAATTAAGTTTCATAGTCCAACGCCTGAATTCGCCGAGCATTATGAAGAAGAAATGGTCGAGTGTTCATTTTGCGGAATCGAGTACAATGAAGCAGACACTACTTTGATAGACAATGATGAATACATCTGCGTTAACTGTGAACCGGAATACAAAAAAACGTTTGACATCGCTTAATATAGCTTTGAATACTTACACCTGACAGCACATTGACTGCCAGGTGCTTTAATTAATACGTTTTCGTTATTTCCACCTGATCAAGAATAAGCAATTTAGCCGAATGAAGCCGTTTTCTGACGAGAACTCCTATCCATGAAGCAAGCGCTGCCTTAATAAGGCCGACAATAATAAACGGCGTAAATCCGCCGGCAAGAGCAGCTATCCACGTGAGGTCAGCCGCAATTTTCAGCCAAACTGTTCCGAAAATTAAAGTCACAATCATCCCTAAACTATTAGCAATCATTGCATTTTTAAAAGTGAAAGAAGTCTTCTCCAGGATAAATCCAATTAGAAATGCAGTCGGTATAAACCCGACTAAATAACCGCCGGTTGGCCCCACCAATACGGATGCTCCACCAGAAAATTCAGCATACACAGGCACTCCAACCGCCCCAATAATCAGGTAAAGTATAACCGCTAAAGTCCCAAACCTCGCTCCCAGGATGGTTGCTGCCAAACCAATCGCCAAAGTTTGCCCGGTAATCGGCACTAGCGGCAATGGAATCGTAATTTGCGCAAGAATGCCAATCACAGCAGCAAATAAGGCGGTCACAATCATCATCCTAAGTTTTACTTGATGTTTATTCAATGTTTCATCCCCCTTTTTGTTAACTTATTTTATATATAGGTTTACATTTTTAATTTAAAAGCTTGCCAACAAAAAGTCAATAAACAATTCGAAAATTTATAACAATTGTGATGTTTGCGAGTTGCGTTTTAAGAGAGGAGAGGGGGGACTATAATAAATGAGGAAGTCCAAAAACAGAAGAAGACACCGAAGGGTCGTCTTTCGGTGTCAACTCTTTCAATCTATTTATAAGTTATCAATCACGTCTTAGCACAACTTTACTTGTTAACAGACTTAAAGCCTTTACAACACTCTCTTCGCGTGGTGGTTCAACACCCTTTAACGGATATTCGAGTCCCAGTGCTTCCCATTTATAAACACCCAGCTTATGATAGGGCAGCACTTCAACCTTAAGTACATTGGTCAGTTGGCCAATAAAGTTTCCGAGCTCCTGCAAATCTGTTAGATCATCAGTTACCCCTGGGACGAGGACATGGCGAACCCAGACGGGAGTATCATGTTGGTCAAGGAATTTTGCAAACTCAAGAATATGTTCGTTGCCCATTCCTGTCAATTTGATATGCTTTTTTCGGTCGATGTGCTTTAAATCTAGTAAAACAAGATCAGTATAAATTAGAAGCTCTTTCAGCTGTTCCTGAAAGTGCGGGGCAGTTGAATAACACCCGCCCGAAGAATCGATAGCTGTATGGATGCCGAGCTTTTTACATTCTTTAAATAATGCAGTCAAAAACGGAATTTGCAGAAGTGGTTCACCGCCGCTTACCGTAATTCCTCCCCCTGAAGCTTGAATGAAAGGCAAATATGTCTTTAGTTCCTCAATGATTTCGGAAACAGCCATTTGTTTTCCGGAACCGATTTCCCAAGTATCAGCATTATGGCAAAACTGGCAGCGCAGCAAGCAGCCCTGTGTAAAGATAACATAGCGAATTCCTGGTCCGTCGACTGTCCCAAAGGACTCTATTGAATGTATATTTCCAATCATGATGAGAAACCCCTTTCACTTGAGAGAGCTTAGAAGATTTTGCTCAATTTTTACGTAATATTACCGGGCCGTCTCCATATCCCGGCTAAGCAGGGGAGGGAGACGGCGCGTGAAAAACTTAAAGATAATTATATTGATAGAGTAACAGGATTGTTACATGGACTCATGGAATGTCCGGTTAATAACATCCATCTGTTGTTCGCGTGTCAATTTAATAAAGTTAACGGCATATCCAGAAACACGAATCGTCAACTGTGGGTATAGTTCAGGATGCTCCATTGCGTCCATCAACGTTTCACGGTTAAAGACGTTAACATTGAGATGGTGTCCTGCTTTTACCGCATAGCCATCAAGAATTGAAACTAGATTGCTGATTCTGCTGTCTTCATCTTTGCCTAAAGCTTTCGGTACAATCGAGAATGTATTGGAGATTCCGTCCAATGCGTAGCTGTATGGCAGCTTCGCAACGGATGAAAGGGAAGCAAGCGTTCCTTTCGTATCCCGGCCATGCATAGGATTGGCACCAGGTGCAAATGGTTCTCCGGCGCGCCGTCCGTCAGGTGTATTACCTGTCTTTTTACCGTAAACGACATTGGAAGTAATCGTTAAAATAGACATTGTGTGAACAGAATTTCGGTATGTTTGGTGCTTCTTAAGCTTTTTCATAAAACGTTTTACAACTTCAACGGCAATGCTGTCAACACGGTCATCATTATTTCCGTATTTCGGGAAATCACCTTCGATTGCAAAATCGGTTGCGAGCCCGTTTTCATCGCGGATAACGCGAACACGGCCATACTTGATTGCACTTAAGGAATCAGCAACTACACTTAATCCGGCAATCCCTGTTGCCATCGTACGGAGGATTTCCGTATCATGAAGAGCCATTTCGATCCGTTCATAGCTATATTTATCATGCATATAATGAATGACATTCAAGGTATTGATATAAAGGCCCGCCAGCCATTCCATCATTCCATCGAATTTCTCCAATACTTCCTCATACTCTAGTACGTCGGATGTAATCGCACGGTATTTAGGACCGACTTGAATGTTCAGCTTTTCGTCTATTCCGCCGTTGATTGCGTATAATAAGGCTTTCGCTAAATTAGCCCTTGCCCCGAAAAATTGCATTTGTTTTCCGATTTCCATTGCGGAAACACAGCAGGCAATTCCATAGTCATCGCCATATTCCGGCTTCATAATATCATCATTTTCGTATTGAATTGAGCTGGTTTGAATGGACATATTAGCACAATATCTTTTGAATCCTTCCGGCAGCTGTTCTGACCATAGCACGGTTAAATTCGGTTCGGGCGCCGGGCCAAGATTATTAAGCGTATGAAGAAACCGGAATGAGCTTTTTGTCACAAGTGAGCGGCCGTCCAAAGCCATACCGCCGATTGATTCTGTCACCCAGGTTGGGTCGCCACTGAACAATTCGTTATAATCGGGAGTTCGGGCAAACTTGACAAGGCGAAGCTTCATGACAAAATGGTCAACCAATTCCTGAGCTTCCTTCTCTGATAATACTCCATTTGCAAGATCCCGTTCAATATAAATATCGAGGAAGCTGGAAACTCTTCCAAGGCTCATCGCAGCACCATTCTGCTCTTTAATGGCAGCCAGATAAGCAAAGTACAACCATTGAAATGCTTCCTGTGCATTTGCGGCAGGCTCGGAGATATTAAAACCATAGCTTGCGGCAAGCTCTTTTAACTCTTTCAAAGCACGAATCTGTTCAGAAAGCTCTTCACGCAGCCTCATGTTTTCTTCAGACATCACACTGCTTGTTGCAGCCAAATCCTTTTTCTTTTCCTGGATCAGGAAGTCTACGCCATAAAGGGCAACACGCCGATAATCACCGATGATTCTTCCACGGCCATAAGCATCAGGCAGACCTGTAATAATCGCTGCCTTCCGGGCAAGCTTCATTTCCTCTGTATAAGCATCAAAAACACCTGCGTTATGGGTTTTACGATAGTCGGTAAAAAACTTTTCGACCTGCTTATCAAGTTCATACCCATATGATTGAAGGGACTGTGAAGCCATGCGGATTCCCCCGAAAGGCTGCATGGAACGCTTAAACGGTTGATCCGTCTGGACGCCGACGATTCTTTCTGTTTGTTTGTTTAAATACCCGGGGCCATGAGATGTAATCGTTGAGACAATCTCTGTATCCATATCAAGGACACCGCCGTTATCGCGTTCTTTCTTTGTTAATTCCATCACTTGTGTCCAGAGTGCCTCTGTTGCATCGGTCGGCTTCTCTAAAAATGAATGATCTCCTCTATACTCCGTATAGTTTCTTAAAATAAAATCGCGGACATTTACTTCCTGCTGCCAAGCTCCTCCTGAAAAACTATTCCACTTTTCCATCATACTCACCTCAAGTTAGATTAAATTATATAACAGAAGCATATTTAAATCCTAACTCAAGTATAACAGGTTAAAATATGAGCAACATCACAAAATGTTGTGAAATTATGAACAATATGTAGAATGTCAAAAAACCATTAAAATAAAGGGTTTATTCATATTAAAAAATTTAGAGAATAAACGGAGGGGAATATTCACAATTCAATCTGTATTATAATTATAGTCAAAAAATCATCAACTGTTATATAAAAAAGGAAGCTCTACCAAACCGAGTTTTCTATTTTACATTCTCACGGATCAATGATTTTTTGTTCAGACTTGCGCGGATTGACAACGAGCGTTTTGGATTTTTCATTTATATAGGCGTAAATGATAGCTTTTGGTTCCAATTGATTTAAAACCAATTTGTCAATCAGCCAATCCTTTCGTATATGTAATAGTTTTAAATTTCTCGATTGAATCCTGCCGTCAATAATAACGGCAATGGGCAAGCCTTCATCCTCGATTTTAATATTTAAGTGGTCAACGGTGACCGGTGTATTTTCTGTTTTCGGAACAATGCTGATCTCACCTATAGGCTCCAGAACAGCGTATCCAACGTCAGCCACCTTCGGATAACCTTTGCTGCGCAAAATCGAAAGAACCTGGGAAACAGATAAATGCGATTTTTCAAGGTTGTCTTCAATGATTTTTCCATCTTTAATAAGAATGGTTGGTTCACCGAGAAATAATCTATTTCCGAGCGGGTGTAACGTTAAAAAAGAAAAGAGGATATACATAGCTGTAATGATGGCCAGTGTAATCAGGCTTGGAATAAGCTCGGTGCTGATTAATGGTTCTGATGCTACTGTTCCGATAATGATAATGGCTACAAGATCATAAGGAGTCATCTGTACAATTGACGACTTTCCCATAAGCCTCATTACGGCAATCGTTACGAGGTAAATAATCATCGCTTTTAGGATTATCAAGCTTTTCCACTCCATTGCTCACTTTTTATCCTAGTATTTTCTTTTATTAACCATTTAACTCGTCTGGAACCCCAAGAATACTAAACCCCCGGCACTTTTGTGCAGGGGGCTTAGTACTCTTTCCGTAAACTTTCGCTTTGAAAAATTTAATCCACGATAATATAGCCAATCATATGACCTTTCATGCTTTGGCTATGTGTATGACAAATCAGCCTGTAAACTCCTTCATCTTGAAACTGAAGCGGAACCACAGTTTCTTTGCCCTTTTTAACAGTTCCTTTGATATTGGTACCTTCAATTATAAATGGATGCTCGCGCCCGTTAACTCCGAAAATTTTTAAGTTTACTTTCTCTCCTTTTTCAACAAAAATAGTTCCTGGATCCCAGCGGTACACTTCCATTTCGGATCCGTCGTCCATTTTTGTCTTGAATTCACTTGTAATCAGGTGGATTTCACGAGCTTTGCTGCCGACATCAGCACCACTGGCCGGCACAGAATCTGAATGAGCAAAAAACCAAATAGATGCTGTGATCACGACCATACAAATGATGATAAATAAAACCAGTGATTCTTTTTTAAAAACATAGAATTTCATTTGCTTCATCTCCTTAAAAGTTTGTCCCTATACAGAATATGCTTGATATGAAGGATAACTTGTCAAAATTTTTTTTGATTAGCTTATTTACTTTTCACTGATGGATATGAATAATTAACAGTGGGGGAAGGCGGCTTCCTATAGCAATCGCAAGAGAACCTGAGACAAAAGGGGCAGAAGACTGCTATTTATCGACCTCTCACTGGATTTCCAACATTCAACAAGGTCCTTTTGTCGCGGAATATTTTCTTTATTTTTCCAATAAAATAGATATTTCTTCCCTTCTTAATGGAAGTATCTTGTATGATAATGATAAGTGAGAAATTCCAACATTCTAAGAACTTGCCAGCTCTAAGAAACGGAGGCCATAAGCTCAATGATTGACACGGACTTGATAAAAGTAGGTGATGAAAAGGATGAGATTCAGAACCTCCGCCTCGCACTGACCCATTCGAAGGATGTTTTAACAAAGCATTCGGAAAATGGAACTTTTCTATTTGTAACTCCATCCAGTTATTCCTTGCTCGGATATTCACCCCGAGAATTATTTAAAAAAAACCTTTACGACTTTTGCCATCCTAATGATCATCACCATTTGGATAAAATCTTTCAACAGCTGGCCGTCAGGAAAACGGTTCGCGTCAGCTTTCGGTTCAGGCGGAAAGAAGGGGATTATATTTGGCTTGAAACGATCTCTTCCCCGACTAATCAGGCAAACGAAACGATATGCATCTCAAGAGATATGACTGAACGTATTATTATGGAAGAAGAAATTCTTGAAACCCAGGAGAAATATCGGCTGCTTGTCGAATTTTCAAGAGACACGATCGGTATGACAACCGGGGATGGAATTTGGACTTATATAAACGGTGAAGGAAGGAAATTGCTCGGTTTTACAAGCAATAACGAAATTATCGGCACATCTTTATATGATTATGTGGCAGAATCGGACCAAAAATACTTGACCAACTTCCTTGCTGCTAAACAAAGCATTAATTTCGAGCTCAATTTAAAAAGAAGCGACGGCCAGCTGCGCCGGGCAGAGATTCAATTAATACCGACTATCTATAAAAATCGAAGGATGTTTCAAATCATCATTCGCGATATAACTGGACAAAAGAGGACTGAAGAACGGCTTCACAATGCTGAAAAGCTTTCGGTCGTCGGCCAGTTGGCTGCGTCTATTGCCCATGAAATCCGTAATCCCTTAACCGCAATTAAAGGATTCACACAGTTGCTCGGGGAAAAGGAAGCGGATGACTATACTCCAGTAATTCTTGAAGAATTGCAGCGGATTGAATCAATCGTAACGGATCTGCTCGTGCTGGCCAAGCCGCAGGCCACAGATATCGAGAGAGCGAATATTGTTAATTTAGTAAAGGGAGTTGTAACCCTTTTAAACACACAGGCAATCATGTGCAATATCACGATTAATGTCGTAACAAGCGATCATGATCTATATGTAGAGTGTGAAGTATCAAAAATGAAGCAGGTTTTGATAAATATCATTCAAAATGGGATTGAAGCTATGCCAGCTGGCGGTGAAATACTTATCACGATTAAACAAGATCAAAATTATATATATGTTAACGTAAAAGATCAGGGAATTGGAATTCCTGAAGAGAGGTTGTCCAAGCTTGGCGAGCCTTTCTACAGCACTAAGGAAAAGGGAACCGGCCTTGGATTGATGATTTGCAATAAAATCCTGAAAACCCATAAAGGGAATTTACATATTGAAAGTAAAGAGAATGAAGGAACGACCGTAAACATTATATTGCCAAGGGCTTAACGCGAGAACTTTGCATGGTCATTACTCATTCACGCGACAATCTGTGTTTAACTCGATGTATCCTCGAAAGAGTCGCTAAATGAAACTAATCAAAAACCTGGATCTAATCATCCAGGTTTTTTGTAGTTTCAGCCAAGAATCAAATATTAATCATAACTATATTATGTTAACTAACATAAGAACTTTTCAAATTTGAAGTCAATAAGAACCTAGATTAAGGAAACTGTTTTGCATTTTTGTAACAAATTCAATTATATAGTCCATTTGCTCTATTTTTTTGTTAAAATCAAATTCGACAATTATTTTGATAGGGTGTTTTAAGATGAAGAAACTTATTTTATTTTTAACAGCTATATTGGTTTCCTTTTTTCATCAGTCCCCGGCAGGAGCAGAGCAGGCTGAAGATGTGCAATTACGCAGTGGGGCAGCGATATTGATGGATGCTAAATCAGGGACCGTGTTATTTGAAAAAAGGGGGCACGAAATCATGTACCCTGCGAGTCTGACAAAAATTGCAACAGCGATATATGCAATTGAGAACGGTGATCTTAGTGATATTGTAACGGTGAGTAGAAATGCCGTTCAAACTGATGGCACGCGGGTATACCTTGTGGAAGGCGAACAAGTGACGTTGGAAAAGCTTATCCAGGGAATGCTGATTAACTCCGGAAATGATGCAGCTGTGGCGATTGCCGAGCATCTTCATGGAAGTGTTGAGGATTTCTCCCGAAACCTGACTGAATATTTGCATGAAAAGTCCTTGGTTTCTCATACAAATTTCACAAACCCGCACGGCCTTTTCGATGAAAACCATTATAGTACAGCAGCAGACCTCGCCAAAATTACAAGTTATGCGATTAATAATCCAGTATTTAAGAGTATTTTTGGAACAAAAGAAATGGCCTGGAAAGGGCAATCTTGGGATACAACCCTTGTTACCCATCATCTAATGATAAAAGGTGAATATCCGTTTGAAGGTGTGACCGGCGGAAAGACAGGCTTTATCAATGAGTCAAAGCAAACACTCGCAACTACAGCTGAAAATAAAAATATTCAACTGACAGTAATCATTCTTCAAGCAGATTACAAAAGGGACGCTTACCAGGATACGATTTCACTGTTTGAGTATGGCTTTAAAAATTTCAAATCGGCAACTTTGCCAGCTTCTTCCGAGTATTCATTCGGGAACCAAAAGTATAAGACAAGCGCTGCAACCGCGATTACCGAACCGCTTGAAGGAATGGTTAAAAGAGTGGATAAAAAAGGCCTCCTTGCGATCGAAAACCAAAATGGCGAAGTGCTTCAAACCATTCAGCTTGAACAAGTCAAGAAGGCAAATAAAAAGCCCGATCAACCAATCAAAGCAAAAAGTGAAACGGTTAACATGAATGCCCTCTATGGAATTGTTATTATTATCGCTGGTGGTGCACTGCTCTCATTAAGGTACCGCACTCCTAAACGGATGAAAAAAAGGCGGCGTGTATAACAGTTACACGCCGTCTTTGCTTATTCGGTTGCGTTTTATTTTGGCCCACCCTTATCAGATGGACGCACGCTTCTTGCTCAATTATTTTATGATCTGGGTCAATAAGAGCATTATGAATGAAATGATAACCATTGAAGCCACCCAGAGCCACGCCAAATCGATATTTCCTGACTCAAGAGCGACATATATTGCTGTCGGCACCGTTTGCGTTTTTCCGGGGATATTGCCGGCAAACATTAATGTCGCACCAAATTCGCCAAGCCCCCTCGCAAAACTTAGAATCGCCCCGGACACTATCGCCTTAACAGAAAGCGGAATCGTGACGAGTAGAAACACCTTCCATTCGCTTGCGCCATCTATTCGTGCCGCTTCTTCAATTCCGATATCCACCGACTGAAAGCCCGTCTTTGCCGATTGGTACATGAGCGGGAAGGCGACAACGGCTGAAGCAATTACAGCGGCTGTAGCAGTAAACATCACAGATTGCTGTAAAATCGACTCTATGAACGCACCAATCGGGCTATTATTACCGAAAATTATAATAAGCAAGAATCCAATCACGGTCGGAGGGAGGACGAGGGGAAGCATCAAAATCGTTTCCAATATCACTTTACCCTGGAAGTTTTTGCCGGCAAAAACTTTTGCCAGGACTAAACCTAATAATAAAACGATTAGTAATGAGGTACAGGCAACCTGCATCGAAAGTTTAATCGGTATCCAAAATTGCTCGTTTATCATCTGCATCAATCCAATACAATAATTCCGTCTCTAAAATCGACAATATTCGGTTACCACGATTATACCGAAAAAATTGATCTTAAACAGTATTTTTTAAGGTTGGAACATAAAAAAGACTAAAGGAATCTGCCTTTGCAGCCCTTTAGTCTGTGATAACCGTATGAATATATATGTTTACAATACTTTGTTCACTTGAACGGAGAGATCCGTATCGACGCAAAGGTTTTCAACCACATATCACGCTGCCTGAAATCAGCGCAAACGTTCTTCAACCCTCTGGCAAACCTCCTCTGCGGTTAGTCCGCGTGCTTCGATCACAGGGCCGGACGTGACTGTATCCTCAATACCCATCACATCCGTGTCAAGTCCCGTAATAACACAGCAGGAACAGTTTTCTGCATCCGATTCCTGTCTAAGCTCCACAACATCATAGCCTTTCTCCCGAAGCGCGTCCTGAACATATGAAAGAGATTGTTCTACACCTATTCTCGCCAAAATATCACACCTCCTTCTGCTTTAAGCTTAAGCTTTCCTAACTTTTTACAAAATATGCTTAAATGCAAAAGTAGAAAAGCCGACGGAGTTGAAGAAGTAAACATGAATCAGGAAAAGCTGGGCTATATGTCAAAACAATAGAATGGTTGCGTTGGAGATCGACACGGTCCCGTAATTAACACTAAAAAAACAGGGGAGCACAAATGGCTTCCCTGTTCCAATGTTTATTCATACAAAGCAGCAACTTGTTTCTGCAGTTCGCTGTTTTCTAAATACTCATCATAGCTCATTTGTTTATCCATCAGGCCGTTTGGCGTGATTTCCATAACCCGGTTTGCAATCGTTTCGATAAACTGATGGTCATGGGATGAAAAGATAAGCGAGCCTTTATAATTAATCAAGCCGTTATTTAAAGCGGTAATCGATTCAAGGTCAAGATGGTTTGTCGGCTCGTCAAGCAAGAGGACGTTAGCACCGCTCAGCATCATTTTCGACAGCATGCAACGCACCTTTTCCCCACCAGATAACACACTGGCCTTTTTCAATACTTCTTCACCAGAGAAAAGCATTCTTCCAAGGAAACCACGTAAAAAGCTTTCACTTTGGTCGTTCGGTGAGAACTGGCGAAGCCAATCAACAAGAGTGAGCTCATTTCCCTCAAAGAACTCGGAATTATCCTTAGGAAAATACGCCTGTGAAGTAGTGATTCCCCATTTGAACGAGCCGCTGTCCGGTTCCATTTCACCCGTCAAAATTTTGAATAGTGTTGTTTTGGCGATTTCATCTTTGCCAACAAGGGCAATCTTGTCGTCTTTGTTTACAATAAAGCTAATATTGTTTAAGACCCGGACACCGTCAATCGTTTTTGAAATGCCTTCAACTCTCAATAGATCGTTGCCGATTTCCCTTTCTGGCGTGAAGCCGACATAAGGGTAACGGCGCGATGAAGGTCTTATATCATCAAGAGTAATCTTGTCTAAAAGTTTTTTTCGGGACGTTGCTTGTTTTGATTTCGATGCGTTGGCACTGAAGCGGGCAATAAAGTTTTGCAGATCTTTGATCTTTTCTTCTTTCTTCCGGTTTGCATCCGTTGCCATTCTGGAAGCAAGCTGGCTTGATTCATACCAGAAATCGTAGTTTCCAACATAAATTTGAATTTTACTAAAATCAAGGTCGGCAATGTGTGTACATACTTTATTTAAAAAGTGGCGGTCATGCGAGACCACGATAACTGTGTTTTCAAAGTTAATTAAAAATTCTTCGAGCCACTGGATTGCTTTAATGTCCAAATGGTTCGTCGGCTCATCAAGCAGCAGCACGTCCGGCTTGCCGAATAAAGCTTGTGCCAAAAGCACCTTTACTTTGTCGCCGCCATTAAGCTCTTCCATTTTTTTATCATGAAGATCGTCCGGAATTCCGAGCCCTTTCAAAAGAATCGCCGCTTCAGACTCAGCTTCCCAACCATTCAGTTCGGCAAATTCACCTTCCAGCTCAGCAGCTTTCATGCCGTCCTCATCGGTAAAATCAGCCTTCATATAAATTGCATCTTTTTCTTGCATCACTTCATAAAGACGAGTATGGCCCATTATCACAACCTTTAACACTTCAAATTCTTCATATTCGAAGTGATTTTGCTTTAAAACGGCGAGCCGTTCGCCAGGACCCAAATGGACAGATCCGGACTGTGCTTCAATTTCACCGGATAAAATCTTTAAAAAGGTTGACTTGCCTGCTCCGTTTGCTCCAATCAGCCCGTAACAATTTCCCGGGGTAAATTTAATATTCACGTCATCGAACAGCTTGCGATCGCCGTATCTTAAACCGACATTACTAACAGTAATCATGTTTTTATCCTCCAGTAAACCAATATCTACGAAATTATAACATTTTAAAGGTTGGAGGGCGAATGGTTTTCATGTTTTCCAGAAAAAAATCGAAAATTCGGAACTAAAAAAGGAATTATGGGAAAATAAGAGAATTTATAAAAGAAAAGAAATTGTTTGGAAAATGGGCATTAAATATGGACCGGACTTAACAAGTATTGAGGATTGGGCGAACCGAATTCATTCATTGACAGGTTATAGCAAAGAATTTTTGCTGGAGACTCTGTCGTTATTCGCGAGGGGGCTAACAACATAGAATAAAACATATGAAAGTAGAGGAATGAAAAGCAGTCACAAAATAACAACCTGGAAGGTGATCATCATATCAGGCCTGGGCAATCCGGCCATTTCTAAGCGCATGGTACCAGGGAGCAAATGGAAGATTAGGTAATTGGTAACTGTCCTCAAACAACTCTGAAATATTATAATGGAAGAAAATTGGTTTTAACAGTATGAATGTACGGGTATAGTAAAAAAAAAGAAAAATTTTCAGAAAAACGACATATTTTCTTCACACTTTTCATGTAAACTTAGAATAATGAAATAGCGTACAAAAGGAGATCTTGAAATGGCTAAAAAGCAGCTTATCGATTTTGTTAATCAACTAAAAAAGTCTGGAATCAAAGTAAGCTTTACAAAGCCAAAGTCTGAATTTTTTTCCCTTAAGCAAAATGCAAAGGAATCCTCTCCAGTTAACTAACTCATAGCAAGTATCTGCTTAAGAAAAACGGCGGTGAATTCAAAGAATTCACCGCCTTTGGCTTTTTCCCGGTTATGGTGTTGAAGAGTAATGCTTGTAATCTGATGTACAGAAGTCTAGATCTCATCCATGATGACATCGAAAACTTCCTGTCTGTTAAAATCTTCTCCCATCGGGAACTTCTCGATAAATTCATTGTTTTCATCAATTAAAAAAGTGAAAGAACTATGGATAAATAGCCCGTTGCCCGGATCCCGGTATTGAAACTGGAATGTATCAGCGAGCTCTCTGATTTTTTTTTGCTCTTCCTTAATGATGTTGGAGTCTCCTGTCAGCATCAGCCAGTTTCCGTCATCTTCTATCCCCAGCGCGTCCATATGTTTTTTGAGTGCTTCGGGCGTATCCCTGTAAGGGTCGATTGTAACCGTGAGAAACTGAATTTTCTTGCCAAATACTCCTTCATCCTGCAAATCGTTTCTAAGCATATTCATCCGCTGTGTTGTTGTCGGACAAACATCAGGGCAGTGCGTATAAATAAATTCAACTAGCTTCAACTTTTTATCTGCTTTACCGAATGTAAATTTTTCATTGTTCATTGTAACTAAAGTAATATCATCAGGTATTTGCGCATTAGCATCCCTAATCACAAAAAAAGAAATCCCTGAAGTGATGCCTAATACTAAAATAATCGCACAAATTATATACATTTTCTTCATTCGTTTTCCCTCCCACTTAAAGATAAATAAAATCATAGGAAAATCCTATGGACATAATGTGAATCTTTTTAATGTGAAGGGAAAAATAAGTGTTCAACAGTTTGTTAAAACAAAAAGATCGTGCTGAAATCATGTCAGCACGATCCTCAACAGATTGTAGTTTACTTAATTCATTCCGATCCAAACGCTTTTGACTTCCGTGTAATTGTTGAGAGCGTAGGAGCCCATTTCGCGGCCGATTCCTGATTGCTTATAGCCGCCAAAAGGTGAAGCTGCGTCAAATGCGTTGTAACAGTTGACCCAAACGGTACCGGCACGAAGCTTATTGGCTATATAATGCGCCTTTGAAACGTCACGAGTCCATACTCCGGCTGCTAATCCATACTGGCTGTCATTGGCACGGGCAATCAGGTCATCAAGATCCTCATAAGGCATCGCAGAAATGACCGGACCAAAAATTTCTTCTTTTGCAATCGTCATATCATCACGTACGTCGGCAAAAATCGTTGGTGAGACGAAATATCCGTCTTCATAAGGCTTTGAACCGCCTGTCAGCAGCTCGGCGCCTTCGTTCAGGCCTTTTTCAATAAAGCCGAGAACACGGTTTTGTTGTTCAGTAGAAACGAGCGGTCCTATTTGAGTATCCGGATCCAGACCAGCGCCTTGCTTAATATTTTTAGCATGGCTCACCATGTCAGCGACAACATTATCAAATTGCTTCTTCTGAATAAACACACGTGATCCTGCGCAACAAACCTGGCCCTGATTAAACATGACGCCATTTAGTGCACCTGGAATTGCTTTTGTCAAATCTGCATCGGGAAGAATAATGTTCGGTGATTTACCGCCAAGCTCAAGCGTCACTCTTTTGACTGTTTTCGCTGCCCGCGCCATGATCAACTTGCCTACTTCAGTAGAACCTGTAAAGGCAACCTTATCTACAAGCGGATGATCGACAAGCGGTTGTCCAGCTGTTTCACCGAATCCGGGCACAATATTAAGAACACCTTCCGGAAAACCAGCTTCAGCAACAAGTTCTGCTAAATATAGAGCAGATAATGGTGTTTGTTCAGCAGGCTTTAAGACGGCGGTACAGCCTGTTGCAAGCGCAGCCCCCAATTTCCACATTGCCATTAAAAGCGGGAAATTCCACGGAATAATCTGACCGACAACGCCGACTGCCTCGTGGCGGGTATAGTTAAAGAAAGGTCCGTTAACAGGGATTGTCTGGCCGACAATCTTTGTTGACCAGCCTGCATAATATCTCATATGTTCAATGGCAAGAGGAATATCTGCTCCTGAAGTTTCTCTGATAGGCTTTCCATTATCAAGCGTTTCCAGCTGGGCAAGCTCAACTTTGTGCTCTTCCATGAGATCGGCAAGCTTATACATTAATCTGCTTCGCTTGGCCGCGCCCATTTTTGACCATGGCCCTTCATCAAATGCTTTGCGGGCTGACTTTACAGCTAAATCAATGTCTTCAGGTCCAGCTTCGTATACGGTGGCAAGAACTTCACCAGTTGCCGGATTGTAACTGTCAAAAGTTTTCCCGGATGCACTTTCAACAAACTGGCCGTTAATAAACATTTTCTTCTTGCCTGCTAAAAACTTAGCGACTTTTTCATTTAGCTCAACCGTAACAGAACTCATCAAATTCCTCCTTAGATTTTGATATGTAGAAAACGTACTATCAATTTGATAGCGCTTCCACAATAATGTTATCATCATTGAAAACTAGTAATCAACTAATAAGAGTAGAAATATTCTGACAAAAAGTGACAGGTGTGAATAATCTATAAAACCAGGTTAAGTTTGATAGCCTGCCATTGATGAATAACCTCCACTTAGAATAAAGGTATAAGTGTTGGCCTTGACCGGCATTCATAAACTACTGTCTGATATGAAGGGGAAGGGGGGCTATTTTTAAAAAGCTCTCACCTGACAATTTTCCCGCCCTGCTGATTTTCTTCAAGCAATATATGAACCAAAGTGTTAAAATATAAGATGCTTTGGTTGCTAAAGGGAATAGCATATGGGGGATACTAATGAATAAAGAAGTAAAGAAAAATATATTAACCTTGCAGGGATTTTACTTATTAGCTTTTTTTGCATTCGGTAGTTTATTTCCATTGTTGAGCGTGTATTTAAGCGAGACAGTCGGTTTGAATGGATACCAAATCGGGACCATCATGTCCGTTGGCCCGATCGTTATGATTTTTTTCCAACCTATCTGGGGAGTTATTAGTGACAAAACAAATGCTCCGACCAGAGTATTGTCGATCACTACTTTTTTAGCCGGTGCATTCGGACTTGGCTATATTTTCTCTGATGATTATATTTTGTTTTTCATTACCGCGACAGCAATTGCCGTTTTCCAGAGCGCGATCATCCCGGTTTCAGACAGCATTTCGTTAAAATATACGAGCAAAGTAAGAGTCAATTATGGAAATGTCCGGCTCTTCGGCTCACTTGGCTTTGGTATTGCGGTATTTATAATGGGAAGATTATCAGAACAAAATCCATCTGTGATCTTTTATGCTTTCTTCCTGGCTTTGACATTGGCGGCTTTACTCGCCTTTAGAATCCCAAAAGAAAAAGCACCGGTCAACAAACAGCTTTTATCAGGAGTAAAAGAAATTCTCACCTTCAAAAAGTTTATCATTTTCCTGGCAATTACGTTTCTCATCTTCGGTCCAAATCTAGCCAATAATACATATTTCGGGCTGTTCGTCGAAGATAGCGGCGGAACGTACACAGGAATTGGAATCGCCTTTTTATTGGCGGTACTGTCCGAGATTCCATTTATGCGACTGGCAGGGAGCTGGATTGATAAATTTGGGCTGCTCCATATTTCCGCACTGGCTGGCTTTGTTTCTTTTTTTCGATGGATGCTTTATTTCTTTGAACCGAATTTAACGCTTGTTTATACGACAGCTGTGATCCAAGGCTTTTCCCTTGGCCTATTCATTCCGGCGGGACTGCAATACATTCGCGAAATCACTCCGGTTCATATTACTGCAACCGCAGTTACCTTATATTCAGCAATAGGCAATGGCTTCGGCAACTGGTTCAGCACTTTCTTTGGCGGAATCATCTATGAACAATGGAATATCTATTATGTCTATTTCTTCTTTGGAATTTTGGCTTTAATGGGTGTGATACTTAATATTTGGTTGATAAAAGAAGAAAAAGATAATGCCACGGTTACGGCAAAAATTTGATATATACTGGTGAAGTCGAAAGAAGATGGCAACTGCATCGCCATCTTCTTTTTACTATTATGAACGAGCTTGTTTTCAAGAAAAAGCGAAAAAACCCTGCCGATAGTTCGACAGGGGTGATGATCAATTGAATTGGAAGAACTCTTCCTTAATCGCAAAATCAAGGCGATTTCTTTCCGTTACGGACGATATGGTGCCGGGAAAGTGTTCCTTTCTTCATTAAGACAAATCCGCCTTCAAATGCAATGCCGTATACGATTTTTGGAGATGCTGTTAAGACTCTCATTGCTAATCCATCCCTTCTGTATAGTATAGACGTTGCTTTATTCTGATACCCTTTCTCCTGAAAAATAAACTTACCGTGAAAATGGGCAGCGAACAAGAGGGGTAAAGCCGACGCGCGCTTTCCCTATTTGTCCAATAACTTCCTGGCAAGGAGCTCCTTAACTTGATTGTAGGACAGGCCGGACTGGCGATTAAGCCTTTTCACTTCCTCAATATCTGTTCCGACAACTGTATACTTTTTGTTCTGCTCTTTTTCAATCATTGATATTCTCCTCAAGTAAGTGCCTTTTAATCGAAAATGCATAATCACAAGGCTTCTGTATAGGCATCACGGGCAAATAACGATTAATAGGCACTTTTCGCTTATAAATTTTCATTTTGCTGGCGAATTTCCTCGCCGCCTATGATGGCATTGGCCACTTCAAGATCCTTATGGCTGTCGACAGAGTCTCCAGGTATATTTTTTAAATTAGGATAAGTATCATCGTTCTGAATGGTTATAACAGGTTGTTTAGGTGCATACGTTAAATACTCTTCAGTTTTTTTCGCCAAGTTTTCACCCCTTTTTAAAAGTTTCTCATCCTTAGCTAACATTATTCATAAGTCTGTCGTCATTTCGCGAATTTCAAAATCAGGTAATTTTTTTTGGTATAAAGATCATACTAATCGAAAGGGGGCTTGCCAATGTATTTTTCAAAGAAGGCAACTGAAGAAATACAAAACATCATTGTTGATACAAGTGTGTATTCCTGCGAATCTGATTCCTGCAATGGCTGGATGAGGAAAGAGTTTTCCAGCGACGACCTGAATTGCCCGATGTGTGGCAGCGGAATGAGAGAGGAAATGAGGCAGCTTCCAGAAATTCGAACGGATTTTAACCCGTTTAAATACAACTGAGTCATTTTAAAACTGCACAGGCCTTGCCTACGAAGTAACATGCCTAATAAGTGAACTTTATTCAATAATAAGCAATCTTGAATTTAATACAAAAAGCCTGCCAAAAAATAGGCAGGCTTTTTTATGCACTCATTCAGGAATAGCTTTTTTCCAATTCATCGACCAATGTGCCGACGTAGGAAACGGCTTTTCGAATGGCGTCAGGCTTAGACATATCGACACCGGCATGCTTTAACAAGTCAAGAGGACTTTTTGTTCCGCCTGCTCTTAATACATCGAGCCAGCGGTCAACGGCAGGCTGACCCTCTGATTGGATTAGCTGAGAAACCGCTGTTGATGCGGTAAGACCTGCAGAATAGGTATAAGGGTACAGTCCCATATAATAATGAGGCTGGCGCATCCACGTCAGGCTTGCAGCTTCATCGATTTCAACTGCGTCACCCCAGAAACTTGAAAGCACATCAGCTTTTTGCTCACAGAGCACTTTGGCAGTGAGCGGAGTACCGTTTTCAGCCAGATTGTAAACTCTGCGCTGAAATTCTCCTTCAAGAAGATGGGTAACAAAATTATGATAGTACGTTCCGAGAAGCTGGAGAGCGACCCAACGTCTCATTCTTGTATCTGTTGTATTCTTTAATAAATGGTCCCCAAGCAACAATTCATTCATCGTTGATGGAGCTTCAACAAAATATGTTGACGGACGAGTGTTCATAATTCTTTGGTTTTTGTTGGCCAAGTAGAAGTGGCCTGCATGCCCAAGTTCATGTGCCAGGACAAAAGCGCCCCGCATCGTATCTGTCCAGGTAATTAAAATGTAAGGGTGGACGCCAAATGGGCTGGCACAGAAAGCTCCTGTTGATTTACCAACGTTATCAGCTAAATCAACCCATCTTTCTGTCAAGCCTTTCTCCATAATCTCGGAGTATTCCGGACCCATTACTTTCAGTGCTTCAAGAATTACTTTGCTCGCCTCTTCATAGGTCGTTTTTGGACTGAACTCCGGATCGAGCGGAGCCTTTAAGTCGCAAAACAACATTTTCTCCAAACCTAACTGCTGTTTCTTTAATTCGGCATAACGGCGCATATGCGGAGCAAGTTCAGCCTGGATAATATCCAGTTGGTTATTATACATATCGAGGCTGACTTTTTGCGGATCCAAGAGCATATGCGTAACCGATTCATAGTTGCGCAACCGTGCGAGCGTCACTTGCTTTTTCACTTCGGTGGCATACGTAGCGGCAAAAGTATTTTTATACTTCTGCAGTGTCTGGACAAATGAGTCATACGCTTTTCTGCGAATAGCTGTATCAGGAGAAAATTCGTAGCGATCTTCAAAAAGGGCAAACGAATTAGGAAGTTCATTTCCTTCATTATCTTCGACAGGTGAAAACTCCATATCAGCTGATTTACTCGTCTGATAAATTCGGTACGGTGCGCCATGAACTTCTCCCAAAGAAGCGAGAACTTCTTCCGTTTCTGCGGAAAGTTTGTGTTTCTTTCCTTCAAGAAGCTCAGAAAGCTGCCTATCAAAAGGCTGGAGCTCTTTGTCCTCTTGTAAGTAGGATTCTACTAAACCGTCAGGGAAGGAGAGGATCTCAGAGTCGATAAAAGACAAAGCGGCATTTACATCGGCAACCAGGGCGGATAACTTGGAGAAATTCGCCTGGTTTTCCGGGCTGCTGCCATCCTCGGATTGGCGCAAGCTTGCATATGTACTGACTCGGACCAATCTGATAGATAAATTTTCCTGGGCCAACAAGCAATCGCGCAAATAATTTGCACCTTGTTGCAGTTTTCCTTTAAATTGTTCGAATGAAGGAAGGGCATTGTTAATTTCATTTAACTCGTTTTCCCACGCCTCATTTGAAACGAAAAGATCTTGCAGATTCCATGTTAATTTCTCTGGTACTTCTGAGCGTGTCAAACGCTTTTCCACGGTTTTTTCCATAGATTATGACCTCCAAAAAGTATTTCGTAACTCTAACTAAATTGATTATACATGAACAAATCCAATTTGAATATATTTATCTCAATTTTTTGAATTCACTTGTTGTATAAATAGCCGGACTAGGCGAAAGCGGTATTTCAGGCATAAAAAAAGGGTGAGATTTCTCCTTTCTCACCCCGCTACAGATATTATTCTTCTTTCTTCGATAGGCAGCGATCGCATTCCATTAGGTAGGATTCTGCTTGTTCGAACACTTTTTCACCACATTCCGGACAAACCTTTTTCGGTAGAGTGCGGAAAAACTCGACTGGACTTTGCAACATGTTAATTCCTCCTTTTTATAATACAGTTTATTTATTGTTACCCTGTTGTAGTACAGTATACACGATTTTTCTTAAAATTGTGAAGTTTTTTTAAAAAAAAGTTAATTTTATCACCAATTAGTGAAAACTTTTTAATTACACTTTCCAAAGGAAGGGAGTTTACATTACAATCATAGTAATAACTATGTTTGTAGGGAGATTGATCGATTGCATGGACGAAATGATTGGGTCATTTAATCCGCTTCTTATTTTTATCGCTATCCTATTGACTATTATGGCCTCATACACAGCTCTTGATTTATTAACTTTGATTAAATCCTCCGAAAGAAACAAGCGATTTTTATTTGTTGGCAGTAGCTTCTCGATGGGCATCGGAATTTGGGTGATGAACTTTTTTGGAATCCTTTCTTCAGAGATCACCGGTACGTCGGCCTATAATATTTTGATCATCGCCTTTTCAATGCTGGCTGCGATTTGTTTAACGGGAGCTGGCTTTCGATCATTAATGATGCCCGTCATAAAACCGCTGCACCTCGTTACCGGAAGCAGTTTCCTGACACTTGCAGTTTTATCTGTTCATATACTTGGCCTATATTCCTTAAACTTAACGGTAGAGTTTAATGTTCTACTGTTAAGCATGTTAACATCGCTCATTTTCGTCTCTTTCTTCTTTTCACTCTGGATCCTTTTCGCCTCGAAAAATTTCTCTGATGAAAACCGGACCTGGCTGAAGCCGATTAGTGCACTGATCATTACAGCGGCAATTGTTGAAGGCTATTTTATGCTGAATCGGGCTTTATTCGTTTCCACGAAAGAAGGAATCGGATTGCAAAGGTCATTTCCTGAAACAAGCATCATGTATTTAATTCTTGTCATCACCGTGATCATTCTGGCAGGATTGATTGGTTCCAGTACACTTATCAGCAAGCGGCTTCTCGTATCAGATGCCAACTTAAAGGATATTAAAGCTGCTCTTGATGAATCGTCGATTATTGCGATTACCGATGCTAAAGGGATCATCACGTATGTAAATGATAAGTTTCTTGAAATCTCAAAATATAGCGAAGATGAGCTGTTAGGGAAGGATCATCGAGTCGTAAATTCTAGTTCTCACTCTAAAGAATTTTTCCGCAGTCTATGGAGAACGATAGGGCAGGGCAAGGTTTGGCAGGGTGAAATCCGCAACAGAGCAAAAGATGGAACTTTTTATTGGGTCGATACGACGATTGTTCCGTTTCTAAATAAAAAAGGCAAACCGTTTCAATATGTTTCAATACGCAGTGATATCACAGGTCGAAAAAGTACGGAAGAGCATTTGAAAAATACGTTGAAAGAAGTCAGCGACATCAAGTTTGCGCTCGACCAGTCTTCGATTGTTGCTTTTACCGATAACAAAGGCATCATTACAAACATAAATGAAAAGTTTTGTGAGATATCAAAGTACAGCCGTGAAGAATTGATTGGACGCGACCATAGTCTGCTTAATTCCGGTTTTCATTCGAAGGAATTCTTCAAGCAGCTCTGGAGCACGATTGGGACAGGTGATGTATGGAAAGGGGAAATTCGCAATAAAGCGAAAGATGGATCCTATTACTGGGTCGATACGACAATCATTCCCTTTTTAAACGAGCGGGGCAAGCCTTATCAATACCTCGCGATCCGCAATGATATTACGGAAAAGAAACAAGCGGAGGAAATCCTCCATCGCCAGGATAAACTCGCTGCAGTAGGGCAGCTTGCGGCAGGGGTTGCCCATGAAATTCGCAATCCATTAACTTCTTTAAAAGGCTATGCTGAATTTCTTCTGCTCGACGAAACGAAAGAGGAACGGAAAGAATTTATCGAAATTATTTTAGACGAAGTAGAACGGATTAATACTATTGTCGAGGATTTTATGGTACTTGCTAAACCAAAAGCGGCCCGGCTTGAAGAAAAAAACATCATTCCGGTCATTCAGGATGTCCTTGCCCTGCTTGATTTTGAAGCGAGAAAAAAGCGCGTAAAACTGCATTTTGATTTTCATGAAGACATTGTCCAAATCGAATGTGATGAAAACCGTCTCAAACAAGTATTTTTAAATTTCATCAAAAATGGGATTGAAGCGATGCCAGATGGCGGTGAGCTTCACGTAGGAACTAAACTGAGGAATAATACCGTTCATATTTCAATTCAGGATACAGGCATCGGCATTCCTGCGGAAAAAGTGAAAAAAATTGGCGAGCCCTTTTTCACTACAAAAGAGAATGGCAACGGTCTTGGATTAATGGTTAGCTTTAAAATCATCGAAAGCCACAAAGGAAAAGTTTATATTGAGAGTGAGCTAAATAAAGGCACGACCTTTAATATTGTCTTGCCTGCTAAAACCGCATGAATTGTTTATTAAAAATTTAATCGAGTAGACGCTGACCATATTGGTGAGCGTCTTTTTTGAGAAAAACATCCAGTCGAGAGAATAAGCTTAATAGAAAATTCACTGTTCAGACTTTATGTAAAACTCCTGTTATGTGGCTGTTAAGTTCGTAACGCAATTATCATCGTGCTGTTCTTTTTCTGAGAAAAATACGTGTTATGATTGATTGCGTTAACTTAAACAAGCCATAGGAGGTTATCAAATGAAAAAACACATTTATTCCATGCTCGCAGCTGTGACCATCTCTGGTGCAATCGGAGTTAATGCTCAAGCTGAAGAAGTGGTTGTCGAAAAAGGAGATACGCTATGGGCACTTGCTCAAAAGTATGAAATAGCGGTTAGTGACATAAAGGAATGGAATGCATTATCAAATGATCTCATTCGTCCCGATGATGTATTAACCGTTTCTCCGGTAAAGAATTACATAGTAAAATCCGGTGATACTCTTTGGGAAATCGCAAAAGATCAAAAAGTGAATGTTGACGATCTTTTAAAGTGGAATAACTTAAGTTCCGATATGATTCACCCGGATGCCAATCTTGTTATTTACTCAAATAAGCAAGCAGCGGTTCCGGCAGCTCAAGTTGTGGCAGCGGCAGCCCCCGCTGAACAACCAGCAAGGGCAGAAGTTGCCGTAAATCCGGCACCGGCTCCAGCACAAACCAAACCAGAACCAACTCCGGCTGAGCCAGAAAGCAACGCAAAGGAATTGACTGTAACAGCTACTGCTTATACAGCGAGCTGTGAAGGATGTTCGGGTGTGACTGCCACCGGGATTGATTTAAATGCCAACCCGGACGCAAAAGTGATCTCTGTTGACCCTAATGTCATTCCGTTAGGATCCAAAGTCTATGTTGAAGGTTATGGTTATGCGGTTGCAGGAGATACAGGAGGAGCCATTAAAGGAAACGTGATCGACATCTTTATCCCTGATAAGCAGGAAGCTGTCAATTGGGGAAGAAAGCAAGTGAAAGTTCAAATATTAGACTAATAGAGTAAATTTCACAATGTAATAAGCTAAACCGAAAAACGAATGAAATTTTATACAATAAACAGAAGTATGGCGCAGGAAAAGAATAATATCTTAATCTTAAATAATTGTTCGTTTTACAATTAAAGAATTGCTTTATGAAATTCATTCAATATCAAAAAACTGCCTTTTGGGCAGTTTTTTTATGCGTCTTGTTCATTGACCAGCAGCACCATCAGTCCATCCTCAATAACAAAAGAACTGCATTGGCCGGAGGGAGTGGAAACGTATCATTGTTTGCCTTTTTTGCCGGTTTTATCACTTTCCAACAGGCGTTTTTTGTTGTGATTTGCTTATGTGCTGATCTGTATCAGGCCCTTTTTTTCGTGAAACCATACCAAAAAGAAAACCGGAGGTCAGCTTAAAATGCTTTTCAAGCTTTTCTTTTAACGACAGGACTTGTTCAAACAAGCTCTCTCTTAAAAATTCAAGTTGTCTCATCACTTTATGTGTTAAAGCATCCTGTTCATCGAGCCGTTCCATAACGGTTCGATGGTAGATTTCCTCTGTATTTAGTTTATTTAATATTTCTTTCTCCATTTCCTGCTGGCTTTCCAGTTGTTTTGCAAGACCTTCAGATAGTTCTTCACTTTTCTCGAGTTTATGGGCAAGTCCTTTTAGCGAATCATCCTGAAAAGAGAGCTGATCGAGAATCGCTTGATTGATCGCTTCATCGCTTTCGATATTTTTTGAGACCTGGTTATTGAATTTTTCCAAAAGCTCGAGCCTTTGTAAAACTTTCTGATTAACAACTTCCTGGTTTTGGAGCAGATCCAACATTTGCAAGGCAAAAAGCTCTTGATCATCAATTCTCGTAAACATTCCTTCGAAATAAAGTTTTTGTTCTGTTGCAGAGCTTTTAAGAGATGAATCAACATGCTGGACAGACTGATTGATCATAGTATTGATCGCCTGCTGTTCTTCAATAAAATCGGCGAGGAGATTCCTTTGAAAAATAGTTTGATTGGATGTTTCGTTTTCCGGTACTTCCTGAATATATAGACGGGGCTCTAACTGTCCATTTAAAAATAGGTTCATCGAAACACTCCTTTCGAAGCCTTAATCATTCACTAAATTAATTTATTTTATGTCACCAGCCCTATAGATGAGACAGCTAAACATTGAATTGGGATAAATGCCTAATGATGGTACAATGCCTGGGCAGATTTAACAGGAATTTGCCGTAGGAAACGAATAATACCATGTTAATTTTAAATAACTGTTCGTTTTTCAATTAAAGAATTGCTTTATGAAATTCATTCAACTAATAAAAATTACAACAAAACAGGACTTTGGAGTCCTTTTTGTTGTTTTCATAAGCGCTTGTATAAGTACTCGACAACGCGGTTAAAATCCTCATATTTTTCCAAAAAGGCTGTCACAGTCTCTCTATGCTGATTTCGCAGATGATCGTTTTCGAGAAAAGCAATAATCTCTTCTTCCATGCTTTTTATCATAAGGCCGCGGGGAAGCTCGAGTACGAGTTTGTTTTCCCTTAAAAATGCTTCATTAATTTCTTCCTGTCCCGGTAAGGCCCGCAGCAGTAGAATGGGGAGTTTCTTCACCAGGCACTCGCTTATCGTCACACCGCCAGGTTTGGTAACCACCAAATCCATTTCGTCGTACAGACGGTTCATTTGTTCCCTTGATTCAATGTACTCAAGCGGGACAACCGACGGGCTGGCGAGTTTCTTCAGTTTCTGAAATAGCGTTTTATTTTTTCCGCAAAGGACAAAATATTTCATCTTTTGTGACGGAATCAGCTTGCCACAAAGGTCGCCAATCGAACCAACGCCTAAATTTCCTCCAGTAATCAGGATATTAAATGTGGCCCGCCGTTTACGGTCCGGCACCTGCCCATTAAATGTAGGATGGACAGGAATCCCGGTCACGATCACCCTCGCCGCATCAATCTGTTTTTCAACAAGAAAACGCTTATGTGTAACACTTGGTACGATATGTAAATCAATATTTTTAATTCCCCATACTGTATTAATGAAAAAGTCTGTGTAGGAATTTACTACAAAACCAGTAAACTCCCCGTTGTTTTTAAGAACATTGAGCAAATAGGAGGGAAGGCAATGCGTACAAATGACAATATCCGGGTTCTCCTCGGAGAGCAATTTTTTCATGCTTTTTAAAAAAAGCTTTTCATAAAACAAAAATGATTGGTCCGGCTTATCATTTAAATACGCATTCCTAATATAGATTTTGCTATAAAAATCTGGCAGCATTTTAATCGCCCAAAGATAAAGAGCCGAAGTCATTTTTTCCAATCTTTTCGACGTGTAATGAAATAAATCGACTGTTTTACACTGCATAAACGGGTCCGCCTTTTTTAAGTAGGCGGCTATTGCATCCGCTACCTGGTGGTGGCCTGATGATATTTGCAAAAATGGCAATAGCAAAACCTTTTTCACGAAAAACATCCTTTTTTTGTTTATTTTCCTACATTACAAAACCGATTATGCGGATGAATCGATATTTTCCACCAGTAACCGACCATTGCCATCAACTCCCACTAGGCCTTTCAACCTATCCCTACTATACTAATGAGTGGGGAGGAGATAAAATGTCAATTTATTTTTTAATGATTATAGTGGTCTTTCTTGTCCTGGTATTTTATAAAGCTAATAGAAACACAAGCAAAGTAGCGGTTAATTCAATTACGGTGGCACGCACAAATCTGCAAATATCAAAAAAACAACTACGTATTCTGCATTTGTCAGATCTGCATCTCGAAAATATTTCAGTAACTCCTGCAGAGCTGTTTCGAATTATATCAGATCAGCCGGTCGACCTGATCGCTTTAACAGGGGACTTCCTTGACCGGAAACGAACCGTTACAAAACTGATCCCCTATCTTGAAGTATTAAAAAGCCTTAAACCCCATTATGGAACTTACGCCGTTTTCGGCAATCACGACTATATACTTAAAGAAAAAGATTTTAACGTATTAAAACAAACACTTGAGCAATATGGGTGTAAAACACTGCAAAATGAGCATTGCACAATCGAACTCAATGGGGAAAAGCTGAATATAATAGGAATTGATGATTTTAGTACAAAGCGCAGTGACATCGCTAAAGCGTATCATGGGTTGCCTGACGGTTATCATCTCGTCATCACTCACGACCCGAATATCGTTCTTGATATGAAAGATTATCATTATGATTATTTACTTTCTGGCCATTTTCACGGTGGGCAAATCCATTGGCCTAAGCCATACCATTTAGTAAAGATGGGCAAGCTTGTCCGAATGAATATGGTAAAGGGCTTGCATTATCATCATGGAAAACCCTTTTACATTAGCGAAGGCTTGGGACAGACCGGTGTCAATATACGAATCGGCAGCCGGCCGGAAATTACCTTCCACGAAATAGGCTAACTTAATGTTGTTAGCAGAACGGTACCAAAATGGTGCCGTTTTTTTATATGAGTCAATCTCAAAATGTAATAAGTTAAACCGATAAAAGAATGAAGTTGTCTAGATATACAGGAGTATGCCGTAGGCAAACGAATACTGTCTCAATTGAAGTAACTGTTCGTTTTTCACTTTATGAAACTCATTGATAATAAATATTTTCTGAAAGTTGAAAATATTATAGTGGTAAAATATTTTATTTCGATTTTCGAATAAAATCCTTGCAACTTATGCGAATAATGGTTAAATTAAAAATTGTCAGTCGACATTTTTTTTGCGTGCTACAATAACAATATGCAGAAGAATCGGGACGTCTGATCAGGTATTTTTGATGAAAAAAGAAACGGAGAGAGAGAAATGAAAAAAATTTTAGCATTATGTATGGTTGCCTTATTATTATCGGTAATCGGGGCATGTTCAAATGACAAAGCTGCCTCAAATGGAGAGGAAGCAAAGCAAGCGGAAAATAAAACAGATGATAACCAAAAAGCAGTAAAATCTGCGCTGCTGACTTATCAAAACGACGTTATGAAAGAAATTCGCACCATGGAAGCTGCCTTTACAGATGAAGAAAAGGACTTAAATGAGGCTCTGGCACAGTTCGGGAATAACGTGTCAGAGATTGCACTCCCAAAAGAATTAAGTGCCCAGAAAACTGAACTTGAAGCAGCAACTGGGAAATTAAAAGAATATTATACGAATAAAATAAACGGAGAATCAGCAAACACAGAACAGACAGATGCACTAAAACAGGAGTACATCGATCAAATCACTAAAGTATTCGAAGATGCAAAAGCTATACCACCTTCTTTTGATGGAGTCTTTCAATAAACGAACCGCAAAAAACCCGGATTTTTCGGGTTTTTTTCATGATTAAATTCTGGTAAGGAATACGCCTGGCGTAGTCGGAAAAGCTAAGTTGGAAAGGAGCTGGCTACTGATGAAAAAAAAGGAGCAGGATACGAAGGCTTCAATGGCACCTGGCTTGGATATGGACGAAGAGCTCGATGCCGAGGCAACCGAACGAGAGATTGAAATGGGAGAGTATACAAATGTTACAACACTCTCCCTTGATGAAGTAGATCCAAGTTAATTGAAGAAAGCAAAAAACTGCCAGCTCGTTCCGGCAGTTTTTTGTAAGTGACAATTCTAATTGATTCATGTATCATTTTGGAAAATACTAAAAAATCTCATTGGAAATTTTGTAATCGACATGGATGTCTGATCAGGTGTCCATGACCATCCTGAACTGGGATATTGGTTTGAAAGGGGGGAAAGGGTTGTTCAATAGATTAAATAAGCGGACGACTGGTATCATTCTGGTATTGGCAGGTACAACCCTGTGGGGTGTTTCGGGAACTGTCGCGCAATTTCTTTTTCAAGAAAAAAATTATCAAGCTGATTGGCTTGTCGTTGTAAGGCTCCTTATCTCCGGAATGATTTTGCTGGCTTTATCAGGGGCAAGACAAGGGAAGAAGAAATTATTTAGTGTGTGGAGCGACAAGAATGGCTGGTTAAGCATCGTTCTGTTTGGTCTTGTTGGAATGCTCGGAGTCCAGTATACATATTTTGCGGCAATTGAAGCAAGCAATGCTGCCACAGCTACACTTCTCCAATATTTAGGCCCAGTTTTTATCACTTTGTATCTAGCTTTACGGACAAAATCATGGCCCGGCATAAGGCAAATAATTGCTGTCATACTGGCGTTAGCGGGTACATATCTGTTAGTGACTGCGGGAACACCGTCATCTCTGGCGATATCGGGCACGGCATTATTCTGGGGATTAGCTTCCGCCTTAGCACTTGCTTTTTATACCGTTCAGCCGCTTAAATTATTGAAGGAACATGGAACTATTTCCGTCATCGGCTGGGGCATGGTAATTGGCGGTATCGGGATGAGCTTTGTCGCTCCTCCATGGGAAGTTCATGGCGAAGCGTCAATCTCGGCTGTACTGGCGATTCTGTTTGTAATACTTTTCGGAACCTTAATCGCATTTTTTTGCTATTTAGAAAGCCTAAAGTATCTGCAGCCATCAGAAACGAGCTTGCTTGCCTGCGCAGAACCCTTATCTGCTGCGCTGCTGGCTGTAATCTGGCTTAACACCCCTTTTGGTTTGGCGGAATGGGGAGGCGCGGTTTGCATTATCATTACCGTTATTCTATTATCAAGCGCTAAAGAACAAAATCGTCAAGTCCCCGAGGCGAACACTGGGGATGGACAACCGACTAAGGTCTCAATTTGACCAGCTTGGTACATAAGGGTTATTAGAACAAACAGAAAAATAGTTCCGCATTCCTTTTAATGGAATGCTTTTTTTACGAAAAAACAGCGAAATATAGGGTATGAATGATCTTTTTCAAAAAGGGTAAAGATTGGTACTAAACACTTAAAGAAGGAGATGGACATCGATGCATAAATTCTTTGTGTTGGTAGGCATCGTTTTTTTACTCACTGGATGCGGTGGAGAAGCAGGTGAAAAGCCGGAACCAAGCAGACCAGTTGAACCGGAACAAGGCGAAAATCCTACTGCAACAAATACAAAAGGTGAAGCCGAACCGCTAACGTTAAATGAATTGGAAAGTCGAATTACGGTCAATATGAATTACGATACTTATGCGGCAGAAATACAATCCTGGGCAGAACAAGGACAGGCTTCTATTAAGGAAACGGTACAATTGCCGGAAGACAAGGAGGGGTCCACGGCCGATATCATTCAAGTAGCCGATGGATTTATGGGCGTGGCAAACAATGGGCAAAAAATAACCGATGTAAAAATATTCATGTCAGTAGACGAGGCAATTGACTACTTTGAAGGGCAGTGATAGGTCGCCTCCCAACCAGGGAGGTTTTTCTTTTATTTTAAGAGTGAATTTCATAAAAGCATTCTTTAACTGAAAAACGAACGGTTATTTATAGTTAAGACAGTATTATTCGTTTCCTACGGCATACTCCTGTTAATTTAGACAACTTCATGTTTAGCTTGTTACATTGTGAAATTTACTCTTTAAAACAGCGATATTTTTTCCCGGAAATAGGCGGCCCGTCTAGCACATTTTGATCTTTTACATATTATAAAAGGAAAAAGGGAGGGATATCAATGTCAAAGAAGAATCGGAAACGGACAGTCATTGATGCTGATGAAGTAATCATTCGGACTGATCGAGTCATTATTGATGACGGCGAGCGCCATTGGCGTCTTGATGATGAGTGGGAAGACCGTAGTGAAAGCCGGGATGACCATGAGGAACACCATATTGACAACCGAAACAAAAATAAAAAGAACAACTCCGAAGATAAGAATGATAACGAAAAGAAACAGCGCAGGGGTTTTTCCTGGATTTAATAAACTGAGATGCAGGCTGGATTTGCCTGTGTCTCGTTTTTTATTTTTTGATGATTTCTGCCTGACATTAATTGAACCCGCTATCACTGCATGCACGATGGAATAACGTCATAATGTAGAGTAGAAAACAGGAATTAGATATTGTCTTCTTGTCCTCGGGTTTCAGGGTGTTCC
>NZ_PGVA01000045.1 GCF_002860125.1 Bacillus canaveralius
GCTTATAAACCCTCTGATATCAATGTATTTGCTTGATTTATATATTTAATTTTTGACAATACGGAGGTAATTTTGGGGAGGAAGAGATGAAAATAAAACTTGTATTTACAATAATATTAATAGTTTATTGCAGTGTAACCCTTTTTGAGCCTGTAATTCCTTTTCCATCTAATTCAAGTAACTTTATCTTTTTATTTATTGGTTCTTCTAGTATAGTATTTTCATTTTTTCTTTTTAAACTTAAATCTTATATATTAATGTCTATCTACTTTCTATTAGGATTAATTATAAGTATTGGACTTTATTTTGGAACCCAGTTTTAAAAGAATATCATTGAAATGCTCACAGAAAAGTTAACTAGTAATATTCTGCCCCTCTTGGTATAGTAGGGTATCAATTTTTCCGACCCAAGAGGGGTTATACTAAAAAGGAAATATAACAATAATGTTGAGAATTCAGAAATTAATGCTAATCTCTCTAAAAGACATAAAAAAAATTGAATCCAGACTGGATTTTAATATTAAGTCTTAGTTGTTAGTCGGGCTTAAACCAATAAATTTAGATAATGGCGAGTCAATTTATAGCTGTAATGATGTAGGTTTTGATAAATAGTATTTTTAGTTAAAAACATTATAAGGATTTAGTGAAAAACCTTGATTAGCATAGCCTGTCAAGGTTTTTTAATGAGTATTTTGGCATAACAATCATCTGCAAAACTAGTCGAAAACACCTCTACTCTTTGGAGTTATGCTATGGCTAAAGAATAAATACGATAAAGGACTAGACCCGAAGGACTGGGAACCAGTTTTATGAAGAAGATCCCGATCCGTTCAATGAAAGACCGAACTATTCGAAGGATCCGATCCAGAAAGCCGAATACAAATACGATTCCGTCGGCAACCGGATCGAACAAATGAAGACGGCAAAATCACGAAATACCGTTATAATGAATTGAATGAGCTTGTCCAGGCCGGCGAAAAATCCTATTACTACGACGCCAATGGAAACCTCGTTGAAAAAGAAACGAAGGAAGGCACAATCAAGTACGAATACACAACCGACAACCGCCTGAAAGGAGTCTACTACCCGGATGGCTCGCTTGTCGAGTATGAGTACGATGCCCTGAGAAGAAAAGCGTCGCGCCACCAGGCTTATTATGATTACTCGCACCCTGGAACGGAAACGGCCGGGGACCGGCTCAGGATTTGACGTCTCTGCATTTTTGTTTAAAAATTCCTGAACCAGCTGTTCACACGTTTTTAATAACGGACGGATTGGAGGTGGAGCTGTTCCGATTAAAACAGAAAAGGGCTGGCTGGAGCTTTATCACGGGGCTTCAAAAGAAGACCGGTACTGTATGGGAGCTGTATTGCTCTAAGATAATTGCCCGGTCAGAGAAGCCGATTTTAGAGCCTGAGGCTGATTATGAGGTGGACGGGTTTTTTGGAAATGTTGTGTTTTCTTGCGGTGCCATTACAGAAGGAGATACTGTTAAAATGTATTATGGTGTAGCAGACACTTCGATGGCCTGTGCCGAACTAAGCTTAACAGACATTTTAGACTCATTGGTATACTATTATTAGGGGTCAGGCCCCACAATGCTGATTGTTAGAATCAGAAATCAGGGAGTAATTATGGGACGACTATTTAAAATATTTTCAGAAGAAGCCAACTATTATTTGGTGATGAATGCCTTTTTTGCTTTTGCCTCTGCATTGTCAGCGATTTTTTTAAATGTATTTTTGTGGAAGCTTGATTCAAGTTTTTCGCTGCTGGCGATTTATTCTTTTTTTCTATCATTTTCAATTTTAGCAAGCTTCAGCTTATGTGCATGGTTTGCGAGAAAAACGACCCCAATGGCATCGTTAAGATTGGGAATCTTTTTCCATATCTTGACTTACTTATTGATGTTGATTTTAAAAGACTCGTTAAGCTCATACGTCATATTATTAGGCGCGCTTATGGGACTTGCGACCAGCTTTTACAGCGTTGGTGCACATATGGCTATTCTTGATATGACAACAAATGAAAAAAGAGACCGCTTCTTGTATGCACAGGGAATCGTGGCGACGATTGGCGGCTTGGCCGGACCTCTTCTGGCAGGGTTTATTATTGAATTATTTACAGGAGCTACCGGATACTATTTAGTTTTTGGTTTATCTGTTATCTTTTACTTTTTGGCAATGATCGCTTCAATGAAGGTAGTGGGATCACCGATTGAAAAAGTTAGCTACTTAATGGAAGTATTTCGAAAGCCGACTCGGGAATGGAAAGGGATGTATATCGTGTCCTTTGGCGACGGTATCGTTTCTGGCGTTTATCAAACATTTTTAATTACGATGATGATCTATACGGTCGCGGGGGGCGAGATGAGTCTCGGAATCTTTAATACTCTTGCAGAATTGGTCAGCGTTATCGCCTTTTTGTGGCTCGCAAAAGCTTCGTCGCCAAAACTGAGATTACCGGTTTTCGCAATAGGAGCGATGGGCTTGTCATTGTCTTCGATTTTCTTATCAATTGCGCCGTTTCTGTTCACATTGATTTTGTTTACGATTCTAAAACCGATCACTTCCAACATGATATACATTTCTATGAATGCCTTGTTGTACGAAGCAATTGAAAAAGATCCACATTATAAAGAGAAACGGTTGGACTATATTATCATAAGAGAAATCCCCCTCGGAGTTGGAAGAATGCTCGGAGTCGGCATTTTTCTTTGGATGCGAAGCGCATTTGAAATTGAGGATCTTTTAGCGATTTCAGTCGGTATTTTTCCAGTTATTTATATTA
Source organism: Bacillus canaveralius (assembly GCF_002860125.1). Lineage (GTDB taxonomy): Bacteria > Bacillota > Bacilli > Bacillales > Cytobacillaceae > Bacillus_BJ > Bacillus_BJ canaveralius. Next base: position 2,791 of record NZ_PGVA01000045.1, read on the forward strand.
TTATGATCCCAGTACTATATTTAATTTGGAACAAAAAGTCTAATCTGGCAGTTACAAGCTAGTTATTTAGAAAACAAGGAAGGGATTGTAACTATATTTTTGAGGCCCGGGGATAGACGACCTGGGCAGAAGCGAGAGACGCAAAAGCCATTATGAGTCATTAATTGAGCAAAATGGGCGTATCGATCTGCAAATTTTAGGACTGGGCCGCAATGGGCATATCGGTTTTAACGAGCTGGGTACATCTTTCGAATCGAAAACGCATGTTGTCGAGCTTGCCAACACAACAAGGATGGCAAATTCGCGATTTTTCAATGAATCATCTGAAATACCGGCTCATGCCATTACAATGGGGATTTCGACAATTTTAAAAAGTAAAGAAATCTTGCTGCTTGTTTCTGGAGAGGAAAAAGCCTAAGCTCTTCACAGGCTGCTGGAAGGTGATGTTTGCGAAGCCTTTCCAGCTTCAATTTTAAAACTGCATCCTAATGTTACAGTCATTGCAGATAATAATTCATTTTTAAGAACTATTAGTATATGATTAACTTTTTGCCTCGATTAAATTTAAATTTGAAGATAAAAAAGCTCCCGGTTGCTAGAACAAGGGAGCTTCGGCAATATTAAGCAATCCCAGCCTTCATCAGCATCCCATCCAAAGAACGCTCCATGCTCTCTTCCATCCATTTAGCGATGTCTAGGAGCTGATTTAGATCCGTGCCAGTTTCAATTCCCATACTATGAAACATATTGACCATGTCCTCTGTACATACATTCCCAACGGCTTTTGGCGCGAAGGGACAGCCGCCTAAGCCTGCAATCGAGGAATCGAATCTGTTAACCCCGGCTTGATATCCTGCCAGTGTATTTGCCAAACCAAGTCCGCGAGTGTTGTGGAAATGAAGTCCTAACGATAAGTCTGTTCCAAAGGCTTCTCTAAAAGCTTCCACTATATTTTGAACCTGTATCGGATTTGCCATTCCTGTTGTATCGGCCAGTGTAATTTTCGTACAACCTGATTCTAAAAATTTCTCAGCTACTTTCAGCACTCGTGATAAAGGGACCTCTCCTTCAAATGGGCAGCCGAACGCAGTGCCGAGCACACCCGCAACGCCTTTGCCTGCTTCACTACCTTCACGAATGACCTTCGCTAATTCTTCCACAGCTTGGTCCACGGTTCTTTTCGCATTCCGCATATTAAATTGGTCGCTTGTAGCTGTGACAACATGCAAGAAGTTGACATCTGTTTTCAAAGCACGATCCAGGCCTGAGCGGCTCAAGACGAGTCCGGCATATATGATATCTTCTCGTTTCGGGAGCAATCGCAGCACCTCTTCAGCGTCAGCCATCTGCGGAACGACCTTAGGGTTAACGAATGAAACGGCTTCGATAGTGCGGATTCCAGCATCGATCAGACGGTTAATCAATTCTACTTTTGTTTCGGTGGAAATGATTTTACATTCATTTTGCAGCCCATCGCGGGGGCCTACTTCACAAATTTCGATCATGAATCTTCCTCCTTTAATAGATGACTATTTTTGATTTCCTCAAGATGCCTTAACACATGGTCGCGCCCCTGAAAAATATGTTCATGCATGGCGATTCGGGCACGCTCAGGCTCTTTATTTTTAATGGCTTGGAGAATAATTTTATGAACTTCTAAAGACTGTTGGAGCTGAAAGTGGTTATACCAGTAAAAAGACCGAAAGACGACCGGAACAACGACAACCTTTGAGATATGGAAGAATATATGTGCGTTCTTGGAAGCAGCGACAATTGAATTATGAAACTCCTGATTAACATCGACAATTTCTTTAATGCTGTCCATATCTGATTCAATATACTGGGTGATCGCTTTTTCATATAATTGATTGGCTGTTTCCATTCTCTTCAGATCGTCATCTGTGCGGTTAATCGCGGCTTGGCTGGCACCATATCCTTCGAGCAATGTTCTTAAGTCGTATATTTGCCGGATATCATCTTTTGTAAAATGCCTGACACTTACTCCACGCTTTAATGGTACAAGCAGTCCTTCTGCTTCAAGCTGTTTAATGGCTTCTCTCACTGGTGTCCTGCTTAAGTTCAATTCCTTTGCCAGGGTTTCTTCCGCAAGCCTCATACCTGGCTCGTATTTTCCTTGGATAATCGCATCTTTTATAAATTCGTATGCATACATGTAAACACCTCACGAACTTATTGTATACAAAAGAAGAAAGAATATCAATAATATTCTGAAAACAATCAATGTAAGCGGTTAAATTAATCGGTTTAGCTTAAAATTAAATATTTTTCAAAATGTGGTTGACTTATTGTATACAAAAGATTAAATTTGTATACAAGATTAAGAAAATTTAGATTTGTGAGTTTAATAGCGGCGCTAAAACGATAAAGCACGGACAGGAGGGATCCGATTGACTAAACATCGATTGCCTTTAGAAAATTTACGTGTCATCGAACTGGGCACACTTTTAGCTGGTCCCTTTGCGGGAAGGTTGTTGGCCGATTTTGGTGCTGAGGTCATAAAGGTGGAACCACCCGGTAAATCAGACCCGATGAGAAACTGGGGAAAGTCGAAAGATGGTGTTGGGCTTTGGTGGCCGATTCAATCAAGAAATAAAAAATCGATTACTCTAAACTTACGTGAAGAAGCAGGGCAATCCATTTTAAGAGAGCTGGTAAAGGAAACGGATATTATCATCGAGAACTTCCGCCCCGGAACGATGGAAAAGTGGAATCTTTCATATGAAACTTTAGCTGAAATTAATCCGAAAATAATTATGGTGAGAACATCGGGTTTCGGGCAAACAGGACCTTATAAACATCGAGCCGGGTTCGGAAGTGTGGGGGAAGCGATGGGAGGTCTCCGTTATGTAACAGGCTATCCGGATCGACCGCCATCAAGAATTGGAATTTCAATCGGCGATACCTTGGCCGCGTTATTCGCAACAATTGGCTGTCTCGTTGCGGTTCATGAAAGAGAGCATTCCGGGAAAGGACAGGTCGTCGATACCGCCTTATACGAATCGGTATTTTCGATTATGGAAAGTATCATTCCCGATTACTTGCTGGCTGGCTATGTGAGGGAGCGAATGGGTAATATTCTTCCTGGTGTTGCACCTTCAAATATTTATTTTACAAAAGATAAAACCTACATCGTTATTGGTGCGAATGCAGATAATGTCTTCACTAGACTTTGTGAAGCAATGGATCAGCCTGAACTTGCGGATGACCCGAGGTTTGCAACGCATAATGCCAGAGGGGAAAATATGAAGCTGCTCGATTCGATGATCGAAGAGTGGACGAAAACATTGCCAGCGAAGGAAGCACTCGAAATTCTTGAGGAAAAGGGCGTGCCATCAGGACTTATCTATTCCGCAAAAGACATTTTAGAGGATCCTCACTATAAAGAAAGAGAAATGATTGTAAATGTTGAACATCCCCAATTAGGTGAGTTTTCAATGCCGGGGGTTGTTCCGAAGTTAAGCAGGACACCTGGGAAAATAAAGCATCCCGGAGCGGAAGTGGTTGGTAAACACAATGATGAAGTGTACAGAGAATTACTCGGATACAGCCAGGAAAGACTGAAAGAGCTAAAGAATACCAATGTCATATAAAAAAGGAGTTGCGTAATGGGGAAAACCTTATATGAAAAGATTTGGGAAAATCATCTTGTCCATGAAGAGGAAAATCAACCGGCACTCTTGTTTATTGATCTCCACTTAACACATGAAGTGACGTCACCACAGGCGTTCGAAGGGCTAAGAATCAAAGGACGTAAGGTGCGGAGACCGGATTTAACGATTGCTACCATGGATCACAGCATTCCAACAAGAAACCGGGACCTGCCGTTTACAGATGAAATAGCCAAAAAACAGGTGGACGCTCTCGTCAACAATTGCCGGGAATTCGGCATTAAGCTTTTTGATCTGAACAGCCGAAATCAGGGGATTGTCCATGTCATCGCACCGGAGCTGGGAATCACCCAGCCAGGCCAGACGATTGTATGCGGTGACAGCCATACTTCCACCCATGGAGCATTTGGGGCTCTTGCCTTTGGAATTGGGACGAGTGAAGTGGAACATGTATTGGCAACGCAAACGTTAAAGCAATTCAAGTCGAAAACATTGGCGATCAATATCAATGGAGAGCTTCCAACCGGCACGACAGCGAAAGACTTAATTCTGGCTATGATAGGAAGATTTGGACATGATTTTGCCACTGGTTGTGTAATCGAATATCGCGGTGAAGCGATTCGCAAGCTGTCGATGGAAGAGCGGATGACGATATGTAATATGTCAATCGAAATGGGCGGAAGAGCAGGTTTAATCGAACCGGATGAAACAACCTTTCAATACTTGAAGGATAAAGAGTGTGTACCGAAAGGCAGTGATTGGGAAGCAGCGTTGACAGAATGGAAAAAACTTTATTCCGATTCTGATGCGGTTTTCGATTTAACTGTCGAGTTTGATGCATCAGAAGTCGTTCCACAGGTGACATGGGGGACAAATCCTGGCCAGGTAACTGGCATAACAGGAAAAGTGCCTTCCGTTGCCGAACTTCCGGATGCTCAAAAAAGGGCTGCGGAAAAGGCCCTGAATTATATCGGATTGGCTGAAAATACGGCAATATCAGATATCGCCATAAATAAGGTCTTTATCGGTTCCTGTACAAACAGCCGGATTGAGGATCTGCGAAAAGCAGCGAAAATCGTTAATGGTTACAGGGTTGCTGACAATGTTACAGCTTTAGTAGTCCCTGGTTCTCAGGCAGTTAAAATCCAGGCTGAAACTGAAGGGCTGGATCAGATTTTTATAGAGGCGGGCTTTGAATGGCGGGAAGCAGGCTGCAGCATGTGCCTCGGAATGAATGAAGATATCGTCCTGCCTGGTGAGCGCTGTGCCTCAACATCAAACCGCAATTTTGAAGGCCGGCAGGGAAGGAACGCTAGGACGCATTTGGTCAGTCCGGAAATGGCAGCGGCTGCGGCCATCAAAGGGCATTTTGTTGACGTTAGAACTTGGCCAATGAAAACTGCGGAGGAGATAAATCTATGACACAGTCATTTTTGAATTTTACTAACATCGTAGCTCCTTTGGATGTAGTCAATGTTGATACGGATGCAATCATTCCGAAACAGTTTTTAAAAAGAATTGAAAGAACCGGTTTCGGCCAATTTCTGTTCTATGACTGGCGCTTTGAAAATGGCAAAGAGAACGAGACGTTTATATTAAATCACGAGGAGTACCGGCATGCCGGGATATTATTGGCTCGGAAAAACTTTGGATGTGGTTCTTCAAGAGAGCACGCTCCATGGGCACTCGCTGATTACGGAATCAAAGTGATCATAGCGCCTTCTTTCGCTGATATATTCTATAACAATTGCTTTAAAAACGGGATATTGCCGATTGAACTAAGTGAAGAAGAAGTGGAACAGCTATTTCAAAAAACAGCCAGCACAAGAGGTTACCAGCTAACGATAGATTTAGAGAATCAAACTTTAACAGACAAACAAGGGTTTATAAGTCATTTTCAAGTAGCTCCGTATCGAAAAGAGCTGTTGATCAAAGGGCTGGACGAGATTGGTGCTTCCTTGCAATTTGCAGAAAAAATTGCTGCTTTTGAGAAGACACATAAAATTTATTATCGTCTTGATTCTGATGCGTTTACAAAAAATTCTTAATAGAGGCTTTATTAAAAGAAAATGAAAGCGATAACATACAAGGAGGGTTACCTAATGAATTGGAAAAGAACGATGATGTTGGGCAAGTTTACAGTCATGATCATGTTGCTTTTATTTATTGCTGCAGGATGCGGTGGAGAAAAACCGGCAAGTGGATCGGCTTCAAAAGATAGTGGTGGAGGAGATAAGGTCGATGAGATCGATATTTCTGTCACTCATTATCCGACTGGATTGTATGCGGTTCCTTACGATGTAGGAATTGATCAAGGTTTTTTTGAAGAAGAAGGAATCAAGATTAATAAGATTGTTGGCAGCGGTGGCGGTGGAACGACGGTGCGTAATGTATTGTCTGGAGATCTTCCGTTTGGCGATGTATCTACCTCTGCTGTACTCCAGTCATATCTTGCCGGAGCTCCATTGAAGATCGTCAGCGGCGGAGTTCAAAGTGTTAGTGATCTAGTCTATGTTACCCGCCCGGATGCTGACATTGAGAAGGTCGAAGATATGGTCGGAAAAACATGGGCATTTACAAACCCCGGGTCCGTAACAGAAACAACATCACAATTAATTTTTGACTCAAACGGTATTGACCCAAAAACATTGAAGCTCGTTGCATCTGGTGGAGTCAGTGAGGGATTGACTATGCTGCAGGCAGGAGAAGTCGATGCAACATTAATGATGGAACCTGCCTATTCTGTTCAAAAGGATGACTGGAAGACCCTGTTTCGTGTTTCCGATCATGTGCCTAATTATCAGCAGAGCGTTATCATAACAAGTCCGCAGTTGATTAAGGAAAACCCGGATTTAGTTAAACGTTTCCTGACTGCTTATCAGAAATCGGTAGAATGGACGTACGCAAATCCGGAGGAGGCAGGAAAGATTTTTGCCAAATCAGCTGAGATTGATGAAGCAGCTTCGGTTGCAGCTATTAAGGATCTTGCAGATAAAAAACACTGGAACAGCAAGATTGAACTGGACTCTATCAATAATGTCGTCAAAGGGATGCAGATGGCCAATACTTTGAAGAAAGGCCAGGAAATTGTCTGGGATGAGGTTTTAAACATGGACTTCCTTCCGGATGATCAAAGGCTGGATCCGTCCAAACTGGACACGAATAAATAGACTGGATTTATCAGCATGGCCGGTGATGAACTTTTATCGACCGGCCCCTGCCATTACCATAAACTTATGAGCAAAGGGGCGGACACATATGGCTGAACCATTAATGAAAGTGGAAAGTTTGACAAAAGTGTATACTAGCGACGCTAAAGAAGTGGTCGCTTTACAGGATATCGATTTTACTGTCCAGAAAGGGGAATTTATTTCGATCGTTGGCCCAAGCGGATGCGGTAAAACGACATTGCTGGAGATTTTGTCAGGACTTCGGCTGGCGACAACCGGTTCCGTAAAAATCAAAGGTGAAACGGTCACAGGTCCCCATCGTTCGATTGGGATTGTCTTTCAGGAAGAGTCTACTTTTCCGTGGAGAACGGTCCAGGAGAATGTTGAATTTGGATTGCAAATGCAGGGCAGGCCAAAGTCAGAATATCGGGAAAAAGCAAAAAATATGATTGAACTTGTTGGTTTAAAAGGGTTTGAACATTCTTATCCATATGAGTTGTCAGGCGGGATGCGGCAGAGGGTCGCGATCGCAAGGACACTCGTGACGCAGCCGGAAATAGTTGTGATGGATGAACCGTTCGGAGCATTGGATGAACAGACACGATTGATTTTGGGAGGGGAACTGCTGAAAATAGTTGAACAAACGAAAGCAACAGTTGTGCTCGTCACGCACAGCATTCAGGAGGCTGCCCTGCTTTCAGACAAAATTGTCGTCTTGTCAGCGAGGCCAGGGAAGGTGAAGCATCTTATTGAAAGCAAGCTGCCAAAACCACGTGATGCTCATGCATTGACCACTCCGGAATTTGCCGAAATCACGCAAATGCTCTGGTCCAGCCTGGAAGAAGAATCTTTAACGAAAAAACCTGAAATGAAGTACAACAACAAGGTGGTAGGACAATGAGACTTCATCGGGTTGTCCAAATCATGATTGTCGCCTCTTTATTGGGTTTATATGAAGTGGCTACGCGAATGAACTGGCTTGATCCGTTCACCTTTATCCCTTTTTCGACGATGTTTACGAATATGATTGGCAATCTAGGCAACCCGGAATATGTAACAAACCATTTTGGGATCACGGCCATGGAAATTTTGGCTAGTTTCATTGGCGCGATGATATTTGGAATAATCTTTGGAATCGTCCTTTGGCGCTCTGATCTAGCCCACCATGTCCTTCAACCGTATTTGCTTTTATTTTACGCGATCCCTTTTTTTGCTTTGTATCCGATTTTTATCAGTATTTTGGGGATTGGGCCTTTGCCTGTTATCATGATTGGACTGCTGTTTGCCATGCCAGCCGTAATCAGCAATACCGCCATCGGTTTCCGGGAAATCAGAAAGGTGCTCGTTAAAGTCGGTGAATCGTGTAATCTCTCGTTTCGGCAAATGTTGATCCATATTTATTTTCCGGCTGCATGGCCGTATATTTTCACCGGGGTCAAACTGGCGGCGGCCTATTCAATTATTGGGGTGATTGCAACGGAGTTTATCCTCTCTTCGCGCGGATTAGGCTATACCATTTCGTATGCGTACAACAATTTTGATATGAATGGGATGTACGGTTCGGTTCTCCTTGTGATTGTGATCGCTTTGCTCGTTAATGTAGTTCTCGGTTTTATTGAAGCGAGAGTATATAGAAGAAACATGTAAAGGCTTTGGTCTAACAATAGAAGAGAGGAGAACTTCATGAATAAAATGACTTTAAACCAAAAACGGTATAAGTTTGGCAGATATATGGTCCCGCTCGCGGTTATCCTGCTCTGGCAGATTATTTACCAAATCATTGGAGCACCGGCGATGGCTTCTCCGTGGCAAAGTGTTGCAGATTTAGGGGAAAACACAAAAAACTGGCTCGGTGATATGGGAAACACCTTGCTTACGTTGTTAATCTCATTCCTAATCGCGGCAATTTCCGGTGTGATACTAGGGTTTTTTATCGGTTTAAGTTCTTTTTGGACCAAAACATTGTCACCATTGTTATTAGGCTTATACTCGATTCCAAAAGTGACTTTGTACCCGATCTTCCTATTAATTTTTGGGCTAACGATTCAAGGAAGAATGGCATTTTCCGTCTTCCACGGAATTTTTCCGATGATGATTATTTGTATGGAAGCAACGAGAACGGTTCCTGAAATTTATCTAAAATTGGCAAAATCGTATCGGATGAGTTTTACGCAAAAAGCACGGCAGATCCTTATCCCTGCGATCATGCCGCAGCTTGTCGTTGGCCTGCGGATGTGTTTCAGCCTTTGTTTTCTGGGGTTAATCCTGGCAGAGATGTTTGCTTCGTATGAAGGGCTGGGACACCGTTTAGTCCATTATATGTCGCTTAATGAACCGGCCTCGATTCTTGCTTTGATCATCATCATTATTTTCATTGCGTTTTTCTTTACGTTCTTATTTCTGCTCTGGCAGGAAAAGAATGAATTAAAGATTGGAAAACGTAAGATGAATTTATCGTAACAGAGCTCTGTAAGAGGGCGGGTAGAGAAAACACAGGTGTAAATACCTTTATGGAGGAACAAATGATGAGTGACAGTTATCGAGTTGGCTTAATCGTACCGAGCTCAAACACGACAATGGAAACTGAGATCCCGGCAATGCTTCACAGTAGGCAGCAGCTTCAGACAAACGAAACTTTTACCTTTCATTCGTCAAGGATGCGAATGAAACATGTCAATCCGGAAGAGTTAAAGAAGATGGACATTGATAGTGAACGATGTGCGATTGAGCTTTCCGACGCCCGTTGTGATGTGTTGGCGTATGCTTGTTTGATTGCGATTATGTGCCAGGGACCAGGGTACCACCAAATCTCAGAGGAAAAGTTATCCGCAGCGACGATCGAAAATGGAGGAGGTGCGCCCATCGTCAGCAGTGCAGGGGCACTGATTGAAGGGATTGAGACGATTGGCGCGACGAAGGTTTCGATTATCACCCCGTACATGAAGCCTTTAACCAATATGGTGATTGAATATCTAAATACAGCGGGAATTGAAGTAGTTGATTCTATTAGTCTCGAAGTAGCGGACAATCTTGAAGTCGGCCGTTTGGAGCCTCTTAAACTTATTGATCATGCCACTCGTTTGAATACAAAAGGAGCTGACGCTGTTGTGTTATCTGCTTGTGTTCAGATGCCTTCTCTTCCTGCTATTCAGACGGTTGAAGATAGGTTGCGGCTTCCTGTTTTATCAGCTGCAACTTCAACGGTGTATAAAATTCTTAAGGAATTGAATCTGAACACAGCGGTCCCCGACGCAGGATATTTGCTGTCAGGAAAGTTTTAACTAGCTCCACAATTGTTCGGATTGATGAAAAACAAAAAAACTTTTATATTTAATAGTGAAGGGCTCTCTGTATGAGAACCTCTTTTTTGTTGGTGGATAATAAATTGCGAAGGCGAGAGTTCGGACTAATATGAACAGCAAACGGGAGTTGAACAAATTGGCAGAGAATCATTTTGATGTGGTAATCGTCGGTGCAGGATCTATGGGGATGGCAGCAGGCTATTATCTTTCAAAGCTCGGGGTAAAGACATTAATGATAGATTCCTATGATCCACCTCATTCAATTGGCAGCCACCATGGAGAAACCAGAATCATTAGGCATGCTTACGGTGAGGGGAGAAGCTATGTGCCTCTGACCCTACGAGCTCAGCAGCTTTGGCATGAACTGCAGCTTGAAGCCGGGAAAGAGCTTTTCCTAAACACAGGTGTTGTCTCGATTGGGGATGAGGAATCTTCGTTTTTAAAAGAGATAATGGAATCTGCCAAAGAATTTAATCTTCCTATTACATATTTGAATTCAGAGGAAATCCACACGAGATGGCCAGGCCTTCATTTACCTGCAAACTTCGTTGGCTGCCTGGAAAAGTCCAGCGGTGTGTTGCTTGTGGAGGAATGTATCCGCGCATATAGGAATCTGGCTCTTCATAATGGTGCAAGGCTGATCGCAAATACTGACGTTGTTTCGATCGTTCAAAATGGTGACAGGGCTGTCGTACATACAAAAGATAATGAATATCACGCTGAAAAGGTGATTGTTTGCGCAGGGGCGTGGACCGGGAAGCTCCTTTCCGAATTGAACCTGCCAATTGAACCAACTCGGAAAACGGTTGCCTGGTTTGAAGACGAACAACATCAGTACGGTTATAAAAACTTTCCAGCCTTTGTTTTTCAGCTTGAAGACAGCGCCTTTTACGGTTTTCCGAACTTCGGGAAGGGCATTAAAGTAGGCCGGCATGATAGCGGACAAAAAATGGATCCTGATTTAATGAATCGGGAATTCGGCACGCAGCCCGAGGATGAAGGGGATTTAGCCCGGTTTGTTCAATCGTATTTTCCTTCTGCCTCGAAAACTGCTAGCCATGGTCAAGTTTGTATTTATTCGATGACTCCCGATGAAGATTTTATCATTGACGTTCATCCTCAAATGCCCAATGTCTTCATAGCTGCCGGATTCTCCGGACATGGATTTAAATTCAGCAGCGTAGTTGGGGAAATCCTGTCTGAAATGGTGACCGAGGGCAAAACGAAGCATGATATATTAGCGTTTTCACTTGCAAGGTTTTTAGAGTAGACTTTTCGGCGTTACAAAAAAAGCCCCAAAGAGACATCATCTCCTTGGGGTAATCAATTTTTGTCAGCTACAATTTTTCCACATTCACACGCCCCGAAAAGAAAGTGGCGCCGCCTCCCATATCTGCGATTCGATCAGGCGTTAGTGTATTTACGAGTTGCTTTGTACCTGGGAGATCAGCCCAAAGCCCTTGCGTGACAACTACTCCTTCCAGTACATTTTCTCCTACAGAAGTCTTGAGCTCACATTCTCCCCGATGGTTCCATACTCGGATCAGATCTCCGTCGTTAATACCTCTCGCTGAAGCATCCTTAACATTCATGTGCAAACGAGGTTCTTTTTCAAGCAGGATATGCTTTTGATTATTTGCAAAGGTTGTGTTTAAGAAATTATGATTTGGCCCGGGCACAAACAAGAACGGAAAGTCACCGTCGTGAACAAGCGGTGTATACGTTGGCAGCGGAGGATATCCGTCCCGTGCCATTTTCTCTGAATAAAGCTCAATTTTTCCGCTTGGTGTTGCCAGTTTTCCAGAGAGCAGGGGCTTCATATTTGCTTTTACATATTGTTTGGAAGCCAGTTCCTCATAATCAATCTCGTCCAGATAAGGATTGTTTTTGTTATCAAGTGCCTGTGCGATCATTTCTGCTTCTGTTTCATATAAAGCTTGATCGTCAAAGCCCATTTCCTCGGCAAGCAGCTGCAATACTTCAACATTTGATTTAGATTCACCGTACTTTTCAATGACCGGCTGCTGGATCTGGATATAGTGATGCCAGTAGGAGGTATACAAATCGGTGTTTTCAAATGCGCTCGTTGCCGGCAGGATCAGATCAGCATACATGGCCGTTTCTGTTAAAAATAAATCATGGACAACGGTAAACAGGTCGTCCCGAAGTAGTCCTTCTATTACTTTATTACCTTCCGGTGCAACAACCGCTGGATTCGTTCCATACACAAACAAACTTTTTACAGAAGGGTCTGCTTCCAGCAGTGCCTGGCCAAGCTGGTTCATGTTGATCGTTCTTGTGTTTTTATTTTGCAGTAGATCAGGGCGCTGCAGAGCCGCCGTATTCGGAGCAAGAAAGCCTCCATTGGATTTGATGGCTCCGCCACCCTTGGCAAGCCATTGGCCGGTAACGGCAGGAAGGCAGGCGATCGTCCGGATGCACATACCGCCGTTGTCATGATGCTGTGGTCCATTTCCAATTCGAATAAACGCGGGTGAAGTGCTGCCATACATCCGGGCCAGTTTATAGATGTCTTCCACCGGAACGCCGGTAATACCTGAAACCGTAATCGGATCATACTGAATAACATGTTTGCGCAATTCTAGATGTCCGACTGTGTATTGCTTCAGGAAGGCATTGTCTGCCATATTTTCTGCGAATAGAATATGCATCAATCCAAGAGCGAGGGCGGCATCCGTGCCAGGTAAAATAGGGATAAACCAATCTGCAAATTGTCCTGTCTGGTTTTTGTGCACGTCAATTACCACGATTTTCGCGCCTTTTTTCCTCGCCTTCTGGGCAAGGGCAACCTGATGCATGTTTGTACTGACGGCATTTATCCCCCAGAATATAATCAGTTTTGAATTGACCGTATCCTCCGGGTCGATGCCAAAGCTGCCGCCCATTGTATATTTATAGCCAACAGTACCAGCTACTGAACAAATTGTCCGATCCAGTTGGGCGGCCCCGAGTCGATGAAAAAAGCGGCGGTCCATTCCCTCGGCACTCAGTCTTCCCATGTTGCCATAAAAGCTGTAAGGCAGAATACTTTCAGGTCCATCTGTTTGAATCAGCTCCTTCCATCGTGAACCAATCATATTGATCGCGTCACTCCAGCTGATCGGCGCAAATTGTCCTTCCCCTTTTTTTCCAATCCGCTTCATAGGGTATTGAAGCCGGTTCGAATCATAAATTCGCGAGGTCATGTTTCTTACCTTGTTGCAAATATTGCCTTTTGTAACAGGGTGGTCGGTGTCTCCCTGAATTTTTATGATTTTTCCATCTTGCTTATGGACAAGCAGGCCGCATTGATCCGGACAGTCAAGCGAACAGACGGAAGGAAAGATACCGGTTTTTTGGTCAACAAAAGATTGCATGGAATTCTCCTTTAAACATGAAATTGGATACGAACTTTATTAGTTTAGTTATTTAATATAATAAAATAATTGGAAAACACTATCAATAAAATATGATCTATATAACCGCGGGCGAACCTATTTATCTGCATGTAGTAGGTTAAAATTCAAAAATTATTTTTTTCGCCATGCTAAAATGTTACGATAGTAAACAAAAATACGCTTGTTGTTACAAGTCATATCTAAAAGCTTCATAACCCAATGTATGCAGATAAGAGGAGATCATTGTGGAATACATTCAATCAGGAACAAAACAATCGAGGCTGGCCAGCATTTCATTATTTCTTGGGGGATTTGTGACGTTTGCAATCCTGTATACGACCCAGCCATTGATGCCGGTTTTTACAAAAGAATTTGGCGTCTCGGCTCCAGTCGCAAGCTTATCTTTGTCTTTATCAACAGGATTGCTTGCGGTTGTGATGTTAATTGCAGCCGCATTATCGGATGCGGTTGGCAAAAGAAAGATCATGATTTTTTCGATGCTGTCGACATCTATCCTTGGATTGCTGTCCGCGTTCAGTCCAAATTTTATGACTCTCTTAATCTACCGGGCTTTGTTAGGGATATTTATCGCCGGAATTCCTTCGATTGCGATGGCTTATGTTTCGGAAGAATTCAGTCCGAAAGAAATCGGCAAGGTGATGGGACTCTATATAAGTGGAACAAGTATAGGCGGGCTTTCTGGACGAATTGTTACGGCTGCACTGACCGATCTGTTCACTTGGCAGATCGCGTTGTCCGCGGTGGGAATTATGACGATTCTTTTAAGTATTGTGTTTTGGCTGACTCTTCCCGCCCCTCGCCATCATGTGAAAAAGCCTTTACAATGGAAAGCTGCATGTGAAGCCTATAAATCTCATTTTAAAAATAAACAACTGATGACCCTGTTGGCGCTGCCCTTTTTATTAATGGGGAGCTTTGTAACCTTATATAATTACATAGGCTTTTTACTCGTTGAACCACCCTATAATTTAAGCCAAACAGTGGTAGGATTTATTTTTGTCGTATACTTGTTCGGCACTTTCAGTTCTATTTTTATGGGGAGGAAAGCGGATGAACTCGGGTATTCGAAAACGTTAAAAATTTCTCTTGCGATTATGATTAGCGGTGTAATCTTGACACTTGTCCCTTTATTATTAGTTAAAATATTAGGAATCTCCATTTTTACATTTGGATTTTTTGCCTGTCATTCGATTGCGAGCGCCTGGGTTGGTGAGTCTGCCGTAAACTATAAAGCACAGGCTTCGGCTCTTTATCTACTATTTTACTATCTTGGATCAAGCTTGGTCGGTTCTTTCGGCGGTTACTTCTGGGTACATTTTCATTGGATTGGTGTTGTTTCTTTGATCTTTGGTTTGTTAATGGTTGGATATTCACTCATTGTAAAATCAGAAAAATCCCTCGTTAAAAAAGATAAGACTTATAACATTTAAAAAGTATTTACGATTTGATATAGTGAAAATATACAGTAATCTACCACAGGGCAGGCGAATGTTCCCATGCAAAAAATAATCGTCAAAGTCTATCGAAAAAACGGATTGCATATCAGGATTGCAGCAACTCTGATCACAAAGCTGCAAAACGAAATAAAGAACCGAAAGGTTTTAAAAAACATCTTTGTTGAATACAAAGGAAAACGCGTTGAAGTTATCAATCTATTATCGCTGGTCTCCCTCAAAATTGGGCAGGGAGAAGAGTTTGCGATTTGTTTTGATAAAGCGGTGCCTGAATCAATTTTGAATGAGATCAAGCTTTTCTTTGAACAAATCGACCAGGAGGACAATCGTGATTCGGAAACGGACCGGTTGTTAATGGAGAACTCTGTCATTCTCCAGGAAGCCATCGCCAACTTGCCGAATGGCATGATTGTTGTCAACCAGGAAAATATCATTACGTTTGTCAATGAAGCAGCTGTCAGGCTGCTTGAAATCCCCTCAAATCAACTTTTAAACCAGCATGCCGATCAAGTTATTCCCCATTCAAAATTACACGAAATCTTGC
The DNA here is from genome assembly GCF_002860125.1 of Bacillus canaveralius. GTDB lineage: Bacteria > Bacillota > Bacilli > Bacillales > Cytobacillaceae > Bacillus_BJ > Bacillus_BJ canaveralius. Next base: position 18,309 of record NZ_PGVA01000045.1, read on the forward strand.
AAACCGGAGAAATTAGAATAGCAGAAAAGCAAATCTTAAAGAGTTATACGATTCTCGCCAACCGCGCCCCGATTTTTTATGATGGAAAAGTGATTGGCGCGGTGGCGATTTTTCAGGATGTCTCAGATTTGGAAAAGGTAAGCCTTGAACTACAGAGGGAAAAGGAACTTCAAGAAAGACTGAATCTTGTCCTCGAATCTGTCTCAGATTTGATTGCAATGACCGATGAAGAAGGCGATTTTACATATATGAATGAACAAATGCGCGAGTTTCTTTTCAAGATCGATGCAAATGAATCGATTGTCGGGCTGATTGGCAAACGGGAATGGAAGCAGCTGAAAGTTCAAAATCAATCTGTGTATCGGGTTATGAATCTATTGGAAGACGAAGCGTTTATTACGAAGATAAATCCGGTTTTGATCGATGCTGGTTTTCGCGGTGCGGTCATTTCCCTCAGTCCCTATAACGAGATGAAATCGCTACTCGAAAAATTGGAGCTGATGGAGAAACGGACGGAATATTTGGAGCAGGAGCTGTCCAGGCATTTAGGCTTGGACGAAGCGTTTCAGACGATCATCGGCCACAGTGAAACGTTATTTGAAAGCTTGTCGATCGCCAGTAAAGTTTCGAAAACAAATTCAACCGTGTTAATCACGGGGGAAAGCGGAACGGGAAAAGAACTCGTTGCCCGTGCGATCCATGAATCAAGCAAAAGGCAGAAGGGGGCGTTCATTCGCGTTAACTGTGCCGCAATTCCTTATAATTTGATCGAAAGCGAATTGTTCGGCCATGAAAAAGGAGCGTTTACAGGAGCGTTTAAAACCCACCAGGGGAAGTTTGAACTGGCGAACGGGGGAACGATTTTTCTTGACGAAATTGGCGATCTTAATTTTGACCTGCAGGCAAAGCTTCTCCGTGTTCTTCAGGAAAGGGAGATCGAGCGGGTCGGCGGCAATCGGACGATCAAGCTTGATGTCCGCGTGATTGCCGCTACGAATGAAGATCTGCATCGATTAGTGCAAGAAGGGAAATTCCGGGCCGATTTATATTACCGGTTAAACATCATTCCAATCCACCTGCCGGCATTACGGAATCGCAAAGAAGATATTCCTTTATTAGTCGACCACTTCCGGCAAGTGTATAATGGCCAGTTGGGAAAAAGTATCAAGCGCTACGAAAAAGGATTTTTAGAAGCGATTGGGGACTATCATTGGCCAGGCAACATCAGGGAACTGCAAAATACGATTGAGCGGGCCGCTACTTTGACCGAGGATGGAACCCTGTACTGCAAAGATCTGCCCGAGTATATATTAAATCGCGATTCGTCCTCTTTTAAAATTCAATTAAACGGAGATCTTTTACCGTTAGAGAAATATGAACGGCAAATTTTTGAGCATGCCGCACCCAACTATCCAAGCTACAATCAATTAGCGCGGGCGCTGGGAATCACGCATAAAACGGCGGCAAGCAAACTAAGAAAATACCAATTGGAGCATTTGCTTGGGAAAAATTATCAACACTCTTGAGAATAATTCCCCAAGTTTTTTTAAAAATAATGAAAACGCCTTCATTTATCAATCGTTTCATGTTGGCACGCTTCTTGCATTCATAATGAATGAATCGAAAAGGAGGGCAATAATAATGAAAAAGCTAATTAATCATCCTGAAGATGTAGTCAAAGAAATGGTGGAGGGATTTATTGCGGCATATCCGAAGCGGCTCAAACAAGTTCCTGATACGTCTGTCATTGTTCGCGCTGATGCACCGGTGCAGGGGAAAGTCGGAATTGTCAGCGGAGGCGGCAGCGGGCATGAGCCGGCACATGGCGGGTTTGTTGGTCCAGGAATGCTTGATGGCGCGGTGGCAGGGGAAGTTTTTACTTCACCGACACCGGATCAAGTGTACGAGGCGATTAAAGCGGTTGATGGCGGCAGGGGTGTCCTTTTAGTTATTAAAAATTATACCGGTGATGTGATGAATTTCGAAATGGCCGCAGAGTTGGCCGAAGCCGACGGGATTCAAGTTGCCAAGGTCGTTGTCAATGATGATGTTGCCGTCGAAAACTCTACATATACGGTCGGAAAAAGAGGCATTGCCGGAACGATTTTTGTCCATAAAATCGCCGGGGCCATGGCTGAAACGGGGGCATCACTTGAAGAAGTAACGGCTGTTGCTAACAAGGCGATTGAAAACCTTTGTTCAATGGGCATGGCGTTATCGCCAAGCACGGTCCCGGCAGCAGGAAAACCGGGCTTTACAATCGGCGAAAATGAAATGGAAATCGGCACAGGCATTCATGGCGAGCCGGGCATTGAAAGAACGGAGATTAAAAGTGCGGACGAAGTGACGGATACGCTCCTTTCAAAGGTGCTTAACCATCTCCAGTTAGCGCCAAACAGCAAAGTGGCTCTGATGATTAACGGACTCGGTGCGACACCGTTAATGGAGCTCTATATCGTTAACCGGCGGGTAGCGAAAATCCTGCACGAAAAGGAAATTGAAGTGCATGAAACTTTTATTGGCGAATACATGACATCCATCGAAATGGCAGGCTGCTCGATCACGATTCTCCGACTTGATGATCAACTAACAGAGCTTCTCGATGCGAAAGCAGATACGGTTGCTTTTAAGAAATAACAGAAGGGAGTTATTCGGATGGGTTTTGGAATAGAACAAGCCAAACAGTGGCTCACGCAGCTTAGTGAAGTATACCAGCAACAAAAAGAGTATTTAACCGAACTGGATCAGGCGATCGGTGATGGCGACCATGGCATCAACATGGCAAGAGGCTTCAAAGAGGCTGCGCAGAAAATCGGGAATACTTCGTACGCCGACCTGGGCAGCTTATTTAAAGATACCGGGATGACGCTTCTTGCGAAAGTCGGCGGCGCATCAGGGCCGTTATATGGAACTGCTTTTTTAAAGGCGGCTGGCGCATTGAATGATAAGCAGGAAATCACGATTGCGGATTTAACCGCTGCTTTATCCGCTTCTGTTGAAGGGTTAAAGCAGCGCGGCAAAGCAAGCTTGCGGGAGAAGACGATGATCGATGTTTGGGAACCTGCCGTCGACTATTTACAGGAACATCAGGACAAAATAAATTGGGATGACTTTATTTTATTTACGCAAGAGAAAATGGAAGGAACAAAAGATATGGAAGCGAAAAAAGGCCGGGCCACGTATCTCGGAGCACGTTCTGTCGGGCATATCGATCCAGGTGCCGCTTCATCCCATTATTTGTTCTCGGAATTAGCGAAAGCGTTTAAAGGAGCACAATCATGAGTTATGTAGGCATCGTGTTAATTTCACACAGCAGGGATATTGTTAAAGGCCTGGAAGCATTATTAAGGCAGATCCAGCAGGATGTTCCATTGGCGATTGCTGGCGGAACGGAAGCAGATGATATCGGCACTGATATGTTTGACATTAAGAAAGCGATCGAATCGGTGTATTCGGACAAGGGTGTCGCCATTTTATTTGACCTCGGAAGCGCCTTATTGAATGCGGAGATGGCGATCGAAATGCTCGAAGGCGAGCAGAACATTAAAATCGCCGATGCTCCTCTTGTAGAAGGTGCGTATGCTGCGATTATTGAGTCAGGGATCGGAAGCTCGATTGATGACGTCATTGCCGCTGCTGAAGGAGCAAAGCATTTGGAAAAGATCCAAAGGTAACAGACATAAGAGGTGAACAGGATGATAGAGAGAGAGATTACCGTTACAATCGATAAAGGTCTCCATGCCAGACCTGCAGCAGATCTCGTCAAAACGCTGAACGGATTTGAAAGTAAGGTTGATTTTTTTGCCGGAGCAAAGCAGTTCAACCCGAAAAGCGTGTTAAGCATGATGACAGCATCGATTAAACAGGGACAAACGATTCGGGTTGTAGCCGAGGGAAGCGATGAAAGGGAAGTAATTGACTGGCTTACTAAATTTCTTTGAAAGGTGAGACTATGAGCTTTAACGGTCAACAGATTATCCCGGCCGCTAAAAATATGAAACAGTTTGAATTATTTCTTGAAAGCAGCTGTGATTACGGAGTTTTACTCGAAATTCACATCGCTCAATTAAAACATGTCTCACAAATGGCCTGCCAATATAATAAGAAAATACTCATCCATGCGGACTTGGTCCATGGATTAAAAAATGACGAGTATGCTACCGAGTTTCTATGCCAGGAAATCAAGCCATTTGGGATAATCTCGACTAGGCCCAATGTGATTGTCAAAGCAAAGCAAAAAGGTGTGCTTGCAATTCAAAGGATTTTCCTGCTCGATTCCCAAGCGATCGAGAGAGGCTACAGCCTTTTGAAAACGACGAAAGCGGATTATGTGGAAGTGCTGCCAGGCATCATTCCCCGCATCATCAGGCAAATGTCAGAAAAAATAACTATTCCGATCCTCGCTGGAGGACTTGTCCAGACCGAGGAAGAGGTAAATTCTGCAATTAATGCCGGAGCCATTGCCGTGACCACTTCGAGGGTCGAGCTTTGGAGAGCTCCGTGGATTTAATGATGTAATAACATGATATTTTTTAGGCTGTCGACCTTTATCGGCAGTCTTTTTGTTTTACTGATTTTCTTTTTAATACAGTGTTATTTAGAATAGTAGGATTAGGAAACGCAAATTTCGAAAAAAACTAGAAATAGCTTACATTACTCTCTCTGACGATTTTGCCATTCCTTTGCTTATGTTTTGCGGCGATTCTATATATCAGGTATGAAGGGAGTAAGCACGCCAAGATTCGTCCTATTATTATAATGAAAATACCAAATGTGTCCATTAGATTATCCTTTCAGCATTTGAATGTCTAATTTTATTATGCCTAACACAATCAATTTAACCCCCCCCTTCTTAAACTAATCTGCCCCTTTAGTCACCCCCATGCAGCGCAAAACCTGTGAATGCAGATAAGGAGCTATTAGTGGGAGTAATAGTAGGACAATTTGGTCGATTTCACTTAAACGAATACCGAAAAAAAGTGAAATCAGACTTCGAAAAAACTTATCCGGATTATAAATGAGTTGCTGATTTCCATAGACCGTCCTTCTGCAACTGACACATTAACAACAGGGTAATCCTTTTGTTTCTTATAATGGAAATGTTTCATTCACATATTGATAATGACTCGAGTAAAAATTAAAAAAGCATTAAACGTTTATATAAGGTGGTGATTAATAATGCAAAATCAACAACAAATATGGTTGCCATTGCTAGCCTCTGCCGGTATTGGTGCAGCAGCTTTTTATAGTATGACCAGAGGCCAGGGTATGGGACAAACTATCCAGCAATTTCTACCACTAGCAGCAGGAATGGGTAACAACGGTCAACAGATGCAACAAAACACTCAGCAGAATCAGCAAAATCAGCAGAATCAGCAAAAGACTAAACAAAATCAATCATCCTTTAATTAGCTATATCAATGATTTGAGAAATTGTATATTATTACCGTTAATAAAAAAAGGGGGAACGGTGAAGATAATATTGTATATAACTGCTGATGGAAGGAGCGTAATATGAATAAAAAGTGGTTAACACTATTAATAGCAGTTTTTTTATCTTCCACCATGTTAATGGGTTGTAACAACGGAGATGATGCACCTCCAGGAGTGGATAATAACGATACGATAAACGAAGATGATGAAAATGATAAGGATCCCGATTCCGAAGATCCAGTTGAAGATCCTGAAGATGAAGACCCAGATAATAAAGATGAGTAATGATCAGCAATAAGTTTCAACACCGTTTGTTTTCAAACGGTGTTTTGTATGCTTCAAATTGAACTGTCCTAAAAAAGATAAGAAGCAATTTAACTTTTCCAATGTGATAAATTCTGGCTGACTTTAGCGTAACTTCACCGGCGGGGATTAAAGTGTTTGCGAATCAGCACTACAATCAGCAATAGTAATGGAATACCGATTTGAAAAGGGAGATGCAGATAAATCGGAACTATTTTTAATCCCACTTCCAGATGTTCCGGAAAATTGCTTGCCATATAGATAGAGCCTGTCAGTATGATGAGACCGACCGAACTTATAATAATGTATCGATGTTTCGCCACTTTAAATAGATCCTCAATTCCCTTTACCGCTGCATAAAAAAAGATCACAATCTTAAAGAAACCGCCGATAATCAGCATCGAGATCACGATCGCATCGAGCCGCTGGATAAAATCTGCGATATTAATCTTTTGCACCGTTTTTAACAAAGGAAACATCGAAGTAGAAGCGATATATGGGCCAAGAACAGCAATATTAATAGCTGCTGTTAAAGCGAGCAGCAATCCGCTTACCGTCAAGGCAGACAATCCAATTTTTATTTCCATTTTAGGTTTGTTCAAAAAAGGAAGCAACATGGCAAAGACAATCATCTCTCCAAAAGGAAAGGTTAATGTTTGCGGAAAGGCGGTTGTTAAAACAGGTTTCCAGCCGTTATCCAGAACAGGTACGAGGTTTTCGAATTTTACAACACCGGATGCAAAAAGGAAGAAAAATCCGAAAGCGATTAAAACAATCATAAAGCCAAATAAGATTTCCCCGGTCCTTGCCAAAGTTTCGATCCCCTTGGTGATTCCATACACACTTAAAGCAATCATCGTTGCACTGATCGCAAGCATAGGGGTTTCCCGGAACGTTGATGTTAGAAGCAAATCCGAGAAATCACGCAAAACCCGTGCGGCGAGATAAACGAAATAAACGATGTATAAAAAAGTGACTGGATAACCGATCCATTTACCAAGGATTTTCGGAATATAACTGGTTAAGGGGAGATTCGGATAGTGACGGAAAAGATACCTGTAGACAAGAAATATCAGCAATCCCCCTGTCATCCCGAAAAGGACCGCCAGCCAGGCATCCTGTTTCGCCTGCATTCCCAATCCAACGACAACAGCACTTCCAAGTTCAAACAAAAAGATTAATGCAAACAATTGGGATGGACTAATTTGCACTTTTTCCATAGCTTATCTATCCTTCCGCCTTATCGATTGGTTCCTTTAAATATTTTTTTCGGAATATCGCGACCACCAGCAGAAGTAACGGCAGAAAAAATCCATATGTTAAAGTAAATGGGAACCATGTTTTAGCAAGGAGTGTTTGAAAATAAACCATATTCGGACTGATTATGATCGAAAGCACGACAAGAATCATTCCTAAAGGAAGGGTTAGTGGCCGATATTCTTTCAGATTTAATGTTTGGGCAAGTCCTAAAACAGAAGCATAAAAACATATGGTTAGTTTAAAAAAGATCGTGATAAACCACATTCCGGCTACAATCGCTTCAATCCGCTGCAAAAAATTAGCAATGTCTATTTTTCTGGCTAAAACAAAAGATGGGTATAGATTTCTGGCTGTATAATCAGCACCTAGAACCAAAATGCATAATGCTGTAATGATGATTATCACAATTCCGCCAATCAATGATCCCGTTAAAAAAGCTTTCCGCACTTTATTTATGCTATTGACAAAAGGATATAGCATCAACATAATCACTGTTTCCAAGTAAGGAAAAGCGACAACAGAAAGACTCCCCCTGATGACTGGTTTTATTCCCTCCTCAAAAACGGGCTGTATCTTTTGAAAGTCGATTTGCGGGATAATAGAAAAGACAACAATCAGAAAAAAGATGATTGTCCACGGCATCAAAATTTCTCCTGCCCGAGCTATTGGTTCAAGGCCGAGACGCGTCCCCATAATCACCACACTTAAAAACATAATATGAATAACCTCAATTGGAGTCTCTGGCATGATTTGCACTGTCACGAAATCTCCGATATTTCGAAGAAGGAGTGCCGCAAGGATGAAGAAGAAGGAAAAATAAAGAAGAGCAACGATTTTGCCCAGCCACTTGCCGAGAATTTCCTCACAATATTCAACCAATGTCATCCCGGGGAACCGATTTCCAATCGTGGTGTATAACCATACGAACAATAAGCCAATCCCTCCTCCGAGTGCAGCTGCCATCCATGCATCCTGTTTTGCTTCGGCAGCCAGAACGGAAGGTGAAAACAGGATCGCAGGCCCAAGCATAAAGAGAATCATTAGCACTGTAAACTGGCTTACGCTGATCTTTCCTTTTTCCAGCAATCGTTTTCACCTGTCCTTCTATGTCAAAAAACTAAAGATAAAATCGCTGAAACGCTTATAAACAAAAGCAATCCGATCCATGGGATTGGGAATATCCTTGTGTAATCCCTGGGCTATGCTTAATCCTGTTCCAAATAGCAGAAGGATTGAAAAAACCAATAGTTCTTTTTTAAGCCTTTTCCTTAAAAGATAGGGTACTTCCTTAATCACGATGATGACCGCAACAGCCAATATCCCTGCACTTACCCACATGCGGATTTACTCCTTTAATTCATTTAAGAAGGATTTACTTAATGTTCCTATGCGCCGAATCTTTACATCCACCTTGATATTTGCCTGAAGGTTGACAAATTCCTTCTTCCAATCTTTTTTTGCTTTTTTCCAATATGCCGGGTCTGCTTTATGTATTGCTTCACCAAAGCCAAATATATCGGATTTATAGTCTTTTTGAGCTTTATTTAACGCTGCTTCAATATCACTTTGAATGGCTTGTTCTGTTTTTGTTTCCAGGTCATAAATGGTTTGGGTTTTGGATAAATCAACCTCGCCGCATTGTACTTCCGCAACATTTGCTTCTGTTCGAACGGTGACATCTACTTCTGGCCGCCCATTTACAACCTTGCCTGAGACCTTTGTTTTGGAACGTATTAACTCCACGCTAATATTCCCCTTTTTTGGGCATTGGACTGTAACAACAGTACTTTTCACTTTGTCATTAATAAAGTTCGCCCCTTTGCTTTCGTCCTCGTTTAACCAGCCAACCAGTTTATCTTTATAAAATGCAGCCATTCCATTAATCTTTAAAATGGCCTGAGGACTTGTCTTTTGGATATTCTCCCTTTTTTCTCCTCTTGCCGGATCTCCTGTAACCTCAACTCCTGTTAACAAAGGATTGGTTCCGGCAGCCACCAGGTCGGATATGAGTTCATCCAATGTTTGGGTAGCGGTCACTGCCCAGACTTTCTGTGATGTCTCAAGTGACTCGAACATCTTATTGGCCGGGATTTTTTCTAATGGGATCGAAAAAATTTTCAGCACCTGTTCCGCCGTTGTTTCCTTTGCGACAATAATGAAAAAATCGGTACGGAACTCCGGATCTCTGGAAATCAGGTCCAGCGTTTTCGCAATTCCTTCTTCTCTTGCCAATTCTTCACCTATGACAAACAAGCGAAGATGGGCAAAATAGATTTTTCTTGGCGATTTGATTGTCATTTTTCGGACTGCCTCCATCATGGAGTCGCCCGTTGAGGTAAGTGTTACGATCGGTGAATTGGTTCCTCCACCCTTTTGCGTAACTATTTCTCCAGGATTGACGATTTGAGCAGAAACCTGATATTGCTCCCCTGATTTATCAATTCCCATCGCTACAGCGATCGCGAGTTCATTCAATTCACGACGGTTCCAGCAACCTGTAAGCGGAACGAGCAGGATGATAAGCACAAAGGACATCAGCACTTTGTGTTTCATAAGCGCCCCCCTTTATTTCCCCTCGTATTGTCAAAAATTAAATATATAAATCAAGCAAATACATTGATATCAGAGGGTTTATAAG
>NZ_PGVA01000046.1 GCF_002860125.1 Bacillus canaveralius
GGGCGCGGGTTAGAAGTTCAATACAGCCAGGGTAGTATCCCACCGACGCCTCCACCGAAGCTGGCGCTCCGGCATCTCAGGCTCCTACCTATCCTGTACAAGCTGTACCAAAATTCAATATCAGGCTACAGTAAAGCTCCACGGGGTCTTTCCGTCCTGTCGCGGGTAACCTGCATCTTCACAGGTACTATAATTTCACCGAGTCTCTCGTTGAGACAGTGCCCAGATCGTTACGCCTTTCGTGCGGGTCGGAACTTACCCGACAAGGAATTTCGCTACCTTAGGACCGTTATAGTTACGGCCGCCGTTTACTGGGGCTTCGATTCAGAGCTTCGCTTGCGCTAACCCCTCCTCTTAACCTTCCAGCACCGGGCAGGCGTCAGCCCCTATACTTCGCCTTGCGGCTTCGCAGAGACCTGTGTTTTTGCTAAACAGTCGCCTGGGCCTATTCACTGCGGCTCATCCGGGCTATTCACCCAAATGAGCACCCCTTCTCCCGAAGTTACGGGGTCATTTTGCCGAGTTCCTTAACGAGAGTTCTCTCGCTCACCTTAGGATTCTCTCCTCGCCTACCTGTGTCGGTTTGCGGTACGGGCACCTTTTTCCTCGCTAGAGGCTTTTCTTGGCAGTGTGGAATCAGGAACTTCGGTACTATATTTCCCTCGCCATCACAGCTCAGCCTTGCGATCACGGGATTTGCCTCGTGACCAGCCTAACTGCTTGGACGCACATAACCAGCAGTGCGCTTGCCCTATCCTCCTGCGTCCCCCCATTGCTCAAACGGAAAAGAGGTGGTACAGGAATATCAACCTGTTGTCCATCGCCTACGCCTTTCGGCCTCGGCTTAGGTCCCGACTAACCCTGAGCGGACGAGCCTTCCTCAGGAAACCTTAGGCATTCGGTGGATGGGATTCTCACCCATCTTTCGCTACTCATACCGGCATTCTCACTTCTAAGCGCTCCACGAGTCCTCCCGGTCCCGCTTCAACGCCCTTAGAACGCTCTCCTACCGCGGACACCTACGGTGTCCACCCACAGCTTCGGTGATACGTTTAGCCCCGGTACATTTTCGGCGCAGAGTCACTCGACCAGTGAGCTATTACGCACTCTTTAAATGGTGGCTGCTTCTAAGCCAACATCCTGGTTGTCTAAGCAACTCCACATCCTTTTCCACTTAACGTATACTTTGGGACCTTAGCTGGTGGTCTGGGCTGTTTCCCTTTCGACTACGGATCTTATCACTCGCAGTCTGACTCCCATGGATAAGTCTTTGGCATTCGGAGTTTGTCTGAATTCGGTAACCCGATGAGGGCCCCTAGTCCAAACAGTGCTCTACCTCCAAGACTCTTACAACATGAGGCTAGCCCTAAAGCTATTTCGGAGAGAACCAGCTATCTCCAGGTTCGATTGGAATTTCTCCGCTACCCACACCTCATCCCCGCACTTTTCAACGTGCGTGGGTTCGGGCCTCCATCCAGTGTTACCTGGACTTCACCCTGGACATGGGTAGATCACCTGGTTTCGGGTCTACAACCACATACTAATTCGCCCT
>NZ_PGVA01000047.1 GCF_002860125.1 Bacillus canaveralius
GCCATCCGCTTCCACCTTGACACCGTCATCCGCGAGCGCCTGGATGAAATAGTTTCCGGCAGAGAAGGTGTTACTTTGGTCAAAGATGGCCGAAAAATAATTAACAGGCATTCCAGGTGGACTACCTTGCCCCCAATTGTAATGTATAGATTTTCCTGTTTTCTCTTGGTACACAGGCGTATTAGCTTCGGGCGTGGTTACAAGACCAAACAAAGTTATTCCGGTAAGGATACCTACCTTCATATAACCTTTTATTAAATTGTGAGCCAACTGTCTATTATCCCCCCAAATTTGATATCTTTTTGTATTTTTTGTAATTTAATAGATACATTTTGTATCTGTTTGGTATTTTATCATATAAAAAGACAAAAATCTCCCTACTAAATTACTACAAAACGACAAAATTCGAATTGTTTATAATTAACAACCAATATATTGTTTATCTTATATATAGCATTTTGTCCACAGCGGCAAGGCAAAAAAAAAGACCGAGGGAAGAAAAGTGATTAATTTTTTTCTTCCGACGAGCATTTGTGTAAAGTTGTTAGGATTGTTGTTTTTCAGGTCCCCATTTTGAGTGTTTCATAAAATGTGTCCAAGTCTTTCTTAGGAAGGCACAGTACTCTTTAAACGTAAGGTTATAACGATGTTTTAGCTTTTTCATGATAGGAGTTATGGCCCGATCTATATATATAAAAAGCTGGCTGGGATAATTTAATTGATAAACCTCGGACAAGAAATACATTTCGCTTTTAACCATTTCGGTATCAACAAACAAGTTGTCTTTACCAGTTGTTAAGCCATGATGATGCACGATCTTTGACTGCGGTAAAAAGTAAGCTTTTAAACCTGATTTGTACATTTTATGGCATAGTATATCTTCTTCGTAATACAAAAAAGTATTTTCATCAAATAATCCTAACTTCTCTAACATATCCCTCCTTGCCATAAAACAACAACCTGAGAATTTATAAATAGGGATAGGCTCTTTCTTTATTATATTGTTTGATAAGTAATATTCATCATTAAATCGCTTTCTGCCACTTGATGTGGTTAATTTACTCAGTTTAGTGTTATACAAAAAATAATCCAAAGTTGTTAAAGGTTTTAGAGATGGCACATTTTGCAACTCCCCTTCGGGGGATAAAATATAAGGGGATACCACAGATGCCTCTTTATTATTTTCAAGGAAGGTATACATAGAGTCTATACTCTCATCTAAAAAGATGACATCGTTATTAACAATTGTAATAATGTCATGACCATCCTTAATTGCATGTTTCATGCCTATATTGTTGCCGATGGCATATCCTAAATTTTCGGAACTGATAACTTCTACATTATTTTTGTTTTGAAAATGTTCTCTAAGCTTCTCATAGGATTTATTAGCTGACCCATTATCAACTATATAAATAGAATATTCTTGTTTGCATACTTGTTCAATTGACTCGACACATTTTATAGTCAATTCCCATGTATTGTAATTTAAAATAACAAATGCAATCATTTTTTCATCTCCAAATGCTGGTGATTATTATTATAGGTCTTTCTTAATTTTATCCCAGTAAAGGCGGTATATTTTAACAAGTATGTTTGGTGAAATAAACGCAACAGATAAAAGCAATTTCTTCTTCCGATTATAATTCTTATCAGCAATTAAAAATTTTATTTTGTTGCGGTCTATGTCAATTAGATATTTATAGCGACTTTTTTCATTTCTATAGTATTTCTCGATATTGATATATAACATTAAGCCCGTTAAAAACAATTCCGCGTAAACTTCATTTGCAATACTCGGATAGTTTTCAAGGTAAAATGAATACATATTCTTTCTAACTTCGTATTCATCTAAACGCTTTTTTGAAAAGGTTTTTCGCATTGTACTATTTTCATTATAACGGTAATAATATAATGCTTGACCGGTGTAATGAATTTTGTTTGACTGATGAATGATTCTATAAGCGAAGTCCATATCTTCAAGTATATATCCTTCTTTAAACCGAATTCCTTGGAATAAATTTCTACTATATAGTTTATTACATGGACTGAAAGTGAGTCGCTCATTTAAATAGAGCTCGTTCATTGCAGATTTTCTATCATATAAATAGTTTGTTGTATCGTGAAAATACAGATGTTTTGTGGAATTCTTATCATACTGCATAATATTACATGCTGTAATATCCGCCCCTGTTTCTACGGCATTGGAATACAAGGTTCTGTACATGTCTTTGTGTATCCAATCATCACTATCAACGAAACCAAAATAAGCTCCTCTAGCTACATCAATTCCTCTATTCCGAGCAGAAGACTGACCTCCGTTTTCCTTATGAATAACAACTATTCTTTTATCTTTCTTAGAATATTCTTCACAAATATCTCCACTTTGATCATTCGATCCATCATTAACTAAAATAAGCTCAAAGTCATTAAAAGTCTGACCCAGAATACTTTCTATACAATATTGAAGAAAATCTTCAACATTAAATACAGGTACTATAATACTAATTTGGGGGTTCATATACTTTCTCTCCATTTAGATCTTCAGATAAGCTGCCATTGGTCCAAATTAACATATATTTCTTCAGTCTTGCAAAGTCAACTGTTATAAGAAACGTTGTTTTTATCTATTTTTGAAAAGCCGCCTCTATAAAGACGAATGACATCCCTTTCATCATGTAAATGGAATGATTACCATGCAACGTCGATTTATAGAATTAACGAATTATTATAAAGTCATGGTATCTTTCTATCCACATATCGTCAAGTCTGTTTTATCCCTCAGTCTTTGCTTATCCCGGACCGGTTCAAACATCTTGTGTCCATTATGTATAGAACATATGGACACAGGTGAGAGACGAGACGATCGTGTAGATCCGGGAACCCTGTGATTGCCGTTAAACATAATAATCTTACCAGACAAGTCAAAGGGCTTGCAGAAACAGTCTAGCCAAATACAACCTTTATGATTCTCGATGCACATAAACTTTTATAATAAAAACAGAGAAGATCCAAGCTAGTTTTCAAGGGATCTTCTCTGTTTTTTAATAAACTTATTTCAGTATAAAACAATGGTTTTTCACATAGATATTACTTATTTAACTTAGAAAACCACGTTACCTTTTGAGGGATTTAGTTATAATCTGCAGATAGTCTCACAATTATAACGTCTTTAAAAATCCTGATGCTACCTTTATTGGGCCATAGTTCCATTTCATTCGCAATAGACCGGGCATAATCGACCTGTTCTTCAGTAGGATCCTTGAATCGATATCCCAGGGTTCTCATGAAACCAATGGCTCTCATAGTAGTCCCTGCTTTTGTTCCAACGTCCCAGGCGAAGAATGAATGTCCAAGCAATTCCCCTTGTATATTTAAAATTGACTCTGGTTCATGTTTACCTAAAATAACTAATGAATAGTCACTCCTATTCCCCACACCTAGGCTATCTAATTGATAATTAATTCTGTTGGCTAAATTCACATCTTCTTGGAATTTAACATGTTCTGAAAATAATAATTTTGCTGTTATATTACTCTGATTGAAAGCAATCATAAAGCAAAACGCAATTAATGCATTTTTAATCCATTTATTTCCTAAATGTAAACAAATATAATAAAAGTTAAATGCTATTACGAATTGTAGCGCAGGCATTTGAGCACGTATAGCCTCAGCTTGTCCTATAAACATTGTTAGCAAAAAAGGTGATAGGAAGAGGAATATAAACCCGACTACCTCTAAATAAACAGTTTTACTTTTGTTGATAATTTTCCATACTAAGAAAATAGCGATAATACTAAAACTTATTAAAAAGCTATAATTATAAAAAAGGTTTTTTGCAAAAACAACCAAGGAGATTTGCTCTTCAATATTATCTAAAACTTCCTGTAGAGGTAATTTCCCCCATAGTATTTGTCTTGATAAATAGGAGGTACTCGCTATTCCCGTGAGTTTTGCAGTGACAAAAACTAAAACCCTAGAAAAGACATATGACGTCAGAAAAATAAATATATACTTGAAAACAATTAAAAAATATACTTTTAGTCTTTTTACCTGATTTTCCTTCTCATGACCATAAATCATTAACAGGATAGTTCCAATTGTCCCAGCAACATACAATAAAAGTAATGATTGGTAGGTTAGAAAGCCCCATGCAGATAATAAAATTGAAAGCAAAGCAAAAGATTTATAATTAGTTTCAACATAATAAAAACTGCAAAGGAGTGCAATCACGAGCAATAACACAGCAAACACTACTTCAAAACCCTGTAAAACAAAATTAAATTGCTCTGCAAAAATAGGATGTGTTGAAAATAAAATAGGAATGACTACCAAAGATATTTTTTTTGCATGATTATTTAATATTCTTTGTACCAGGTAGCATAATATAAAACAAACTACCACTAGGGTAAAATAAGTTAATAAATTGGCAACAAAAGGATTAAAGCCATTAAAAAACAGCTTTTTCGTAAATACTAAACCAATTCTATCTATGGATTGCCAAGCCGACAACTGGCCTGCATAATTGTTAAGAATAAATTCTGTATCAATTGAAAAATCATAATTAACGATTTTGATCCCGTAACTTAAAAAAACAAAAAACAAAGTCACCAATAAAAGAAGCTTAGACTCACGAACAAATGCCAAAAAAGATTTTTTTTCTTCGCTTAAAAAGTGTCCCATAAATATACCTCAAATAATAAAATTAGTGAATCTGTAAAAATTAATATTTCATAACAGTTAGTTAAGCCTTTTTGGTTCTTTTACTCAAGTGTTAACACGAAAACAAGCCCTCTGGTTTTGTATAAAGCTCGGCATTGTTTTTTATCTGTTTTTTTACATGTCTTTTTCGGAGCTTAATACCTGTTTTGTAAGAAGAAAACCAACTGGCAAGTTAATGATGGTAGTCACGATTGGAACAAGATATTCATTTAGACTGGTAAAATTTAGTATAGAATAAGGTACCGCATAAGCAATGATAAGTTGTGTAATTGCAACTATTGGATATTTAATGAAACTTTTAAGATTTGGCATTACTTTAAATGTATAAATACTATTAATAAAAAACGAGGCAATGTTCGCAATGATGAAAGCTGCTACATTTGCATAGGTAAACCCAAACCATGGACTTAACAGCCAAAACCAAAAATAGTGATGCCCCGTGTTGAATACCCCTGTTAGGCAGTATTTGATAAACCGGAATTGGAGCAAATTTAAACTTGTGTCTATCAGGCTTTTCTTTTCCATTTAAGAATTTCTCCTAACGACTAACGTCGTGCTCCTTTTTCCTTTTACCACCTCCATGTCTTCCGATTGTTCTTTGGTAATGTAATGAGGCCTGGCCTTAACTTCGATGAAAATTCTTCCTATATATTCGCCAATTATCCCGAGAAAAATAAGTTGAATCCCGCCAAAAAACAACATAATCGATACCATTGAGGCATATCCGCTAACTGAATCACCCAGAAAAATTTTCTTGAAAATAACATAAAACATAAACAGGAATGAAGCACTGGCACTAAAAAAGCCAAAATACGTTGCCCATCTTAATGGGACAATGGTAAACGATACTATCCCATCAATTGCATAATGAACCAGCTTCCAAAAGCTCCAGCTTGTGCTTCCCGCCGCACGTTCAACATTTTCAAATTCAAGGCATTTGGATCTGTAGCCTACCCACATAAACAATCCCTTGGCGAAACGGTTTCTTTCTTTTAACTGCAAGAAACTGTCTACCGCTTTGCGATCCATCAAACGGTAATCGCGCGCTCCATCAACAATATGGACATCACTCATATTGTTGATCAGTTTATAAAACTGTTTCGCAAACCAACTCCGAATTGGGGGCTCACCTGAACGAGTTGATCTCCTCGTGTAGACGACATCATACCCCTCATCGTGCCATTCATGAATCATTTCAGGCAATAGCTCTGGAGGATCCTGAAGATCCACATCCATTAAAACAACCGCATCCCCTTTAGCAGCTTCTATGCCGGCAAGCATAGCAGCTTCTTTTCCAAAATTCCTGCTAAAATTGACGAAGCGAACGCAATCCTCCTTCAGGCTTAACTCCTTCATAACCAATTCTGTACGGTCCTTACTTCCATCATTTACGAAGACAAATTCATATGAAATCATATGAATTTCTTCCAGTATCGGTTTCACAGTATTATAGAAAAGTTCTATTGATTCTTCTTCATTGAAACAAGGTACTATGATTGAAACGAATTTCATTTTTTCACCTATTTCTATTTATAGTATTTATTGCATTGTATGAATCTGTGGGCGTTTTTTTCTATCTCTAAATAATAACACTTCAAAAACGATAGATCAGGATAAAATAATTTAAATAAACATACAGAAGACATCCTCTAAAGTACATTTTATACCTGAGGCATGTACTTTAAAAAGATGTCATCTCGTGCGCTCACAGTAAAAGTCTAACGAATGAGCCTGTCTACAAACTTCAGTTCACCTTATTTGATACTTTTTCACAAAGATACTTATACAATTCGTCTTTAAGTTCTTTATTTTGAAGCGCAAATTCGATTGTCGTCTGGATAAACCCTAGTTTCTCACCAACGTCGTATCGTTCACCTTCAAATTCAAAAGCAAACACTCTCTGAATTTGATTTAGATTTTGTATGGCATCTGTCAATTGAATCTCGCCACCAGCTCCAATTTCTTGTTTTTCCAGAAACATAAAAATTTCTGGTGTAAAAATATAGCGCCCAATAATAGCAAGGTTTGAAGGGGCAGTTCCCTGCTTTGGTTTCTCAACAAAATTTCTAACTTGAAAGCTTCGACCTTGTTGGTCAATTGGGTCAATAATTCCATAGCGGTTTGTCTCGTTCTCAGAAACCCTCTTTACTCCAATAATGGAAGAATGGGTTCTTTCATACTGATCAATCAATTGTTTTAAACAAGGAGTATCTGCCTGTACAATATCATCACCCAATAAAACAGCAAATGGTTCATTTCCAATGAAGTTTCGGGCGCACCAAACTGCATGTCCTAACCCTTTGGGTTCTTTTTGGCGAATATAATGAATGTCTACAAGTTTTGATGGTGCCTGAACCTTTTCAAGAAGCTCAAACTTTTCCTTGTTTAACAATGTCTGCTCTAGCTCGAAGGCATTGTCAAAATGATCTTCTATTGCACGCTTCCCTTTTCCAGTTACAATAATAATGTCTTCTATCCCAGACTCAATCGCCTCTTCAACAATATACTGGATGGTTGGCTTATCAACAATGGGCAGCATCTCTTTAGGCATTGCTTTAGTTGCAGGTAAAAATCTCGTTCCAAGTCCAGCAGCTGGAATGATCGCCTTTTTCACTCTCATCATATTTGACCCTTCCTGATTTATATATTGTATCAAACAAAATCATTTTACAGTCCTTCGCCAAGTCCTGAATGCAAAAAACTCTTCTAATTGGGAAAAAATATCTAGTATATTATTTCACATTCCCTATTAGTATTCAAGACTATACAATACTTCCCTTTACTACACTGGATATTATAAATATGCCTATAACAAATAGAAACAAGACATAGAAAATTATACCTGGTGCATATATCAAGACTCTCTTCCAGGTTCTCTATCTCCAGCAAATTATGTTCCAGCTCAAAGGCATGGTCATAATGGTCCTCAATCGCACGTGCCCTTTTCCAGTTACTATAATAATATCTTCTATACCAGAGTTAATTGCTTCTTCTCGATGTTTGGCTTATCTACCTTAGGCAACATTTCTTTGGCAAGCTTTTGTTGCCGGCAAGAATCTTTTTCCCAATTCTGTCGCCGGAATTGTGGCCTTCTTTACCTTTCTCAATGTAATTCTCCCTTTCATACTCTTTTTCAAAGCTGCTAAATACCTTTTTTTACCTATTATTCCACAATAGAAAAATATACAAAAAGATTAAAATCCACAGCTTGAGGAGAATTTGGAAACAGATTTACAAGCAAAATGTTCCAAATACAAAAAGGTGTTTATTAATGTTTAACTATGAAAAATTGTTATAATTTGAATACCCAAAAACCCTTTTCTCTGCTATTCTATTAGTTAGCTAGTCGATTTTTGTTCACTAATGGGGGAATTAGCATGAGATCTGAACAAAAACAGACAAAAAAAAAAAGAAAATGGCTTCGCATTACTGGAATTGTATTGCTTCTATTAGTTGTTGGTGCCGGTGCATACGGCTTTACTGTATATAAATCTTTAACAGATGCTGTTTCAACGATGCATCAGCCGATTAAGCGAGAGAAATCAGAAAAACGCATCGAAGAGGTCACGTTTGCACAGCAGGAGCCTTTTTCTGTTTTAATGCTTGGTGTGGATGAGCGTGATGGTGACAAAGGGCGTTCTGATACGATGATTGTCCTGACCGTTAATCCTAACGAAAATTCTGTTAAAATGCTCAGTATTCCACGTGATACGCGAACTGAAATTATCGGTAAAGGGTTTGATGATAAGATCAACCACGCTTATGCTTTTGGCGGACCGGAAATGTCAATGGATACTGTGGAAAACTTCCTGGATATCCCGATTGACTATTATATGCAAATCAACATGGAAGGCTTTGAGGATATTGTTGATGCAGTTGGTGGAATAACAATAAATAATGATATGGACTTAAAAGTGGAAGGTGCTCATTTTCCTAAAGGAGAAATTACCTTAAATGGCGCGAAAGCTTTAACATATTCAAGAATTCGGTATGAGGATCCAAGAGGAGATTTTGGACGCCAGCTCAGGCAGCGCCAGATTATTCAAGGCGTAATCAGTGAAGGAGCCAGCCTTTCTTCCTTAACCCGATTTGGCGGTATCTTCGAGGCGCTCGGTGATAATATTAAAACCAATCTCACTTTCAACGAAATGGTTGATATTCAAAAGCATTATAAGAATGCAGGAAAAAATATTCAGCAGCTGACTGTCACTGGAAACGGTCAAACGATCGGCAAAGTGTGGTACTTAATCGTATCGGATGAAGAGAAATTACGCCTGCAGAACGAGTTAAAAGGCCATTTGGCTATATAGGAAGATTGAGAGACAGTTTGCGGACTGTCTCTTTTCTATGTCATAGACAAGCGTCACTGATTATAATCCCAGCTAATTCTCCATTCCCCTTCCTCCTCAATCGCATATACATCTTGATGTATATCAAAATTCCCGTACTTCCCTTTGAAAGTTTGGATAACTTCTGCTTTGTATGCAAGTGCGATGGGAACGGATTCCCCCGTGATTTTCCAATCTTTTATTTCTTCCACCTTGCCGATCTCGTAAGAAAATGTTTTTACTCCAAAATGATTCATAAAGACGTGAGCTCGATCCTTGATATAATCGCCCCTTTCAAAACGATCCTTCATTGTAGAATGAAACAGACTCCATGATTCCGAGAAATCCCCTTCCTGTTCATATTGATAAAATTGATCGATCGCTTCTTCAGCTTGATTGTCTGGACCAAGATGGATCATTCGAGCGATGAAAATAATCAAAAACACAAATGCTGCTGCCCCTATGAAAAAACCTCTTTTTAACCATAAGTTTCTCTTTCTGTACATAAACCAAGCTCCTTTAAAAAATATCTGTTATTAAAAACAATATGTACAGGCATTCACGATTATTAATAGGACAAACAATTTGCTTGATCACAAAATAAATAGGTTGGAAGTATAACCGAGGTTCAGCCATGTAAATTTCCCGGTATCCTCAAAATTTTTATTAATTTTCATTTTCCATCGTCAATAATGTCATTTTGGTCGACCATAACGTCATTATGGTGGCCAATAACGTCATTTTCTCGATTCGATATATTTTTTTGTTCCCGTTATGTTTTAGCTACCCGGGAATAAAAAGGATAGGCGCGCTTTCCTGAAAGGAATTTCAAGTGGAGAGCTTCGAGCAATTAGTCGAGCAATACAATCCGATGATCCATAAAGTAATACACTCCCTGAACATTTACAAGAATGAGGAGGAATTCTACCAAATTGCATTAATCGGCTTGTGGGAGGCGAAACAAAGGTTTAATCCGGAGAAAGGGTTATTCTTGAACTATGCGTACACGTATATAAAAGGGAAGCTTTTATCAGAACTGGCCAAAAACGTGAAGAATGAAGAGCGCAGCGTTTACCCGAAAGAAGAGTTTTGGGAATTGATTGAGGACCTCAGCTCCGATCGGCCGTTAGAAAGGAAACTATTACTCTCCTACTGTGAGCCGCTGACTGAGAAACAAACTAAATGGGTTCTTTACACTTACCTTGACGGTCTGACAATTAAAGAAATTGCCGAAAAGGAATCTGTATCTGTGTCAGCGGTCAAGGCATGGCGAAAAGGAGCAAAAGAGATAATTAAGGATCATTTAACAGCTTGTAATCTTTAATAAAACAGAAATGGCAAAAGGTGAAGATGATCATCTTCACCTTTTGCCCAGCTTTAAAGTGGAGCATTGGCTAATTGATTCTAAAAGAAAGATTTTCTCTTCGGAAGTAAGCATTCTCCAGCTTCCTGCTTTGATTTTCATTTTCAGCCACTCCTTCTTTTTTTAAATGTCCGCTCAATGAAATCACTTTGTAAAACTATTCTAAAAGTTATTACTTTCTTTATACCGCCTTTTTACATAAATGAAACCTTAATATCCCCAATAAAATGTGACTATTTTCTCTTTTTTCTAAAACTCAAGTTATTTTAAGACTAATAGTAGCGATTTTTGTCGGTTAATTTCAATATTTAAACGCCGGCAGCACCAAGTCATGAAAGTGGCTAAATAAACTGTTTGGTTTCAGATGATTGCGGTACACCTCAAGAGCTTTCATTTCGTCACTTTGCGGGTGTCGATGTTTACTTATTTCATATAAAATATCTGCCTTTAATAAGCCTTTATATTCATTGTCCAGTATTTTAAGAGCTTTCTTGAAACTGACAAGGAAAGCATTGTTATCCATCAGGATTTGCTTGTTAAATATTCCTTTTAAATAATCATTCCTGGCAATGATAACCGTATCCGTTACATGCGGAACAGCTCCCTAAATTTGGATTCATGGGGAAAAATGAAGTTTTTTGTTTTATTTTGTAAAAATATGTTGAAAAATTCACGAATATTGATATAATTTACAAAGCTAGACATTAAGTAAAATGTAATAGGTATATCTACTCATTATAAATTATTCCAGCTTTAATTGTATTTCAAAATCTATAAAACTAGAAGAATCCACAGAGGAGAGGAGAAGAATTAAATGAGTGATCTAAATTATATTTCAGCAATATTAGAGAAACGTTCTTTCTTCAGTGAATATCAGCCTCTTTGGAATACAGAGACAAACTCGATTTTCGCTTATGAAGCTTTTTTTCGGATTGACGCAGGCACCAGTCCTCTGGTGATCTTCGAAAATGCACGCAAAGCGGGCCTTCTTTATGAACTTGATACTGCATCAATCCGGAACACCATAAAGAACTACCCTTTTTTCAAAAAATATTTCCTGTTTGTTAATGTTTTCCCATCAACATTAATCCACCCTGAATTTCCGAAGTTTATAAAGAGCTTAATTAATCATTTTCCCGATATTAAAGGTGAGATCATTTTTGAGATCAATGAAGCTGTTGTTGAAGAAGACTGCTGGAACAAGGAGATTTTTTCAGATCGTTTGGAGTTTTTAAGATCAAGCGGATTTCAACTTGCATTTGATGATTTGCCGATTACTGATCTATCTCTGGAAAAGATTAAGCGCCATGAACCGGAATTTGTTAAGTTGGATCATACATATTCCACTCAGCTATCAGAATCATTAGTTAAACAACAAAGCATTCAATATTTGCTTACATATATGAATAGAAAAAACGTGTTGGTTCTGGAAGGAGTTGAGACTGCAGAGGACCTGTTAGTGGCCAGAAATCTGGGGGTGCCACTGCTGCAGGGGTATTATATTGCAAAGCCTATGGTATTGGATGCTTTTAAGGAACAGATTTCAGTGAGCATGGATTAGAAATCGATTACAATACAAGTGGACTTAGGGAGAGAGGTAGTTTATGAACAAGAGGAAGTTAATGAAAATGAATTTAAAGCTGGGAACAAAGATTAATTTAATTGTACTAAGCATTGTTGTACTGTTTTCAGCCGTGATCGGGACAGTTGTTTCCCGTGAAGTAACGGAAGGAATTAAAAAGGTTGCTGTTGAAAAAGCGAAAGGCGACCTAAACCTTGCCTCAAGCTATATAGATGAAAAATACCCGGGTGACTGGACAATTAAAAACGGAAAGCTTCAAAAAGGTAAAGTCGTCTTGAATGACAACTTTGAAATTGTCGATGAAATTGGAGAGTACACAGGTGATACGGTCACCATTTTCCAGGGTGACACTAGAATTTCAACAAATGTCATGAATGAGGGAAAACGGGCAGTCGGAACCGCTGTATCATCTGAAGTAGCCAACACTGTAATAAAAGATGGAAAGAATTTTTACGGTGAAGCTGAGGTTGCCGGAAACTTCTATCAAACTGCTTATATGCCGATTAAAGACGGCAGCGGAGAAGCTGTCGGTATCTTCTATGTGGGAGCTTCGCAAAGTGTTATTGATGAAACATTGCGCAGTTTTTACATAATATTCGCAATTGCTTTGGCAATTATTTTACCTCTGGCATTTTTCATTGTTGTCTTATTTACAAAAAGACTAAGAAATAGGCTCGATAAAATCACAATTGCGATGGAGCAAGCCGGCAGCGGAGATTTTACTTCAAATGTCGATGATGATGCAGGCGACGAAATCAGCAAACTGACCGCCAGCTACAATCAAATGAAAGACAATTTACGGCATATGATTAACCAGGTACTGCAAACATCCGAGCAGGTTGCCGCTTCTTCCGAAGAGCTCACAGCAGGAGCGGAGGAAACAGGCCGTGCGACAAAAGAGATTACAGCCGCAATTCAACAGGTTTCGAGCGGTGCAGAAGATACAACGGCAAGCCTTGAAGAAACGTCAAAATCCTTGGAAGAGGTTACAGGCGCCATCCAGTTGATTGCGGAAGCGTCCTCATCGATCGCAGAAGCTGGCTTAAAGGCCTCAGAACAGGCGAAACAAGGCGGAGAATATGTAGGCGACACCGTCGAGCAAATCCATGCTATTGATCGTTCCGTTAATCAAAGTGGCGAGGTCATTCAACTTCTGGATAAACGATCACAGGAAATCGGTGAAATCACAAAAACCATTTCCGATATCGCCAATCAGACTAACTTGCTTGCATTGAATGCGGCGATTGAAGCAGCACGCGCCGGAGAGCATGGTAAAGGGTTTGCAGTTGTTGCCGATGAAGTTCGTAAGCTTGCGGAACAATCCCAGAAGTCTTCAGCGCAAATTTCGGAAATGATTAAAGAAATCCAAACAGATATGACGCGTTCAAACGAATCGATCACCCAAGTCAAGTCAGAAGTAAAAGAAGGCCTGGGTATAGTCCAAAAAACTGAAAATGCGTTTAAAGAAATTATCGGTTCGATGGAAGACATGGGCGGGCAAATTGATGAAATGGCTGCATCCGCGGAGCAAATGTCAGCCGGAGCACAGGAAGTTTCAGCTACAGTAACGAGTGTAACGTCTGTCTCAAGGGATTCTTCCCTGCATGCACAAACGGTTGCAGCAGCAACAGAGCAGCAGCTGGCGGCAATGGAGGAAATCTCTTCATCTGCAAGCTCAATGTCAGATATGGCGGTGAATTTACAGGAGCTCATCAGCCGTTTCAAAGTTTAGCAGTTATATAATTGCAAGCAGACAACATGGCAGGCGCCGGATTCCGGTGCCTGCCACTTTATGAAAGAAAGGATTTTTTGAATAATTTATGATCTATACAGAAGATGAATTGGTTTTTATAAAAGAAAATCTGGGAAAACGGCCATTAACAGAAATCGCGAAACAATTGGGCCGGTCACCAAAGTCATTGGAAATGACGCTGATCCGGAAAATGGGTACATCCAACACAAAAACGAGCACCGGAAACATTACCGCCGGTGAGCTGGCGAAAATTTTGCAGGTAGACAGAAACACAGTTATAGGATGGCTTGCCCGGCATGGCCTGCCATACAAAGAGAAGATTACCCGATATAAAAAGAAATTCACATTCATTGACGTCGAGGAATTTTGGAAATGGGCTGCCCATAATAAAGAAAAAATTGATTTTTCAAAGATGCTGCCTTATTCCCTTCCCCCTGAACCCGATTGGGTCAAGGAGGAACGCAAATACAAAAAGGCCCGGAACTATTGTCCATGGACCATTTTAGAGGAAAAGCAGCTTTTAGAATGGGCCCAAGCTGGGCTGAGTATGCAAACCATTTCTGAGAAGCTGAAACGGACACCCAGCTCTGTTGTGAAGAAATATGAACGGTTGAAGGGGACTAACTAAAGCAGTTTAATCCATAAATACTAGAATCACTTTGTTTGAACAATAAATTATTATGTATATAAAAACTACTTTCACATGCAAAAAAATTAATTTAATTATGTTAAATTTTACCTTTATTGTAGGACTCGACAATTTCTACATAATGATGTATATTTCGACTCATAGGGTGGTGATTAAATTGAAAAAACTTAATTTCTTAACTTTGTTGATAGTTGTTTTGATAATAGCAGCTTGTAGTCCCAAGGTTAACAATGATGAAACATCCGGAAATAATAACAAAGCAGAACCCTCAATAAAAACTTCTAATGAAGATAAAGAGAGTGTGGTTGACGAAAAACCGCATGAAGAGAACAAAGAAAATAAATCAGCAGAAGATCAGGCGAGTGAAGAACCCAATCAAGCCAACGAGGTTAATAAAAATAATGTGAATACTGACATTAATACAAAGCAGGTAGAATTTTCAGGACAAATTGACCAGACTTCAATAGAAGTTATAACATCTGAAGGAACTCCTCTTGCACTAAGAATTGAGAATTTTGGAGAAAATGTAGATTTTGGCGCTCTTAATGCAGGAGATAGAGCTGAAGTAGAGTATTATACTAATGAACATGGACAGAACATGCTCACAAATTTTGTTATCACGGAATAACTATTAAAATGCAAAGTGAACTCTAGCTAATTCCAATTATAGAAAAGCACCTGCAAGGGTGCTTTTCTGGCTTATTGTGTCCAATCTTTTTCAGGATTCTCTGAATTTAAATATCTGCTCTCACGAACATGTTCTTCGTCATTTTGATCGGCATCATCTTCCTCCATCCCATCTACTGTTTCTTGTTGTTCCTGCTCTTGATGATCGTCATTTGCAGGAGGCTTGAAATTTTCGTTCTCTGCTGGTGCTTGATCATCCCTTTCTATCTCATTCTGATCTTCTTCCTTTATACTACTGTTATCAGGAACTGGTTTTCGCCCATTTTGTTGTTCATTATCTTGATTTTGGTTTCCTGCTGGTTGTTTATTTTCTTGATCTTTATCAATTATTTCAACCTTTGAAGTATTGTTGCTGTTATTGATCTCTTCTTTTTTTACAGCCTTCGGAACCGACTTATTGTTTGAACCAACATCTGGAGTACGACTTCCAGTAGGTGAAGATTCTTCTTTAGGTAAATCATCGTGTTTAACCTTAGCTTTATTATCGTTGGGTTTAATCTTTTCTAAATGATTATTCCCCTGAACGGATTGCCGTGGTTGTTGCCCAAGCTCCTTTAATTCCGCAATTGATCGGCTGCGAATCGTTTCTTTACTGATGTTGTGGCCTTTGTCTATTAGATCCTTATAGCTTACATATTTATTTATTGAAAGACTTGCTTTGTGGGCTTTATCTAGAGTGTTTTTATTTTCTTTTTTGATAAACACCTCGGCATCGACCTTATTATCATTAAGTGAGACCGTCAAAGCACTTTGGATATCATCATCCAGTTCATCCAAATTTCCTCTAAGCGGCACAACCGTAACTGCTACCAGCCCTTTTTTATCCGTTTTCAAATATTTCTTTTTGACAGTATGGCGGATAAATTCATCAATAAATGTATATAAATTTTCATCTTCTGTTGAGATCGATTTAATTACTTCCTGTCCATCATCATTGACCGGAATAACTTTCAGTATATTCAACTGCTTATCGATATGAACTTCAACGGAAGGGTTAATATCAATTGCGACTACATACGAATCTTGTTGAGTCTGCGAATTGAAAAGAAAATAACCGATTACAGAGAGCACCAAAATTGCAGCAAGTGATAAATATTTAATTGGCCGGAACCGACTGGTGCTTTTTTCAGAATAGGTGTAAAGCTGGCCAATCCGAGGCACACCATCTTCAGGCCAGGGAATATTTTTAAAAATACCGCCCTCGCACATTATCACCACATATTCCTGGTTCACCTCTATAACAATTCCCTGATAGATTGTATTGTTCAGCATAATTGTTCATCTCCCGCTGGAATGCTGATATATTGAGTCAACTGGCGCCATTCCGGATGCAGCCTTAGTATGATTAACGTGATTAAATATTTTCGGTGCCTTTCGACCGTTTTAATAGAATAGCCCGTTTTTTTGCTAAAGAGTGTCGCAGGCAGGCGTTTTTTCTTCAAAAAATCCTCCACCAATTCAGGAAAGCCGACAAACTGGTGTGCCATTAAAATCATTTTATCCCTTGAATCTTTATGTTTTGGAGCATAGTGCTCCAGCTCTTCAAAAAGAATATCGAATTCGTTTAAGCTCTTCTTAAACTCCAAAATTTCCTCAATCAGTTCTTTTTCCTGTAAAGTTTGCTGGTAAGATTTAAGAGATTGCTTTTCCTCACATTCTTCATCTTGATTGAGACGATCTGCCTTTTGTTCTTTTCGAAAAAAATCGATCAGATCTCTTTTGATAAGAAGATAGGCATAATTTAAGAAGCTTCTGCCTCGCTGGCTGTTATATGTATCAATTGCACGATTAAAAGCCAGTAAGCTGACACTCGCCTCTTCTTCGCTCCAGTTAATATAACGACCGGTAATATGGCCGGCCGTATTAATGATATATGGTCGGTAATGGCGAATGATTGTTTCTCTATCTATTTCGTTCCCGTTTACCGCTGCTGAAATTAATATACCAAGCTCTGAATCTTGCAACTGACCACCCCCGAATGCCTACTAGATAATCATACTTTTAAAGTTTAAAGGGGTAAAGAAGCTTTTTAAAAGTGCTTTTAATTTTCCCGAAAAGAATTCATAAGAAAATACAAATAGAAGGAGCCAGCGGCGTGGCTCCTTTGACCTTAATTTTCTCCGTCTTCTGAATGTTCTCCTTCTTCCCCGTTTTCGTTTTTATTTTGGTTTTGTTGGTCTTTATATTGCTTTTCAGCTTGTTCTTTCGCTAATTGTTCTTGTTGTTTACGAGCTTGTTCTACTTGCTGTTTTGCTAATTTTTCTTGTTGTTTGCGAGTTTGTTCTGCTTGTTCTCTTTGCTTTTTTTCTTGCTCTGCTTGTTGCTTGCGAGCTTGTTCCTCTTTTTCCCGCTGCTGCTCTCCCAGTTCTTCTTGTCTTTCACGTTCCTGTTCAGCTGCTTCCCTGGCCGCTTGTTCCTGTTCTTTTTTACCCTTTTCTAATTCCTTTTGTTTTGAAGCAGTTTGCTCTGCTTGTTTTTTATTATTTTCTGTGTTCTCAGCTATATTATTTGAATCATTTTGCTCTTCATCATCGTCGTATTGCCCTTCGTTATCTTCTTCTTCCCTGTCGTTGGAATTTCCTTCTTCATTCTGTTCTGCCAGTTCTTCATCTGCGTCTTCTTGTAATTCTTTCAGTTCCTTTGCAACTTTTTCCTGAATTTTTTTAATTTTTTTATCAGCTTCCGCCTTGGTGATTTCACCCGTTGCGAGCTTTTCTTGAATTTTGGCAAGCTTCTCTGATGCTTCCTGCTCTATTTCCGCATATTCCTTAACTATTTCAAATTCAACCTTCTGTTTCTTAATATCTTTCAGTGATTTTTCCAATCTTTCTACCGTGGCTGTATCGTTTGATTTTTTCGCTTGTTCTATCGCCTCTTCGATTAGATCTTCTTTTTGATTAATCACTTTACCAACCAGTTTGCCCAGGTCTATATTTAACTCTTTTGCTATTTGCCCAAAGCCCATATTTTTATTCTTTAATAAATCAACAATTTCTGCTTCTGTTTTTTCGCTTTCCTCAGATAGAGCAAGAACTTTTACAATTCGTCCAAATCCCAGGCCTTCTGCACGCAGTGCTTTTACCTTTTCTGTATCTAACTCCTTAACCACGCTCGCTGCTATAAAAGCTTCTTTTTTAGTAGAATTCAATTCCTCTAATTTATTGTCTGCTAATAAGTCTTCGCCAGGGATATCGAGTGCAGCAGTTTGCTCCAACTCACTTGTTAACTGATCCTTTACCTCTTCGTTCAGATCCGAATCCAATACAATCTGCGCAACCTTATCACCTGCCTGCTGCAAGGAATCTAAATATTGATCAATTAACTGCGTAATATATTGGTCTTGATCAGTCTCAGCCAGTTCAGCTAATTCCGAAAGACGCTCCTGAGAAAATTGAAGCAATAATTCGGTTTCCTTTACATCATTAAACGCAAAAAATAACTGCAAATCTTCAGACAGCTTATCAAAGAAATAAGTAAAACTATTGTCCGGTGTGGTACCTGCTGCAACTTGGGAAAATGGTGCGTTTACTGTATCATCAGCTGGCGCTGTGTCTCCCTCTGCATAAGCCGCAGTACTAAACAATAGGCCTCCCATGAAAACTCCGCCCGCAATGAGCCGCTTGATATTTCTATTCATTTAACTTCTCTCCTTATACAAAATAAGAAAAGATGAAAAAGCTTGAATCTTCGCCGCACTAAAATTGGCAGCTGGCTGACATAGGGTACACCCCTTTAGTCCCTCTAGCTTTGCGTCGCCATTTTTCAATGGTTTTGCCTTTATCAACTTTTCTAGTATTTTATACGATTCCATGTCGAAATTTGAGGGGGAAATTGGCGAAATAAAAAAATTTTTATTAACTACCGTTAAAGCAGAAGTGGCTGAATTGTTGGATTATCAGATCAAAAATATAAGAACAGGAACAAAAAAACAAAAAAGTTCTGTGCGAAAAGCAAAACCTATAATGACGTACCAATTGAAAGTATCACTAAAAGGTATCCGGCCGCCTATTTGGAGAAGGATCGAAGTGCATAGCGAGTTAACCTTCCACCAGCTGCATGAAGTGATTCAAGTATTAATGGGATGGGAAAACTATCATTTATACAGTTTTGAATATAATGATGTTTTGATTGAGCTTCCCGAAGATGAATTAGAGACTGGGTTTTTCCTTCCTAAAATGAGGGAAACAGCTGATTCACGGAAAGAAAAGCTGGGAGACTGGATTCGAGCAGAAAAGGATAAATTCCTCTACACCTATGATTTCGGAGATGATTGGGAGCATATGGTGACAGTAGAAAAGATCGAGCAAGTATCTGAAAAGCTTAAATACCCTGTCTGCCTAAAAGGAAAACGCGCATGCCCACCGGAAGACGTTGGAGGTATTTACGGTTATTCAGCTCTGTTACAAGCTTTTCAAGATCAGGGGGACCGGCAACTTGATCAAGAGGAAAAGGAATACATGGAGGAGCTGCGCGAATGGTATGGACCTATTGATCCGGAGGCGTTTGACATTGATCAAGTCAACCAATCTCTTAAAAAGGTTTTGACAAACAGGAAACGATAAGAGCTTGTTTTAAGAGTGGATTGAAATTTTCCACTCTTATTTTGATCATGATAGCTTTTTCCCCCAGTCTCGTTTATGCGCACTGTCTTTTTCTGGAGAGTCTAACTTAAAGTCAACTACAAAAACCAAGTTTAGCTGAAAAAGATATAGTGGACATTAAATAAACGCCCAGTAGAGAGGTGTTATTTTGTGATCTTTTTCTGTTAAATTCTTCAAAATACCCTATTAACAAACAATATTAAACCCTTTATTCATGCAAACATACGATCATTATCGAAAATCCTGTCGTTCTTTATCGAGAACTTTTTGTTTATAGAGATCCTTTATCAAGTTATTATTGGATTACTAGACAAACAGGAGGTTAAGGTAATGCCGTTATTATATATGAAAGAAATCTTTACTCCTTTAAAATTGATCGGAATTAAATTCTTCATAACAAAAGAAGGCGATAAGTATATAAAAATTTGGAATAAACCTCGAAAAAGGATTTTTAGTTAATATATTTCAATATCTACGAAACAGTATAAGGATCTTTGCTATGAGATCATTGATGATTATTGGCAAGGTCTTTTTTGTTTGTCCCCCTTTCGAAATCCCCGATCTATGAAAGAAAACTCAAATTTATCAAATGTATTCTTTCAAAGGCTTCGGCTCGACTTGCTTTAAGTGTGCAATTCATATTTTTAGTCAAATAAAAAGCTAGCTTAGCAACTTGGGCCAAGCTAGCAAAAACCGAATGAATTTATTCTTCTGCCCATTTTCCACTTTAGATTCCAGGTAATAGAGAGTAAGACCTTCCTGAATAAATTCCTCCCCCGTCTCTTACTCCACATTCAAAGAAGAATCCTTCTTCACCAGCTTTAAATAAATCATATAAACTATTCCGATTGCCATCCATATAAAACCGAGTTGTTTGCTGGTTGCATCAAGGCTATACCATACGAAACCGATGATAAATAATCCGATTACCGGGAATAGCAAGTGATTTAAGTAATCCTTGCTCTTTTTCTTGCGGATAAAATAATTGATAACTGAGATATGCAAGAACAGGAATGCGGTTAATGCCCCTAAATTAACAAGAGATGCCAACCCATCGATTTTAGAAGCAAAGAACACTGTCACCACTAAAGAGATTCCTGCTACTGCAAGAGTACTGATGTATGGAGTTTGGAACTTCGGATGAATTTTAGATAGAACACCAGGAAGCTTTTTGTCACGTGCCATGCTATATAAAATCCTGGAGATAGCTGCCTGTGCTACTAATGCATTGGCAATTCCCCATGCAAGCGCCGTAGCCAGGGTAGTTGTCCACTTCAACCAGGTACCGCCTGCAATTTCAGCAATTTGGTAAAAAGCTACATCCGCATTCTCAAATGTTGTATAGTCTGGCCAAATTAAGGCTGAAACCCATGTTTGAATAATGAATAATACCCCGACGACCAATAAGGAGAAAATAACTGCACGTCCAACAACTTTGTTTCCTCCTCTTGTTTCTTCGGACAGCGTCGATATGGCATCGAAACCAAGGAAACTTAAAACAGCAATCGACACAGCACCCATTACCATTCCGATGCTAAAATTATCACGGTCATAGAGCGGTTTAAAATTAAATTCTGCTCCATTTACACCCTTTGAGATGGCAATAATAGCGGCAATCACAAATATCGCCAGCACGATTAATTCAAGAACAACGATCACCTTATTTGCTTTGGCCGTTATTTCAATTCCAAATACATTAATGACAGTATTAATTCCAATAAATATAAGAAGCCATACAATCATTGGGACCCCAGGCACGATATCACCTAAAGCTGCAGCGCTGACTAAATACAATAACGAAGGGATTAAGATATAATCCAGTAAGATCACCCAACCGGCAAAAAAGCCGACATGTTCGTTAATCCCGCGCTGTGCATAAGAATAAACGGATCCTGCGATAGGAAAGGCTTCAGACATTCTTGCATAACTTAATGCAGTAAAAATCATTCCTATCATCCCAATTAAATATGCAAGTGCGACCATTCCATTCGAACCTTCTGCGACATATCCATAAATCCCGAACGGTGCAATTGGCACCATAAAAATACAGTCAGCACTACCCAGTTCCCTTGACGGGCAAGTCTTATAACACAAACTTTGTCGCCACGCCTTTTTTCTAATCCGTGTTTGAAAGAGTTTTCTACTAATGTTTGTAATGTATAGGGAGGAATTTTACATTCGAAAGCCGCGGGAGAGAGATCATATTTAACATGTAACCGAGGACCAAATCGAAGCTGTTGAACCGATAAGTAATTTTTTGTATGTACCAATTCCGTTTTAAATGGAACAAGCACGTCATGGTCATGATAGCGATAGCGTAAAAAAAGTGCAAATTTCTCCATTCCGGTTGTCATGTCCTGATAACGCCCAATCCTACTTAAAGATAAGAAGGCATTTAAGGTATTAAACAAAAAGTGCGGTTGAATACGTTCATTTAACTGCTTATATTCACTTTCATGCAGTTCCTTTTCCAATCTAACCTTTACATTCTCGAGCTCTAGTACATCCAGCTCCTGATCAATCAGCCTCATCATAAATAAGATCACAAGACTGACAATTGGCATCAATACTCCAAGAAAGACAACAACCGTAAACATGTAACTTCCACCGGCTTTTCAAATAGTTTGAATATTATTTTAAATGCTAGGAGGTTTTTCGTATAGGTGGCAATAGGATTTACGTGAAGTATATGAAAAATTATCTTCACAAAACAAAAACCCTGGAATAGCTTTTCTCCAGGGTTTTGTGTATCATCAAAATTGTTAACGCATCATTAAAGTAGACAATGAATATTTTGTACCGTAGTCATATACCAGACCGGAACTCTTTAAGTTTTTAATTGTCATTTTAACTTGTTCTTCTTCAATCTCGATACCTTTTTCATGCAGTTGTATTAATAATTCCTCAAAAGTGAACATATTTGACTGAGATAAAATAATATTTGCAACCTCGAAATTTGATTTTTCCATTACAATAGACATAATTCTTCCTCCTTGAGAAATTATTTTTCTTGTTTCAAGCTATTATAAAGTTCTTCAAACAATTCCAACAATCGAACTCCAATAGCTTTCCCAATCATTTCTCGCATTTCGCTGTTAGATAATTTTCCTTTACCACATAAATATGCAAAGAATACTGGGAAGAGTGACTTATTTTGATTTAGTTCATTCTGGATATTAGAAAAATTATTTAAATTAACCATACGATTATGATAATACAGATAAGGAATTTTCTTTTCTAAACCTGTACCAAGTTGTTTAAATGCAACAATTAAATCTCTAATCCCTTCTTGTTTCACTACAATCTCGATTGTTTCCTTCAAAATATCTTGAATATTGGAGACGGTCAAAGCCTCCATTAAAAGCATTAGGTTATATAAAAAGAAGCCCTCATTCAGAATGCTCGCTACGGATTCTTTATTATAATTATCTACTTGTTCACATAATTTATCAATAAGTTTAATTGAGGGAAGTCCTTGCAGCCTGATCTGGTTTCTTAATTGTTCAATTGGTTCACGGTTGTCTTTAATTGTCTGTATTATGGAATTGTCAATTTCACAAAAGTCATCCATTCTTTTTACAAGGCTGTAATAATTTTTGCGATTAGAAAGCAACTCCTCTAGCTGTTCTTTTATGACTTCTTCACTTGATTGATACTCAGAAAAGTACTTTTGTCGAAGTACCGTTAACAGCCATGAATCATCCCATTGAATAAGAGCATTAAAATAATCTGAATCAGAAAACAACTCTTCAACAGCCCTCCATAGCCCTGATATATCAAAAGGAAGTGTATTTTCATTTTGTTGTGGGGTATCCGCCTCATCCTTATTTAAATAATCCCATGCTAGTTTCACAATCGCTTTTCCCAGTAAAGCATCAGTTTTTATTACTCGATGATGAAAAATTATATATTTATAAAGATGCCACCTCTTTGAAAAGAAATCTTCGATGGAACTTAATGTCCGCATGTCGAAGCAAAACATGTAATTTCCCAGATCGTCTTTCATTAACTTCATAGAATTTATAAGTCGATCATATTCAATTTTCCCCTTGTTCACGCTTGAACTACAGGTATCTCTCGTAACATAATCAAGCCGATCACAATCAATTGAGCCATCAACTATTCTATGTACATTTTCAAATATAGTACCGCCATTTTCTTGTCTTTTATCTTCAAGAATATAGGTGGTGAAAGTATTCACCAACAAATAAAACAAGTGCTGTTTTGCATCTTCCTTATTGTTGATATTGTCTCTATCGTTTCGAAGAATACTTTCCAATAATCTGTCGGAAATCTGATTTCCTATTTTCTCGTGAAGGTCAATCTTCCCTTTGTTAGAAGCATATTTTTCGGTAATATCCAAAAATTTATTTTGCCTGATTGTCAGTTCTTGCTGTTCTTTAACTTGATCTATGACTTCTTTTAAGGCGTATTCAGCAATATGGCTAAAGGGTGGATGTCCGATATCGTGTAACAGAGCCGCACAACGAACAGATTGATACATTAGAGAATAAGCAAAATAATGCTCGTTCTTATCAATTGATGCCGGCAAACTGGAAACAAATAAAGGGTCATTCGGAACAATTTTCTTAAAATCGTGGATGTCAGTTTGATCTAAAAAAGCACTGAGTCTTTCACGCAGAATTCGTTGAAATTCTTTATGATTAATTGTAAGTTGAATTTCTTCGTTAATAGCGTTTAGAAACTCATATCTTACGTCGTCATTTGCATTTATTAAACTGTGTTTAAACATTTCCCCACCTAAATGTAACACACCAAGAGAGTGTGCAAACCTCTTGGTCTGGTTCGAGGGATACGTAAGATAGACAGTGGAATTTTGCAGAATGTTATGTAAACGATTAAAAGCTTGGGTGGATATAAGCTGCTTTTCTAATTTACTTATTTGTATACTTCCATGTATATTGTCAGCAATCTGTAGAACACTCTTTCCTTCCATCCATAACAAACCTCCTTCTTTTTTTTTATTCTTACTTTTTCGACAGAAAATTTCCGAATCCTGATATTTTCCATAAAATGAAAAAATATTTTTGTAATAGGAGACTGCTAAGACTACAAGATACAACAATACTATGTAATATAGTAAAACTGAGTAGATCATATCCCGCATGAATTAATCATTTTGTAAAGCACTAGCACAAGAAAGGGCATATTTAAAAAGTATTTTTCCGACAGTGTTAAGTTAATTTTTTTGTTACAATATAATAAAAATTAGAAAAGAGCCCTGGTAGCTAGGACTCTCTCTTCAGACATATAGTTTTCACGTCAAGCACTGTCCGTTTGTCCCCATTCAAGCAGCTTTTGCTTTAGTTCGTTCTCCATTGTGATAAGATCCTGTTCTGCCTGGCGGCGTTTGTTTCGACCGTCTTCCTGGATGCGAATCGTTTCTTCCAGTGTCGAAATGAGGTTTTCCTGCGTTTTCTTTAAAGTTTCAATATCAACCAGGCCGCGCTCATTTTCCTTGGCAGCTTCAATCGTATTGGTTTTCAGCATTTCAGCATTTTTTAAGAGCAGTTCATTTGTCGTTTTCGATACTTGCTTTTGCGCTTCGACAGCATGGCGCTGCCTGATTAATGTCAAGGCAATCGCAACCTGGTTCTTCCAAAGAGGAATCGCTGTCAAGATCGAAGATTGGATTTTTTCCACTAATAATTGATTTGTATTTTGAATAAGCCGAATTTGCGGAGCACTTTGAACGGTAATTTCTCGGCTAAGCTTCAGGTCATACAAACGTTTGTCCAAACGATCCGCAAACTGCCTCATATCGTTGACATCCTGAAAAGCCATCTGGTCCTGTGTGGATTCCGCCTTTTTTTTCAGCTCGGGAATCGTTTTTTCATAGAGTTCCTCCAGCTTTAATTCCCCCGCAGCAATATAAACATTTAAAGCATGAAAGTACTCTTTATTATGCTCATAAAGCTTTTCAAGGAATTGAATATCCTGAAATAACGTATTTTTACTGCGCTCCAGCTTGACGGTAACGCGATCGATTTGCGCACCTGTTTTTTGATATTTTGAAAGAACCTCTTGAATTGAATTGGAAATCTTGCCGAACATCCGTGAAAAAAACGATCGCTTTTCCGGGGATAGCTCGTCCGGATTGACTTCGCTTAACCTTTTCATCAAATCGCCGAGTATTTCGCCTACCTCGCCAATATCCTCTTTTTTTACCTGCTCAAGCATCGAATGGGAAAACGTTAAAAGCTTTGACTGAGCTTGGGTACCGTACGAAATAATCGCCTGATGATTCTTTGGGTCAATTTGATCGGCAAGCTGATAGGCCTTTTCCCTGCTTTCCTGCGGGATCACATCAATGAGCCTCGTCTGTTTAGTATCATCAATTTTGACTTGAGGACTTGTGGATGTATTATCACCAAATGGATCTAAGAGCAAATCATTAAAGGCAGTACCTGGTTCTTTATGAAGCGGGGATTTTTCGTTCATCATAATCTCCTTCCATCTTCATGTCTTGGTTTTATTGTATATTTCACAACATCCAATTCATAATTTAAAGAATCAATATCATTGGACAGCACGTGGTTCAAATCCTCTTCTATCGTCTTGGATAAGTCTTTTAAGGCTGTCCGTGTATCACGCAATGTAATAGCAAGCTCTGTATTTTTGTTCGGCTGGGCTGACAAAAACGCGTACTTTTCAGCTAGTTCGACGATTGAATCCAAATGGGAATAATAAAATTGTTCTGCCTGATAAAACCGTTTCGGTTCTTTTTTCGTGATCGTATAAATTCTTTTCGAAATGCGGACCGTCTCAAGAGTTTGCCTGAAGGACGCGATATCTCTAACTTGAAAAAACGCCTTGCGCAATCGCTTGATTTTGGTTTTCGCCTCATCCAAGTTTTTCTTAATGTACTTATATTCTTTTCTGCCAAGCTGATGCTTTTTTAAAAATCGCGACTTTAGAGAACTTTTAACTGCTATGAAAATCAGAAATGCACATGCCAGCGCATACATAACGGAAAGTGCAAACGTCTGGTCAAATGCAAAAAAGCTGATCAGCCATACAAAAACTGTGATTGGAAAAAGCAACATCCAATAAAGGATAAATGATAAAAATGGATTCATAAGGACCGCTCCTGACCTAGTTTCCTTAAATATATTACGATGACAATGATGCAAAGGTTTCAAATGTTAACGAATCTAAAAAAGATAAACTTAATTCACCTTTACCTTTGTATGTCTAAATTATACCCGAAATCTGTCGACTATTTAAGCAGACTAGATTTGTATTCTTTTCTAGGGCTTGAGACGTAGGTTCGGTTGCTTGTATTTTACATTCTTTCTATTCTGGATATGCAGTAATTTACATGGGCACAGTGGACAAACCTCAAAGAGTATCTTTTCTAAAATACATGTACAAAAGCGCTGTTGCGTTAACAGCGCTTTTATAATGAAAGCCTAGCAATACAATATGATCCTTGGAAAATAGAAAAAGTGGAACGTCCCGAGGGAAAGTATGGAAGACAGTATTGTCTGTGTACGCGAGACTTGTACGAATAGGGGATTTAATCACCAAAAATATGTGTCCTTGTAGCAGACCCCGTTACCGTTTGTTAGCTATTTGTTGTTTGCTGTTTTTCATTTGTTCAATCAGCTTTTTTGTCAAAAGATCTTGTTTTTCTGAAATTTCAGCTGGAGTAACGTACACACCGTTCTCAACTGCTTTTTCCAGTTCAATAATCCGTTTTCTACTTAATGTTTTTATTTTCATGGTTGATTCCTCCTCAAAAATAGGTTGCAACCAGCTTTTCTGCTGCCTCCGTGTCCAGGATCATTTGGCGTGTTCTTGGATTTAGCAATCCCGCATTCATTGTTCTTTGGTAGTGCTCAAGTAGCTTCGTTTTTGCTATAAAAGTCACATAGCCCTCAAAGCCTAGTTCAAAGCTTTTTTGACATGCTATGGCAAACAGATGAGGGCCAACCCCTAAGAATACCTTACCCTTAATATTCCAAGGTGCACTCTCCACCAAGTGAATGTGTATCCACCCTTCTTTACGCTCATAGGCAACCAATCCTTGAATTTGCTCATCTCCTTGGATCATCAACTTTTTCGCTTCGATGTTTGGATGTTTAAAGTATAGTGACCAATCGAATTTATTCCAGCCTTGTTTGGGGCCTATTTTTTTAGATCTTCATTTATAGCAAATGCTACCTCTGTTTGGTATATTTCCCCTGACTCAAATTTTCCCCCTCCGACATGCTTTGTATCTTACCTATTATTATAACACGTCAGTCACTTCTCCATATTGTGTGCCAGATTTCAGTGATAAACACTAAACACTAATACTCCCCCTCTTCAAAACAGGTTGACGGTTCAATTTAATAGCTTCCCAAATACTTTGATCATTAATTTGAATGCTTCCTTGAAGATCCGAGATGGTCCTGGCAAGTCGGATGATCTTAATTTGTCTACGGTTGCTCCAATTTTTCTTTGTGGAAAGCTGATGAAGAATACGCTGTTGTTCCGCTGTCAGAGGACTTGTTTTTATAAGCAGGTCATAAGAAACCCTGCTATTGCATATTTCTCTTCCATAACGGTCGTATTGCCTGTTCCTTGCTTCTTCAACTCTTTTCCGCACTGTTTTTGAAGATTCTGTTTCTTTCTCACTCGTTGCTTTAAAATCGACGGGCTTCAGGAAAAGATTAATATCAAATCGATCTCTCAGAGGACCTGAAAGCTTGTTTTGATAAGAGAGAATTTGCCTGGACGTGCAGGTACAATAGTGGGTATTAGAGCCGGCATAGCCACATGGACAAGGATTCATAGCCCCAATTAATATAAATGAAGCTGGATATGTGATCGTTGCGCGGGTGCGGCTGATCGTAATATAGCCATCCTCAAAAGGCTGACGGAGCATATCCAATGTTTTTTTCGGAAATTCTGCAATTTCATCCAGGAATAAAACTCCACGGTGAGCTAACGATATTTCACCTGGCTTCGGATTTTGTCCACCTCCATAATGGCAACATCTGACGCAGAATGATGCGGATTTCGATAAGGAGGAACATGAGTATGAGGATAGGTGATACCTCTTAGCTGGTATAAACTGATCATTTCGAGTTGAGCTTCGTTGCTTAAGGAAGGTAAAATGGATGAAAAGCTTTCGGCCAGCAAACTTTTTCCACAGCCGGGCGGTCCTGTCATATAGACGTGATGTTCGCCCGCAGCCGCCACTTCTAATGCACTTTTAGCATAACTATGACCTAATATTTGTTGAAAGTCTATAAAGTCAATATCGGCAACTTGTTCTTTAGTTCTAGGATAAAACGGAATAATTTCTTCTCCTGAGAGATGCTTAATCACTTCCTGCAGTGAAGAAACATAGATAATTTCCAAACCTTCAAATTCCAGTATAGGCAGCTTTTCATCAAATGGCATATATAGCTTTGTTAAACCCACCCTTTTAGCAGCCAGAACCGCTGGCAGCATCCCTTCAACAGGCTGAATAGACCCATCTAACGACAAGGCCCCAAGAAAACCGGTATGATCAGGAATTTGAACCTCTAACTCTTTTAAGCCCAATAACACACTAATTGCCATTGGCAAATCAAACATGGGTCCGTTTTTCTTTTGTTCAGGAGGAGAAAGGTTAATAACTACCTTTTGACAGGAAAGTGAGTATCCCAAGGAGTGGAGCGCAGCAACAATCCGCTCTTTCGATTCTTTTATGGATGTATCCGGCAACCCAACAATTACAATAGAATCAATCCCCACAATAGTTTTCACTTCAACATTAACTCGATAACCTTCCATTCCTTTTAACCCAATACTTGTCACTTTTGCACACATGGCTGCTCCTCCATTTCATTGATTTTCTTTTCCTCCACAAAAAGTCTGTAACAGTACGGTTTTTGTTCGCTAAAATAAGAATAAGTTTTTGTTTGATCGATATGAGGGTTTTGATTGAGGTTTACAAAAGAGGGATAGCTGCTCCATTGATAATCAACTAACTTTCCAACCATCTTGGCTTGTAGGGGATTGCGATGAATATAGCGGCTTACTTCTAAAAAATAGTCATCGGTTTCAATCAATTTAGCACCATAGCGGCCCTGAAAAACATGACCGTCTATTTTTAAACGTTGATTGAAATAAATGGCATAGCGAGAATGCAATTCTTTCATAACATGCTGTACGTGATGCTGGGTAGTTTCAAGTTGGAGATGGAGGTGATTTGTCATTAGACAATAGGAGTGTAATTTAAACGGAAACTTCTTGCGGACTTCTTCAAGAATCTCTAAATATTTTAAGTAGTCCAAGTGGTCGATAAAAATGGCTGACCGTTTATTTCCCCGGGCCATAATATGATAGATCGCACCAGGATACCAAACACGGTGTTTTCTCGGCATACAATTCCTCCATAATTATTTATTTACAGGAACAAGTGTTCCTGTAAATAAATAATAAAATACACTATTCAAAACGTCAATGATTTCCTGCCTCTTCACTAAAAATTTTCCTTATTTATGCTTCACTTTATCACTTCACCGAATGTGGGGTCAGACCCCCAAAAAGTTTCATTTGTAAATTTATTGCATCAAATCAAAGTTATTTTTTTGTTAGTAATGCCGGACTGAATAAACATTTCAGTTTTACTGACAAATTCAACTTGACCTTAAGGAACCAGTTTGATTTTAATCACTTCTACCGTTTTGAAAGTCCTTCCGATTCGGCACTCATTCCATATTTGACCCAGCATAACCAGCCATATATTTCAATCTTATCCACTTACTTTCACCAGTTGTTCGGTTGTTTCACCATCCGGAACATTATCCTGCCGCAACAGAAGGATCTTTAATAAATGGCATATGTCTGGAACCAGGTGCTTCTCCGTCTTTTTTAACTAAAACGATCTGAATAGCTTCCATTCGTTTAGCCAGCCCTTGTGTCCCTGCAGGCTCACCGTTTTTTGCCCAGCCTAACCAACCATAATCCTGAACGTGAACACGATAATAAACATCAAAGTAATCTGCTAAACCACCATTTAAAGCTATTTTAATTGCTTCTAGTCGTTTTCCTTGTCCAGTTGTACCAGATACTGCGCCAGTAGTTACGGGATTTAACCAGCCATAATCCTGTACATGCGCTGAATATGTAATATCGCCACTATAGGGAGCATTTGTGATATCAATCTTAATTGCTTCTAATCGTTTCGCTTTTCCTGTTGTTCCGCTCATTGCTCCATTAACTGAATACCCCAGCCAACCGAACGTTTCAATATGCGTTGAATAAACCACGGATGGTTTTGTAATAAATGGTTTATCTGTTAAACCAGGAGATTCGCCACCTTTTTCAGTCAAAACTATCTCAATGGCTTCCAATTGTGTTGATAATCCCTCTGTACCTGCAGATTCACCATTTTTTGCCCAACCTAACCAACCAAATAATTCTGAGTGAACACGATAGTAAACATCGTAATGGTTTGCCATTTCTCCATTTAAACTAACTTGAATAGCTTCAGCTTGTTTACTCTTTCCAGTTGTACCACTAACATTTCCATCAGAAACACTCTCTAACCAGCCATAATCCTGTACATGCGTCTTGTATGAAATTCCACCCGTAAATGGAGCATTTTCTAAAGAAATTTGAATTGCTTCTATTTGTAACGCTTGACCAACTGTTCCACTTAGTTCCCCATCAGACACGGCACCTAACCAGCCGTAATTTTGAACATGGGTTTTGTAAGTTACAGATGGATTCGTTGTGCCGCTTCCATTGGACTTGTAATAAATCAATCCATAACCATAGTATGGATCTTGGCCGGCAACACCCAAATCTTTGGTATTTCTCCTAAGTAGCGTTTTTAATTCACTATTTGTCAAATTGGGGTATTTCTCCTTTAAAAGAGCCAACATTCCCGTAACATGAGGAGTTGCTTGTGATGTGCCACTTTGAAATGCATAATTTCCCTGGGTAAATGTACTTATAATATTTTCACCCGGAGCTGAGAAATCCACTTCGTTACCAGTTGAAGAAAAGTCGCTTATTTTTAGTGATTCATTCACGGATGATACCGCGATGACATCACTAAATTTTGCCGGATAATGTACTGAATTCTCTAATCCATCGTTACCACTGGCAGCCACAATAAGAATACCTTTTTCATATGCATCATTAATCATTTGTTCAAATAATTGGCTGTATTCAGAACTGCCTAAACTAAGATTGATGATATCCATACCATTGGCAATGGCCCAATCTAAACCTTGCAAAATATCTTGCAGGTTTCCTGATCCCGAGCTGTCTAATACCTTGACAGCATATAGATCGGCGTCAGGTGCTACCCCAGTGATATCTAACCCATTTACACTTGCAATGTCAGGCTGTGCTGCAATAATGCCAGAAACATGTGTCCCGTGTCCATTGTCATCTTGCCATGAATTTGTGTAATCAACTGTTGAAACACCACCGGTAATATTCAACTCGTTATGGTTGGCGACCCCTGTATCAAGCACGGCCACTTTGACACCATCTCCTGTATAGCCTTCATTCCAAGATTCTTGAGAATTTGTTGCATTTATGTTCCATTGGGTTTCACCTGTGGAAGCAATCTGTGCTGATTGTAAAACTTTTACTGGTCCGGTTTCTGCAATGCTGAATGGTATGTTTTCCTCGATATATTCAATATTAGAATTTGATTCTAATTTCTTTAGATCATCTTCGGTAGCTACTACAGATATAGCCGGAACTGTTTTAAACTCATATTCTACTTTTTTACTTTCTTCTACTATATCTTCTTTGCCGTTTTCATTTTTATAAACAACAA
Source organism: Bacillus canaveralius (assembly GCF_002860125.1). Lineage (GTDB taxonomy): Bacteria > Bacillota > Bacilli > Bacillales > Cytobacillaceae > Bacillus_BJ > Bacillus_BJ canaveralius. The sequence continues at coordinate 32,482 of NZ_PGVA01000047.1, forward strand.
TGACCTCTTTTTCCTGTTTTGCCATTTCTTCAGCGTTCACAACAGGAGGATTATAGCCTGAAAAAATAATGATGAGACAGGAAAGGAAAGGTATCAAGTATGAGCTGAGTTTCTTCATTTAGAATTCACTCCGTTATTATAAGAATTTGCTGAGATAATCCACTAGTTTTTTAAATAAAATCACTAGCGTTGCATTAAATAAAAGCGAATTTGTCAAGCTCAAATCAAATAAATTTATTT